>NZ_JABAIL010000007.1 GCF_012641475.1 Flammeovirga agarivorans | reverse complement strand
CGAAAAGATGAAATTCATTTTGCATAAGTTTTAAAAACACAACTTGAGCTAGTTTATTAGCTTTTGAATAAAATAATATGATTCCCAAATCGTTATAAAAATCCTGATTTGTGTATTCATTAAAATAATCAGGCTTCCCAATACTTGTTATTACTTCTTGACGTGTCTTTCCTAACTGAATTTCTCCAACTGAAATTTTAGGTGTTATTTTTATTATCATGGTCGTAAAAAAATTATTGAATATGTTAACATATGCTTCTCATATTTTTGTGGACTACTCCTCTATTCGTAGTGTTAAACGATAGTGTCACTACGAATTTGTTTATGTCATAAGTTTGAAACTTATGACTATAAAAAAATAAAGGTATTTAATTTATTGAACTCATTAAGGTATTTCTCTCATTTGTAATAAACTGTCTCCAATTAGTTGTTTTTAAATTCAGCTTGTTGGTGTTGTAGTTGAGAGAATGAGGAGTAGGTTTGTGCCTGCAGCTCCTCAAATGAAAATAAATAATAACAAGAAGTGAGTGTAACTCATTTTTTAATCTTTGCTTTTTTGACGTTATGTTATAAGTCAAAGACTTAATCAATTCGGAAGTTCGGAGTGGCACAGCATTTAACACTCCGAACAATTCGAGATGTTTTACCAATTTACATTTTCAGCATATACTTTTTCCGAAATAATAATATTTTCAAGATCATTTTCTTCAATCTCATATTTAAGTCTTTCTGAAATTAAAAAGCAACTCTCAATATCACATCTAATTAAATCAACCTTCTGATTTAGAAAATAAAAGTCTGATTTGATAATATCTATATCAATATTATTTTTAACCAACTTTTTATATAAATCAACCCTATCCTTTTCATTTTTAACTATAAATGAATCAGTCAATCTATTGTCATACCAATCCATTCCATAAAATTTTGTTTTCTCAAAATCTAAAATTTTATAAAAATTATTTACCAAAAAGAGATAATGAAAATCTACTTTTTCTCCTTTAGTAGAAAATACATTCGCTTCATAAAAACGATGTTCTGATAAATTATGTTTTAAAAGGATATCTTTAAATTTACTACTAATAATAAAACCACTACTTAATTTTAGATCAAGTATATCCACATTTCTAAATTTGTCATATATGACAAAATCATTTAGATAAGGCTGAAAATATGGAATGTCATCTAAGCTATTAAATTCACTTAAATCTTTCGTATCAGATTCCTTTATTGTGTAGTCAGGTACCTCTTTTAGAACATCATTATTTACGTCAAATCTAAATTTATAATACTTCATATGTTATAAGCCTCTATATACCTCATTTAAATTACTATATCTATCATCTGCAATATCTGCATCTATTACATGTGTTTGAATTTGATTTCTCATTTTAGTTGCAGTTTGAATTAAAATATTATTTGTTTCTTGTTGTGAAATAGAATTAATACCCCCTGCATCATCGATAGTATTTTCTAATCTTTCAGCTACAACTCTCGTATATTCAGGGTGATTACCATGTATACCAAAGCCTGTATTTTTATCATAAGCCCTCCTCTATTCGTAGTGTTAAACGATAGTGTCACTACGAATTTGTTTATGTCATAAGTTTGCAACTTATGACTATAAAAAAATAAAAGGTATTTAATTTATTGAACTCATTAAGGTATTTCTCTCATTTGTAATAAACTGTCTCCAATTAGTTGTTTTTAAATTCAGCTTGTTGGTGTTGTAGTTGAGAGAATGAGGAGTAGGTTTGTGCCTGCAGCTCCTCAAATGAAAATAAATAATAACAAGAAGTGAGTGTAACTCATTTTTTAATCTTTGCTTTTTTGACGTTATGTTATAAGTCAAAGACTTAATCAAATGGGAAGTTCGGCAATAAGACCACAAAAAAACTATCTTTTTTCTTCAACTTCTCCATACTTATTTAAGTGTTCTTCCTCATTTTTTAATTCATGTAAGTATGAATTTCTAGGTACATATTTAAGTTCTAGATTATACTCATTTTCTTTGGTAATAATTTCAATATTATTAGTGTTTTCCTCCTTTATTAAAATATCACCTTTCTTAATTTTTAGATAATCAATTGACAGAACAAAGTAAATGCTATCATTAGTAGTTGTAACTACATCATAAAAGCCTCTATTATAATAGCTAACCTTTACCTCATAATTAAAATGACTATAATAATTTATTAAGCGATATTTTCTATGTTCATTCTTTGCTTCATATCCACTGTAAATACCAATTACAATCCATAAAGGTATACCTATAATAATCCAAATGAACTTTGCTTTATTACTTATTTTTTGTTCTTGCTGCATCTTATTCTAAGAGTTTGTATAAAGATAAAATTTGTAGTTTTTTTTGTATTCCAAAATTATTTACTGGGTAATACCAATTTCACAAGTACCTCTTCTATTCGTAGTGTCATATGATAATGTCACAACGAATTTGGTTATGCTATAAGTCTAAAAATTAATCAATTCGGAAGTTCGGAGTGACATTTCGTTTAACACCTCAAACAGTGGGACGAAATTAATAGAAAGTATCATGGTTACACTCACGATTCCCGTTACAAAAAATTAAAATATCTTTTAATTAAAATGTCATGTATTTTTTTATTGGTAAATATGAATTCATCTAAATTAAAATCATGTATTAAATGATATGCATTACATAATTTGTAATAAATAAATTGTGATAATTCATCCATCTTTTCAGGATTTATGTTTTTTAATAAATATTTTACATCACCACTTTTCATCAAATTATGTTCAGTTTCAATAAAATCTAATAGCAAAAATAATTCTTCATTTATTAAATCGTATGTAATATTCTTTAAAAATGAAATATCAATTTTTTTTATGTAGAAAAGAATTTCACAAAAAAGATACTTATCATAGTCTTTTTTCTCAATCTTTAATTTTAAAAATTTAAGTAACTCACTTTTTATTTCTTTTGGATATAGGTCAAAACTATTTATTTCCTCAAGAAAAAACCAAAGCACTTCATTGTTTTTTTTTAAAAATAAGAGTTTAATATCTTCTAAAGATAATTGATATCCATCATTAATAAGTTGTTCAATCTCTTGAAAATTTTTTCTATTAGAAAGAATATTTTTTAGTATTCCCATAACATAAATTGACCTTTTTTTTCTACCTATTTTTTTCTTTACGGTTTAATTTTAGACCTTAAATTACTATTCTTATTTTTCACAGTTTCACCCCATGATTTTTTAAGATTTCCAGCACTATCATCAATATTTACTATCTCTTTAACCTATTCGTATTGTTAAACGCAGTTTCACTACGAATTTGTTTATGCCATAAGTCTAAGACTTATTCAATTCGGAAGTTCGGAGTGACACTTTCTTTAATACTCAGAAGAGTTTACTTTAAAAAGATTTAATCATAAAATAAATTAAAAATATACGATAATTTTATGTACTCTGCATTTATTAGTTATTTCTGATAAAAATGACCTTAGCCTTATCTTCATATGAGTCATTTAAGTTATTTACTTCATCTAATTGATGAGAAATTAAATTAATATTTATTTCACCATTAAAAGAACATATGATGATTTTTTTATTTTTATCTCCATTTGACATAAAATCATGAAAATCTTTTTTATTAATATCATCTATATTAACTTTAAATATATTTCTATTCCTTACTGATGGATATGTTTCAAAAAAAGTAAGATTTGCCCATCTATTAATTTGAATAACTACTTTGTCTCTCATTTCTAGTTTAAAGTTATCACATTCAAGGTTTTTTCTGGAATATAATCTTTCAATTAAAAATTTATAAAAATCATTATAATCTGTAATTTCTTTTGTTAGTTTTATATAACACTCTTTATCTAAAAAAGAAATACCTTCTATCTCTTGATATAAAGAGTCTAATGACTGCGGAATTATTGACTGAGAAAAATCGATAACCATAAATGTAGGGTCTTCAATATCATAATATCCTACATAATAGTTACCAAGAGTGAAACCATTATATGATTTAGATCCTGCTAATGCATAAGAAAATTCTTTAGCATTGATATTATAGAATCCAGATACTGAAACAGGTCCATCACTACCTAATTTAACAAGAGTTGGATTACCATTTTCTTTCAATGTCTTCTTATGTTTTTGCCAATTATCTAGATAAAAATATAAAGCAGTAGACAATAATAATGTTATGATACTAAATAGTATTCTTTTTATGTTCATCTTTTCTATACTCTATTCGTAGTGACACTACGTTTAACACTCGAACAGTAATCTATTCTAAAAGTAATTTAGATAACTAGACTCCTACTCTTCCATCCATAGTTTCATCTTGGGAATAAAGCTATTACTGAATTTAATGGCTTCATTATAGATGGCTTCTGTTTTATACACCTGACGTTCCACTCTACCAACATTCAGCTCTTTTTGAGGATAAATCAAAAACGCTTTTCCTTGTTGTTCGAGTACTTTAAGTTGTTGGATGGATTCATTGTATTGCTGTGCTCTTTGAGTCAAGTTCTCATGTACCTTGGGATGTTTTCTGTAAAACCATTTTGAAACAGCTTTAAATTTCATATCAGATTTTACATATCCTTCAGGTCTTGTGAGTACCACTACAATTTTATCTGCTCCATTTTCAAAAGCAACATCATATGGAATAGAATTCGTTAACCCTCCATCTAGATATTCTTCCCCTTTGTATTTTACAATTGGAGAGATGAATGGTAATGAACCACTAGCAGTAAGAATGCTGACAATATCTGGTTTATCTAATTTATTGACGACAAAGAATTCTGATTTCCCTGTATTACAATTACTTACCCCTACATGAAAATCGGCAGAAGTACGGAGTGTATCATAATCATAAGGTAAAAGACGATGGGCAATATCGCCCATAATAAAATCCCATGAAAGGTAAGATCCTTTAAGTAGTAAATGCTTGAAACCTCCATATCGCTTATCATCATTATAAGCGTTTAATTTTTTATTACGCTCTAGTTGTTTGGAAGCAAATGAAGCCCCATACAATGCACCTGCTGAGATGCCAAAAATAGAATCAAAATTTATATTTTTCATCAGAAATGATTCAAGAATACCTGCTGTAAACATTCCTCTTGAACCACCTCCTTCCAACACTAATGCGACTTTGTTTTTCATGGTTTAGTCTCAAAATAAAAATGAGTATCATTTAGATCACTTAAAATTAATAATCCTATTGAATATTTATTCTTTTTAAAATAAAAGTCTCACATTCATTAAAATTACTAATGAATGTGAGACTTAAAAAAACAAATATAATTGACTGCTTTTTAAGAAATACAAATTATTTATCTCTTTCCATTTTTGAGTAATCTAAATTTGGAAATTCTTTCATACTTTCAAAATATGGCAACATAGCCTCTTGGAACTTGAAGAATAGTGGAATTCCACCACTTCGACCATAAAGATTAAATAGTTCTTTTGGATCAGTATTAAGGTTATAGAACTCAGGGATTTGCCCTAGCTTGATAGGCGGTGCTGTACAACTTTGAAATCTTGCATATTTTACAAAGTGAGCTTTGTATTGTGCCCAGCGAACCACTGTCAAATCACCATAATAATATACTAAACGATGATCTCGATTGGAATGCTCTTGTTTTCCTAATAAAAAATCTGTCTGATCAAAACCATCAATTGGACGATCGTCAGGCATTTCAGCTCCTACAATATTGGCAAGTGTTGGCATAAAATCCATGGCATGAAACATTTCTTCTGATTTCCAATTTGATCGGATCTTATTGGGCCAAGACATCATACCAACTGTACGTAGTCCACCTTCCCATCCGGAACCTAATTCACCAGCCCATTGTCCAGGATCTCCATTATGATCTGCTTCTGGGGAATAACGTGTAGGACCATTGTCTGAAAAGAAAATAATGATTGTATTATCACGGATACCTGAATCATCAATAGCTCCTACAATCTGACTTACGTTATAATCAATTTCCATTAGGACATCTGTATACGCACCACCTTTTGATTTGCCAGCAAAATTGGGGTGAGGAACAACTGGATGGTGAGGATTTATAAAAGTAGTAAGCAAGAAGAAAGGCTCTTTTTTGTTCGCATGTTTCTTAATGTAATCAACACTTTTTGCTGTAAGTTCACTATCAATTAATCCTCTTTTTTCAAGTGTCATATCAGCAACTACTTTAGCTTCCTGACCCGCTTTTGCACTTAAGATACTTTGAGGTGGGATTAAATCTTCTTGATATCCAGGGAAAGAACTATCAACTGGGAAACTTGAATTAGAAACCCCATACCATTCATCAAACCCTTGGTTTTGAGGTTGTCTGTCAGCCGTTTCTCCAAGGTGCCACTTTCCATAATTTGCCGTTGAATAACCTACTGATTTTAACATTTCTGCTATAGTCACTTCCATAGGATGAAGTCCACCGGGTTCACCAGGAATAACATACCCAGATGTACCCGAACGGATAGGCATTCGAGCAGTCATAAAGGATGCTCTTGAGGCAGTACAACTTGCATCAATCTGGAAATCTAAAAACTGAATTCCAGATTCGGCTAATTTATCCATATTTGGTGTTGGAGCGCGTAACCCTCCATAACATCCCATATCGCCATATCCTTGATTATCAGTCATCATAATAACGATGTTGGGTCTATCTTGCCCTAGACTTACAATTGTTGTAATACATATTAGAACAATAAAAATTAAATGTTTCATATTTTTAATTAGGATTTTTGAAATTGATAATCACACTTCATAATGATGAGTACAAAAGTCGTTATTGTAATCGGGTTTAATAATTCATATTATTGTCAATAGCATTCAAATAAATATCATAATACTCCTGTTTAAACTAAGAGTATCAAAAGAGGTCGCATTAATGGATAAACGAACATTAGTACTCAGGATCGAAGATGAAATAAATCCACAAGCATTCTACAGTGAGTTTAGCAAAAAATATGGTGGAACCTGGGATGGATCAAAATATTCATTTGATAATGAGATGGGGCATGGAGACTTTTATGCACATACTTATCAAAGTGGTATTGTTATAGTTATGGCCGACTTCAATGTAAAAGTCCCAATTGAAATAATAAATTCACCGAAAAATAAAGAGCGAATTGTGGCTATCCGTATTGGTTTTTATGGAGATATGTTAGGTCACTCCCCAAATACGGGTAATACCGAAGGAATCTCTATTTATGATGCTAACCGCCCTTATAATTTAACTTTCCCAAGCAATAAAACGATCCGATGGATGTCTATTAGAGTTCCATTAGAATTGATTGATGATTGGAAAACGTCTGAAAAACAAAATGATAAATTTTTCAGGAGGCTAAAAGAGGAAAAAGATTGGTTTTTTTACCACAGACTTTCACCGGAAATTGAATCGCTTGTCCGAAATTCTTTTGTAGAAAGAACGGATGTGAGGTTAAATAGATCAATCTTTTATGCAAGAGCCTATGAGATTATCGCTAGATTGATAGTACTAATTGAGAATGATTCTAGCATTCTAACAAATAATAAAATCCATCCAGATGATTTTTCATTAATGCTCAATATCAAAGAACAGATTTTATCTGATTACTCCTTTTTACCCAATCTTGAAACGATCAGTGAAAACAATAATATCAGTAAATCTAAACTCCAAAGAGCATTTAAATCCGTCTTTGGAATGCCTATCATTAAGTTCTTTAATCAACACCGTTTGGAAGAGGCCAACCGGTTATTTAAATACACAACAAAATCCGTTTTTGAAGTAAGTAATGAATTGGGTTTTCATAGTGCATCACATCTTAGTCGCACTTTCAAAAAACAGTTTGGTTATAGCCCGAATGATTTGAGAAGTAATAGTTCAAGTTTATGATAAAATACATTAAAAAAATAGTGCACCATAGTTGAACCTATGATGCACAAGAATTTTATCTCATCCCTTAGATTCCAAAATGGTTAATCGGGCCATTTCCTTTCCCTAATACCTTATCTTTTCCTTCTGAAATAGCATTATTGACATAACTACAGCCTTTCTTCACAGCGCTTTCTAAACCTTCACCTTTTCCAAGGAAAGTTGCAATACTTGATGATAAGCTACAGCCAGTGCCGTGAGTATTGTTTGTATCTACTCTGGGGTTGTTAATGACTGTTGTTTTGTCTGTCGGAAATTCAAAAAGCACATCGTGCATTTCAGCAGTTTCAAAGTGCCCACCTTTCAGCAAGACAGAAGTTTTAAATTGTGCTCCAATTTCTTTGGCAGTGGCTTCAACGTTATTTTGATCAATAGCATGACCAATCAATAACTCTGCTTCTTTATGATTGGGAGTGATCAATGTAACTTTGGGGAATAGTTGTTTTAAACATTCTATAGCATCTTCTGTAATTAAAATATCTCCAGAAGTCGCCACCATAACAGGATCTAATACAATGTTTCGAATATCATATTCCCTAAGTTTTGTAGCAATTGTTTCAATTACTTCACAAGAATGAAGCATACCAATTTTGATGGCACTAAAATCAATATCACTTAATACCGCTTCTAGTTGCTTTTCTAGATGAGTAACGGGAAGAGCAAAAATATCGGTAACTCCTTGTGTATTTTGAGCTGTTGTCGCTGTAATCACACTAGCAGCATAGGCTCCACAAGCCGAAATACTTTTGATATCGGCTTGGATTCCTGCACAACCACCAGAATCACTTCCTGCAATAGTCAATACACTTTTATAAGTTGTTTTTATACTTTCCATGCTTCTTGTTTGTATGCACTATCCCAAAACATCCATTCCAATTTTGAGGCTTTTTCAAACGCTTCATTCATCTTTTCAATTCTTTCTGGAGAAGCCTTACTTGCTAATTTATTGGTAATATCAATCGCTTGTTTTACTGAGTTGGCAAACTCTTCCCCTCCATAAGTATTGATCCAGTCTTGATATGGATTTTCTCCTTTATTACTTTGATTGGCAAGAATATAATCCCCTACTTCTTTGTAAATTGTAAAACAAGGAAGTACTGCAGCCAGACCTTCTTCTAATGATTTTGTATGTACAATTCTCGAAAGGTAACTGATATATAATTCACAAGTAGGAGAAGCTTGAGTCGTTCTTTGTTCACCTGTTAAGAAGTTCTCATGCAAAGCATCTTCTACATGAATAATCCCTGTTGCAGCACCTAAGAAAAACTGTGTATCCTGATCTTCCTCACATCTGATTCCTGTTTCAGCAAGGATCTTTTTATATTCAGCCAAATAGATAGAATCTTGATTGATATAAAAATTAAAGACTTCTTTCGATAGCTTACCTCCCATTAGATCTTTGATGAAAGGGTGTTGATATATTTCTTGTAAAATATAATCAGTTTTTTCACTGATTACTTCATACCAGTTTGACATAAGATGTTTTTAAGTTTTGGTTGTTTGTTAATTTCATTCTTTGTAAAACTTCTAAAAGTATTTTAAGTTTAGATGTCTCAGCCAAAAATAATTAAAAGTTTCTGGACCTTGTAAAGGTGGAATTAATTTGTATTTGAATAATGGTTCCTCTAAAACAATTCCACAATGAAACTCCTTTATTAATGAGTATTATTGATGACAAAAGCAAAGATAACGTACACCATAGTTAAAACTATGGGTAAGTGATAGATAAAACCTTCAAGACTGAAGTCTTCAAGGTTTCTACGAAGTTAACACTTTAGTGTTAACGGAGTTTATCTTTCTTGCCCATAACTTTAGTTATGGAGCCTGTTAGTAAAGTCTTTTAGTTAAATGATCAAACTGTTTAATCTCTTTTTCATAGCTTACTTTTTCATGTTTGCTCCATTGATTATTGATGTAAGCTCTAGTAGACTTAATAAATCTTGGACTAACAGAAACAGCAAAATATCCAATTCCCCAATGGAATTCCTGTTCAAGTATGTCTTCCTTATTGATGATAAAAGCACTCTTTCCTTTTAGCTTTTGAACTATAGATGATATTGATTTAGAAGTAGGAAGTAGGAAGTAGCAATAGACAATGAATATGATCTTTATATCCATTAATTGAATCGATTTGTATTTCTTCCTCAGTACCAATTTTTTTAATTATTGGAATTACCTTATAGTTAAGAATATGCTTATCAAAGAAGGGTAGTTTATTTTTGGTAGACCAAACTATGTGTATCCATATATTATTATTTGAGTGAGGCATGTTGAACCGTTAAGTTAGCTTATAAGAAAGTGAAGTAAATTAATATGTTTGATATAAAAAACCAACCTGCTTAAATAAGAAGTCAAGTTGACGTTTCATTTAATAACAGTATCGATTTTCAGAAATTCGTATGATAGTCTTAGTATCACATGTACACGGAGTGACCTGTACACAAAATCTAATTCATAGTAGCTGATTCAATATATTCTTTAGGACTTAATCCTGTTTTTTTCTTAAATAATCGGGAGAAATACTGAGGATATTCAAACCCTAATTTATAGGCAGTTTCAGAAATAGAAGCATTGGTTCCGAGGAGTAAATTTTTAGCTTCTTCCACCAAATATAAATTGATTTGATCTACAGCAGTTTTTCCTGTCTCTGTTTTAATGGTATCTCGCATATAACGATGACTGACACCTAATTTGTTGGCCATCCATTCTGCAGTTGGAATCCCATTTTCTTCTAACAAGTTGGATTCGAAATAGTCATCTAAGATGTCTTTAAAACGAGTAAATAAGGCTTTATTGATCTCTTTTCGGTTTAAGAACTGACGTTTATAAAAACGATCGGCATACTTTAATAAAGCCTCTAAATGTGTCAAAATAATATCCTTACTAAACTCATCCTGATTATTTTGATACTCTGTTTCTATGGTCTTAAAGATGGTTTTAATTATATTTTCCTCCTTCGGAGAAAGATGCAATGCCTCATTTACATTATAATTAAAGAAGTTATAATTCTTGATTAGTTTTCTAACATTTGTACCTGATATAAAATCCTCATGAAAGGCTATAAACCAAGACTCAGAACTCACAATAATGTCTTTTATGGTATAGGTTTGATTCGGTGAGGAGAAGAACATTGTTCCCGTTTCGCTATCATATTTTGTTCTTCCATAAATTAACTCTCCTGATACTATATTTTTAAGACTGATAATGTAGAATTGGTTAGTGTAACTCACTTCTGTTTGAGAAGAAACGCAATTCTGGATTTCATCCTCACTTAACACCTTACAACCAACAGTAAAAAGTGGGTTTTCAGGTGCAGGTAAGTCTTGAGCCTTATTGAATTCTGTGATGTTATTGAAAACGATATTTTCCATCTTATTTTTGATTAGCAACAAAAGAGTCTAACTCTATTTTATAATTTTCCAACCTTGATTTTGCGTTACTATCAATAACAGTAAATACAATCATTGTTGCCATTACAGCTACACCAGTCGCTTGCCATACTGGTTTCTGCATAAACATCACCATTAAAGCTCCTAATATAGCAATAGCTGGAAATACTTTAAAAGCAGCTGTCTGGTAAGTAGCGATTGTTTTATCTACTCGCTCTATCTCAGAAGCTACAAAAGAAGAAGCATCTTGTTGATAAGCAGTTTCAAATTCACCAACTCTCGCTTTATTAGAGAAAAACAACCCTAATCCAGATGCTAGAAGAAATATCCCAGCTATCGACACAGGGTAAATAAACGCTCGGGCGAATTCAGTTTTTCCCAACTGCCAAAAACCAAGTCCTGTGATGATAAATAAGATTCCGAAGAGAATGAAAAATGAAATCGAAAATGCTTCCGCTCTTCCCCAATCCGTTGCTGCTTTTAATATATCCATTGTATTACTATTTTAACTTGTATAGAATATGTTTAGAAGTTCCACTTACAATTTGTCTCTTTTTCTGATAAAGTCCATAATTTTGTCATCACTTCTTTGTCCAATGCATGAGGTTCCAATTTACATTCCCCTACAGGGCCTGTCCAATAGTTCATACCTGTAGGACCATAAAAAGCTTTTTGTTTTAAGTTTTCTTCGGTAGCACACATTAGCTCAGGATATGCACCTTTTTCTGCCGATTGTACCAAAGGAGAGGCTGCTAATATTGCCCAAGAAATTCTTGTAATCAGTGGAGCATCTTTTTTAATTAGAGAGGTTTTTGATGCACCAGGGTGACAAACATAAACACCAACATTTTTATTTGCTCTTTTTATATGATCTTGTAACTCATAAGCGAACATCATCTGAGCCAATTTACTTTGAGAATATACTGCGTTGGCCTCATAATTCTTGTCCCAATTCATATCGTCAAATTGAATGGTTTTGATTCCCATTTTATACCCCTCACTAGCCACTACTACAATCCTACCATTTGATGCTTCAATCTTATCAAAAAGTAAGTTATTTAATAAAAAGTGTCCATAATGATTGGTCCCTAACTGACTTTCAAAACCATCTACTGTAATTTCTTGTTTGGCAACTTGAGCCACAGCTGCATTACACATTAAGGCATCAATTTTAGGTATTGTCTTATTGACCGCTTCTGCCGCTTTTCGAACAGAATCTAAGCTTGCCAAATCCATTACGATAAAAGAAACCTTTGCACCTTTACCAAATAGTATTTTTAGGTCATCAATAGCTTTTTCAGATTTGGCTGCACTACGGTTAAGCATCACTACCTCTGCTCCTTTGCTCAGAAGAATTTTTGTTGCTTCAAAACCAGCACCTCCGTTTCCTCCGGTGATTACAAAAGTTTTACCTTCTAAGTTGTTGATTCGTTCTGGAGTCCATCCTTTTTTACCAAATTGATTAGCCATGATTATTTCTATTTAGTTTTCATAAATTTTACCTTACAAAGGTCGCTAGTATTGGGTGTTTTACGCTTAAACATTTTGGCATCTGATGTACACATTTTGGCAAGCAACTAGTTTTTGGGTAATGCAATATAAAAATTGTTCGCAAAAGATTGATTTAAAATACTTTATGCTCTTTAAGTTAATTAATATCACATCTTAAATAGAGAAGTTTTATCAAATTGATGATAAAGTAACACCCTATGCTAAAGGCATATATGAAGTAACTATAATAATTTGATATTGTTATGTAGAAGTCTTATTAAATAGAATGACTTTATATAATAACACGAAGGATATTTATGAAGATAGAATTTAATGTATTGCTCATCTAATATAGTCTGTAAAAATACGTTGGAATAAGGATGAAAGCTACAGACCTATACAACTCAAGAAGTTTTTAGAAGAAAACAATTTCAATTGGGATAAATTTGTGGTCAAATAAAGGAGTATTTTGTATTTCAATTTATAATTGAATCCTTATGCTTTCTGTAATCTCTTTTGTAATAAAATTATCGGCTATTGAAAAAAGCAGCATTTCTGTAAAATAAAGTTCCTTCCGTTCATCATTCCAAAGTTTTTGATGGACGGCTTTGATCAATGTATTCATACAACAATATGCCTCATTTTTAGGAATGTATAATTGTTTGTCTCTATTTGAAATGTATTTTTGTTCGATATGGAATGCATCTTCAATATGGTATTTATCAATATGTTTTAAACGTATAAGTACATCCATATCAAAAGCTTTCATCTTTGAATTCCTGCCTAATGGGATGGGGAAAAATTTTGTCCCAGCATTTCTGGATAAGATCAACCAATTTAATGTATAGGCCACTCTTGCATCATAGATAATGCATTCCTCGGGACACATAAATGAAGCCACTTTTGAGTATGAAGCAATACGTTCAAAAGGCTGTATTCCCTTTTCAATAAAGTTATTGATTAATAGTATAGTCTCTTTTTTCGAAGCTGCTCTTATTCCTCCCCACTTTACAATAATCCACATTGAAAGCTCTTCAAATTTGGTTCTATCACTTATATAATAATTATGGAGTGCATGATGAACGATATTTTTTACTTTAACTTCCCTATTGTATATAGACTGTTGTAGTAGATCCGACAATTCGTCCTTTGATATTAATCCAAAATCTACCAATCCTGATATATCTGCATTCCATAAATAAAGTTGTTCTAATTGGTTTTTGTAAGGTGCTAAAGCGTTAGTTATTGCTGTGATATCGAATTTCATGATAGAATAACAGGAAAAAAAATTGGAATAAAAAAACTACACTATAGTGTTGATCTATAAATTAACTCTTGCCTAACAACCTTTCCATTTTTTCTTTGTGGGATTTAAAAATCTTTACTTTCTCTTTACGCTCCTCTAATAAATCATCTCTTTGAAGTACATACTTTTCATTCTCATCAGGAGGAATTCCGCAAGATAATTTCTTTTCACCATCTACTTCAACAAGACAAGAATTGCAGGTTCCAAACTGACGTAGTGTTTTATAACAAGGAGCTGTAATGCTTAATTTGTGTTTTCTGCATACATCAAGAACTGTTTTGTTCCTTGGTCCTACTTCGTATTCTTTATTGTCGATAGTTATTTTCATATAGATATAAATTTTGGCAATTATACTCGATAAGAATTTAACAACATAAAAAAGGCCATCGACTTTTACATCAATGGCCTTCTATCTATCTTTTTTGATTAGTTGCCTTCACTTGCCGCTTTAAAAGCATTCCAACTTTCGTCAACTTGTACCAATTGATGGTCTTTTTCATACTGTTTATAGGTGGCTAACATTTGATCAAATTTATCTTTCATTTTATCCTCTAATGGCATACTTTCAGATGGATCTTTTACTACATCGTATAGATGCCATTGCCCATCACCAAACATACCTTTTCTTACTTTAATCAGCTTGTAATTCCCTTGCATAATGTAAGCATTACCAAACAGTTCAAAGGCATACCATTGTTTATCATTACGGACTATATCAGATTTTCCATCCAAGAATGGTCTAGCAGAAATTCCTGTGGGTGTGACCACTTTCTTTCCTTTATAAGTATCTCCTGGATGTTGGATACCTGCATAATCTAAAATGGTCATCGGTAGATCTTTCACAGACATCACCACATTACTCATTTGTCCTGCTCTAGAATAATTGTCTTTTGAGGCTCCTGGAGGAACTATTATCATAGGTACTCTTACACCACCTTCACCAATAAACCATTTCCACCAAGACAAACCACCAGTTGCTGCATTGGCCCAAGCTGTACCAATGTAATTTGACGAATTGGCTGTACCAATACCTTCAAAAGAAGTATCATAATTATTGGCAATCCATTGCCCAAACACCTGATTTCCTGTATTAGGGTTTTCAGCTTCCATACCTTCTGGCCCATTGTCAGAAAGATAGACAATTAAAGTATTATCCATCTGTCCAGATTCTTTGAGATAATCTAATATCTGTCCAATACGGTTATCCTGATCTTCAATCTCTGCTGCATAAGTAGCAAATACCTTAGCTTGGTACTCTTTTTCTTTTTGACTTAGCTGAGACCATTTCTTTACCAAATCATTTTCGGGTGCTGGTTGTGCACTATGTGAGATTAACCCTTTCGCTTTTAATCTTTCATAGCGGTATTGTTTTAATCCCTCATACCCTTTTTCTAGATAAAATTTATAATGTTTTTCAACTAATTCTGGTGGCGCTTGAATAGGAAAATGAGCAGTAGTAAAAGCCATCCAAGAGAACCACGGTTTCCCTTCAGCTTTTGCCTCTTTTATAAAATCAATCATTTGTTTTGTGTAAAGCTCTCCAGAATACACTCCTTCAGGTCTATTGTATTTCTCACCATTTAACGTCCAATGTTCCTTAAATTTCTTATGCATAAAATCTGGATCAGAAAAAATTGGAGTCATTCTTAAATCGTTCCAGTGATTGGATCCACCCGATAGGATACCAAACTCTTTGGTAAAACCCCATTCTAATGGAGTGTATCCACCTGCTGCTTCACCCCCTAAATGCCATTTTCCTACTTTCAATACTTCATACCCCTCATCATTAAATAATTGAGATAGTGCAACAGCATTTCTAGTCAGATAACCTTCATATCCCGCTTTTCCTTTAGATGCAGGATAGAAAGAATAATCAAAAGAGCCTAGGCCTACCTCGATATTATTACAACCTGTCATTAACATAGACCTTGTTACTGAACAAACTGGTGAAGCATGAAAATTTGTAAACCTTACTCCCGATTCTGCTAAACGGTGAAAATTGGGGGTTTTGATTTCAGAAGCATACACTCCTAAATCTCCGAAGGCAATATCATCACCTATTAGTATTAGTACATTGGTTTTATCTTTTTTATCGGATGACGTCTCTGTATTGGTAGAGCTTGAGTTACAACCGTACAAAACGGTAGCAATCAGTAATAAACTTAAGATGTGTCTCATTTTTATAGTTAATCTATTGAAGTACGTGTTTTGTACTTTGCTTGGGTTTTAATTATTTATTTATTGAAGTAATCACTAACTAAAATAATGAACTTATTGAGTATAGTTGAAGAAATATCAGGAATGTTGTACATAATATATTTATTATCTAGGTACATCAGCATATAATACAAATTCCATAGTATATTCTAATAGTAGTATTCCACTAAGGAGTAAGGTGTCCTATTCATTATCAGCATATTTCATAGTACTTTCAAAAGATATTATTACAACTATATATCAGTTTCTTTTTGATAAGAGTACATTTTGAAATAAATGCATTAACTTAATTATCGTTTTGATAACAAAGAATAATCTATAATTGATATAACGCAGAAACTACAATGCTAAGAGAAAATTTGCATTTAACTTTAGACAAATGGGGTTCTTTCTTTAATTCCAAAAGAAAAGGAGATTTACTTACTTTTGATAATGAATTAGCGACAGGAAGTATCGAAGTTATAGATTGTAATGAGAAAATGGATCTGATTAAGTTTGATGTTACTTTTCATGAAGACTTCCACCACCCTAGACCAAAAGAAGTAGAAGAAGCTCCATTTATTACCCTTGTTTTTGGTGACCCCTTTTTTGGCGGGAACAAAGTAGATGATAATAATGAAGATCAAGTCATCAATCAATTGAATTATAATTCTGTTGGAGCTTTTTGCTCTAACTCCGATTCAAATTTAGATTGGAAGTATAGAACCAATGAACATATCAAACTATTTATTGTTCGTATCTCAAAAGAATACTTCAACTATTACATCCACCAAGACAAAGGACTAACGGCACTAATGTCTCTCGATAAAGTCTTTTTTGTCTATGAAGAATTTGATAATAAAATGATCTTCTTTTATGATGAGGCATTTTCAATGAAATCGACAGAGATTTTCTATAAAGATCGAATGGAAACCTTAGGAAAAGCCATGCTTAATCGCTTCTTTCTCAATGTATCGATTCGTGAAGATATTACTGAATCCAATACGTATAGCTTTAATATTGAACCTATATTTAAAGCACACCGTTTGTTGGAGTCTACAACAGATAAAATCATCCCACTAGAAGAATTATCTCGAGAAGTAGGTTTAAGTGAAAGCCGTTTGAGGTTCTTATTTAAGCAAGTTTTCGGTATGACAATCACTACATTTCATACCAATGTGAGGTTAGAAAAGGCAAAACGATTATTGAGGGAAAGACAAAAAACCAACCTTATGATCGCAATGGATTTAGGTTTCTCCAGTGCCAGTCATTTTTCTACTGCCTTTAAAAAGAAGTATAAGATCACACCAAAAGAATATCAGACGAATTTATCGTCAAATTCATAAAAAAGAAAAAGGTCATCCATAACATCATAGTTTAGGATGACCTTTATTCATTATATATTAAATTAATTATCTAGCTTCTTCGAATATAAACGAGCCCATTAGAAAACCATTGTTGCTAAACTGCTGCATGACAATCTGGTCCTTTGAAAATAAGTTTTTCTTGTAACTGATCATTACAATCACATGTCCATCTTCACTTCTTTCGGTGTAGATCTTTTCACCATTTTCCTTTTTTTGATACTCGTAGGTATTAATATATTTATTATTTGATTCTTGTCCACTAAGAAATGCCAACTCAATACCCTCTTCTGTTTCTTTTGCTTCGACAGCTAAGTGTTCAAACTGTTCTTTTTCTCTCTGAGTGAATTCTGGATATGCACTCATCTCCGCTACCTCAAATCTTGTTTGAGAAAATGATGTATTGGATAAAGCCAAAAAGAATAATATCGATAAGAGTTGTAATAATTTCATAGGTGAATCTTTTGTTGTTTATACCCTTACTAACGACAATATATTAAAAATCAATCACTTGTTTAAATATTATTAAGAAAACATAAACAGTAAGTGACAATTGAATTTTATTGATGATAAATGGTTATGTATAATGAAAAACGATTATATAGTTGCAACTTGCGACTAATATTTATTAATACTATCTATTAATCCTTATTTTTAATATAGATGTTGTTACTACCTAATAATGAAATTACTCATACGTCAATTTACAGAGAGACCTTTTCTATCTTCGATTACTATCACAGTAAGCGAATTATTTATTAATTACTCTCTCCTATTATTTATCACTCATTTATTTGAAGCTTCTGTTGTAGGAAAATGGTTTTTATTCCTCGCGGTTTACAATGTCTCTATTAATATTAGAGAAGGTGTTTTGTATGCTTCATTAGTCAAGTTTTCTTCTGGAAAAGAAGCAGATGTACAATATTCATCCTTCAAAACCGTATTCGTTAGTTTATTACTTATTGAAGGAATAATTGGTAGTATCATTTTAACGGTCGGTTTATTTAATCTATTCCCTGAAATCAGTAGTTTATTGGTCCTCTACCCTATCTACTCAATCACTAATAATAGTTTAAAATGGATAGAAAACATTCATAAGAGTAATAGACAATTACATAAAACTGTACTGATCAATATATTTACTATCATCTGTTTGGGTCTTCTTTGCTATGGTTTATGGCAACTTCAACAACCAAAATTAGAGGATCTAATATGGGGTTTAAGCGGAATGTATACGGTAGTATTTTTCCTATCACTTTCTACACTTCCCATATTTAAGATCATCAAAAGTAAATTTAACCCTAAGACTTTTAAACAAATTATATTCTATGCTAAACAAGGTACATTAAAAGCGATTTTTGGTACGATAGCATCAAGAATGACATTATTTATTTCGGCTGGATTATTATCATTAGAAGTCACAGCAGTATTAGGATTAGCACAACGATATTTAATAATTATACTCGCTTTAGGGAATTCTATTCAATTGATTTTCTATCCTAAAATTGTGGTCTTGTTTGAAAGCGGTCAGCTCAATAAATTTAAGAATGAATTCAAAAAGACGTTGGTCAGAGTCTACTCTTTAATTCTGCCTTTATCTCTGATTTTCATGATAGTGATTAAACCAATTATTATCTTTTTACATGGAGAAGTCTATGCCGATGCCTACTACTTATTAGTTATTTTAATCTTATCTTCCTTATTTAATCCATTAGGGGCCTTCTTTGGTAGTTATACCAATGCTATTGGCAAACCGCAACATTCTACCAATGTAGTCGTACTCAACAGTTGTATTTTGATCGTTTCTTCTTACTTTTTCATTCACTTTTTTGGTGAATTAGGTACGGTACTTCCCTCTTTATTTACTGAGTTTATTGGTTTTATTTTGATCACTTATTACTTTATAAAAAGAGAAAAGATCAATATAGTCTCATTGATTTACTTCTTGCCAAAATGCTATGCTATCTATTTTAGAAAAGGAAAACAAATGCTTTTTCAATACTCCAATAAATAAAACTCTACCAAATCAGTAGATTTTTATAAAATGATTTGGATTAAATAATTTAATTCCTTTAAATTTGTATCAACATCAAGAATCCTTGAATGGATGCCAACCGAGCACTAGCCACGGTGGTAGAATGGATGTGGTCCAGTAGGATGGACAAAAACGCCTACCTTACCATTCTCCAAAATTTTTCTTGATGTCATGAATTTATGTTTCATCGTAAACGCTATTTTATGACATTTACAGAAGATTTTTATCTTAACAGTATCGAAAAGTTATCATCACTTTCAGATGATGAACTCATCCACTCTTTTAATAAAGAGGTGGGAAATCTTGGATGGACCTCCACAAGAGGTGCTTATCTTTCTGCACTCAATGATGCCATTTCTCAACGGAATTTCAAGGGAACTCCTTTAATTATAAAAGGGGGTAGAATGTCGATAAAACGACATATTTCTCTTAGAAACAACCAGCTTGAGTTAGTTTAATTTTCTTTATTTAACTATTTAAAAAAATACATCATGAGTTTAGCACAAGATATATATATCCAATTTTTAGATCACTTTTCATCACTTACTACAGATGAATTAAAAACCTTGGCTCAATCAGCCAATGAGCAAGCAGTATCACATCATAATCATACGATGGTACTTGCTCTACAAGACGTTTTAAAGGCAAGAGGCGTTTAAGAACAGAAAAGAGGTTGTTAAGTACATTAACAACCTCTTCATTTATATTACTTTTCTTTCTTTAGCTAGAAACACATCACAATAGGCTTCTGCTTTTCTTAGTGCAGACCCCATTGTCCTACAAATATCTTGTGGTATTTTTGGGCGAGCTATAATATTTACACCCTGAACAATTACCTTCCCCACCACATTCGGTATCACTATAAATGATTTTTTTAGAATGTGATCAAATTTTGATTCTGTTTCTCTCAAACTTAAACCGAATGCCACTCTCGACTCTGCACTTAACCATTTTAGAGTAGAGACATCTACAACCATTACCACTTCCATATCAAGAAGGGTAAATATCTTGTTCTTAAGTTGTCTATATTCTGCAATATCTGAAACGTTAGGCTCTTCTTTCGTAACAGTTAGTGTAATTATTGGTAGTTGAGATAAATCAAATTTTGCAGCTTTACAATTATATTCTGTCTTCAATGTCTGATAACGTTTATACGATTTAATATTATAACAGAGCTGTTTGATGAATAGTTCATCAATTTACGACAAAATCTATAAATAGTACAATAATAACACTTTATACAACCAACTTAAAATAAGTCAATAATAAAAAAGAGCCCATTCTCAATAATTGAAAACAGACTCTTGGATAATTCTAATACAAATGTAACCAATTACATATAAATTAGAATCTTATATTTAATTTTCTTTATTAAAGGTTTCCATATCCATTAATCCTTCTCTCTTTGAAATGAAGGTTGCAGCTGAAGATACTCCAAATATATTTGTAGCTGTTCTTCCCATATCTATCAATGAATCTACAGAAAGTACAAATGTTAGGACAATTCCCATAACTTCTGGTGTTATACCCATAATTGTCATTGCTGTTATTGCTGCAAATGAAGCCGTTCCTGGTAATCCTGCAATTCCAAAAGAAGAAATCACAACAGAAATAAACATGGTTATTAAAACACTTGGTGAATAAAGTGCCAAGTTACCTCCCATTGCATTCGTTACCCCCACTGATAGTACGATCATAAATACAGGCCACATTGCTCCACATGCATTCATACCCATTGTTGTTCCCAATGATGCGGCAATATTTGCAGTTTCAGTATCAACACCATTTCTTTCTTCTAAAGAATTAATCGTAACAGGTAAGGTAGCTCCACTAGATTGTGTTGAGAATCCGGTAATGATTGCTGGCATTAAATTCTTCAAATGTTTCACCGGATTCACTCCATTCAACATTTGTACTACTAAATGCATTACAAAGATTAATAGCATAGTGAAATAAGCTACAAAGATAAACTTGGCTAAATCGGAGAATAATGAAGGGCCTTTCTCAGCAACCGCCATTGTCATTAACGCTAATACCCCATAAGGTGTCAGTTTAATAATGGTCATTGTCATAGAATTGATAATGATTTTGGCAGCATCTAATCCTTTAATCACCATTCCCATTTCATTAGGCTTTCTTGAATTCATTCTTCTCACTGCCATACCGATCAGCATTGCTACCAGAAGAGTACCTATAATATTATTATCACTGAAAGCTTGGAATATAGAGGTGGGAATATTTTTAGTAAATCCATAAATCACGTTACCAAGTGATGCATCACTTAGGGCATCAATTCTATTGGCATATCCTTCTGAAATATTTTCTGTTGAAAACTTAGAAACATCGATAATTTTATCAAATCCGAAAATGGACGCGGTTCCTAGAGCAATAGCTGCTGCACTTGTTACAGAAATCACAAAATAGGCAACAATTTTGCCTATCCTCTGTCCTACATTACTATCATTACTTAGATTCACCAATGTATGTGAAATACTAATAAATACGATAGGAACAATCATCAACTTCAGAAAACGAATATATATATTAGACACTGTCCTGATATAATGTTTAAGCTCTTGATAGGCTTCTTGAGGAAGAAAAGCATATAAAGCCCAACCAAATAAAATACCCAGTGCAATGGCTGTAAGATTTCTTTTGTGGAATTTAACCTTCTGATTGGACATATAATTCAGTATCCATAGAAGACCAATAAAAATAATTAATGCTATAAACTCGAACATAATAACTACATAAGTAAGTAGTACTCAAAAAGATATCTAATCACTTTTTAAATACTCTAGTATTTTGATAGAAATTTACACAAAAAATTAGTTTCCCTTCGTCTATCCTTCATTATTTAATAATTGTTTGCAGATAAAATCAATTCATAAAAATGAAACACACCCGATACTTATCATCATTTTCTAGTGATTTACATTACCCAAACGGATCTATATAAGTGTTATATTTACACATATAATAACTAAAAGCCCAACAACCATGGAACCGCACATATATAATTACCTAATTCAAAAAGAACTCCGAAGTATACAGGCTCCAAAAGCAAACGGACTCATAGTATGTATATCTAGAAACTTTGGCGTTCAAGCTAGAAAACCAATAGAAAACCTTATTGACAAATTAAACAAAAATGAAGTAGGATATTCCTTATTAAGAAGACCTTGGAAATTAGTAGACTATACCATTTTACATAATATTGCCAAGGAACTTAAAGTAGGAATTCAAGAACTCAACGAATTTACACCTATTGAACATAAAGGGATCATTGAACAAATGATGTACGGTCTAGATTTTAAAAGAAATAAACTAGACGAAAAACTTTCTGATGCATTAAAAACCGTTATTTATTCATTCTTTGAGAGAGGTAATGTTGTTTTTCTGGGAAGAGGAGCAACAAGTTTTACAGCTGGAATACCTAATGCTATGAATATTAGGGTGCATGCATCTGAAGCCTATCGGATCAGGCAGTACGCAACATCAAACGATCTAGACCTTGGTTATGCAAGAGAACGAGTGAAAAGGAAAGACAAAAAGCGAAAACAATTTCTGAATTATATCTCTCAAACCGTTCCTATACCATTTGATTTGGAAATTGACAGAGAAGAATTATCCGACCTAACATTAACGGAATGTCTTTTCTCATTTGTGCGATCTAAAGAAAACGAACTTTTGCATAATGTTTAATGGTCTTGCACTCTCATACTACTTGTTATGGGAGTGCTTTTTTTATGCCTAGACAATTAGAATTTTCAACATAAACACTATAAAAATGAATACTATACAACATTACCACCTCCTTTCTGAAAGGCAGGTGATCGACCGGTTAGAATCAGATAAACATAAGGGTTTAACTTTAGAAGAAGCTGATAAAAGGTTATGGATTTATGGAGAAAATAAACTTACTCCTCCAAAAGGTGAACCCCCTTGGAAGATATTTCTAAAACAGTTTCAACAACCACTTATATATATTTTAATCGTCGCCGGAATTGGTGTTGGTTTCCTTGGTGAATGGATTGAAATGGGTGTTATTTTAGGAGTTGTCCTTATCAATGCTATCATCGGATATTTTCAGGAAGTTAAAGCATTAAAGGCGATTCAAGCGCTAAGTAAAAACCTTAAAGAACACTGTTTAGTACTAAGAGATGGAAATAAACAATCTATCGATACGCACCAATTAGTTCCTGGTGATATTATTTTCTTAAAAGCGGGAGACCGAGTTCCTGCAGATGTTAGAATATTAGAAGCGAAAGAATTAAAAATCGATGAATCTGCTTTAACAGGAGAATCGCTGCCAACAACAAAAAACTGTGGAACTTTCTTAAAAGAAAAGGGTATTGGAGATCAATCGAATATGGCTTTCTCTACTACCCTAGTTACTTTCGGAACTGCGACCGCCTTAGTAGTTGCAACTGCAGACCAAACAGAAATTGGAAAGATTAATAAGTTAATTGCTCATGCAGATGTATTGGTCACACCACTAACAGAAAAAATTGAATACTTCAGTAAAATTCTTCTTTGGATAATTCTTGGTTTAGCCAGTATTGCCATACTCTCAGGGCTATACAGAGGACATTCCATTGTCAATGTACTAATGGAAGGAGTAGCTTTGGCTGTTGGAGCAATTCCTGAAGGTTTACCTGCTGTTGTTACGATTACCTTAGCCATCGGGGTTTCTAGGATGGCCAAAAGAAAAGCTATTATTCGAAAGTTACCTGCAGTAGAAACTTTAGGAAGCACTACAGTAATATGTTCTGATAAAACAGGAACACTCACACAAAATGAGATGACTGTTCAGAAAATAATGGCTGCCCATACAGTTTATTCACTCTCAGGTGTAGGATATTCCCCTTTTGGAGAAATCAGTTTAGATGATAAAAAAGTAGATGTACATTGTTCAAAAGCTTTATTTGAAACTCTCTTAGCTGGAGTACTTTGTAACGCTTCAAACCTTATTCAGGAAAAAGGTACTTGGAAAATTGAAGGTGATCCAACAGAAGGAGCATTAATTACTTCAGGGATAAAATGTGGAATTCCCCTTCATCAAGTAAGAAAAAGTTATTCTCTTATTGATGAAATTCCTTTTGAATCTGAATACCAATATATGGCTTCCTTATATCAAAATGGCAATAGTCAGATAATCTATATTAAAGGCTCTCCTGAAAAGTTACTTCCAAGATGTAAAAACATATTAGATCAAAATGGGAAGACTTCATCTATTGAACATGATAAAATTCAGAAGAAATTAGTTTTGTTTGCTAAAGATGGGTTGAGAGTTCTTGCTTTTTGTAAAAAAGAGGTCCTTAAAAAAAGAGATATAGACCATGAAGATGTGGATACCGACCTGACCTTTTTAGGATTTCAAGCAATGATAGATCCGCCTAGACCTGAAGCAATCTCTGCTGTAGAAGTGTGTCATCAAGCAGGTATTGAGGTGAAAATGATTACTGGTGACCATCAGATTACAGCAACTTCAATTGCACATCAATTGGGGATCATCAATAATAATGATGCATCTTTTAGTATCACAGGAGAAGAATTAAAAGACCTCAATCAAAAAGAATTATCGGAGATTATCGATGATAAACAAGTCTTCGCAAGAGTCAATCCTCATCAAAAACTCATACTAATCAAAGCTTTGCAAGAGAAAAACAATATTGTTGCAATGACGGGTGATGGAGTGAATGACGCTCCCGCTTTAAGACAAGCAAATATTGGTATTGCAATGGGACTAAGTGGTACGGAAGTCGCCAAAGAAACTTCCGATATGATTCTTACCGATGATAACTTCTCCACTATCAAAGATGCTATTGAAGAAGGAAGGAACGTATTTGACAATCTAATTAAATTTATTATCTGGACGATTCCTACCAATGTAACTGAAGGCCTTGTTATTTTAGTTGCTTCTTTACTCGGCTTGATGTTACCGATAACACCACTTCAGATTTTATGGATTAATATGTCAACGGCCATATTTTTAGGTGCAACCTTAGCTTTTGAAAAGCAAGAAATTAGTTGCATGAATAGACCTCCTCAGCCTCCGAATACACCAATTCTTACGCATCAGATGCTTTTTAGAATTACTTGGGTCAGCCTCTATTTAGTTGCATCTATATATTTCCTATTTGACATGCTTATGGATCAAGGAATTCAAGAAGAAAAAGCTCGAACTATTTGTGTCAATTTGATTGTATTTGGAGAGTTATTCTATCTATTCAATACCCGATCGTTAAGACATTCTGTATTCAAAATAGGCTTTTTCAGTAATCCTTGTCTTATCGGTGGTGTAATTATTATGATATTACTTCAGTTAATTTTCACCTACTCCCCTGCCATTAATTCTATTTTTGGTAGTACGCCTATCACTCCTTACGACTGGGCTTGGATTATCGGTTTATCCGCCGTTCTTTATTTATTAGTGGAACTTGAAAAAGGAATTAGAAGATTAAAATATTAGCAGTTGGTACGAAAAACATCATTTGTCACATATTTATATGTTTGACTTTTGATGTTTTTTACTAATTTTAAGAGACTACTTTCATTAAAACACACCAACATGTTCAAGAAGCAACTATTTATTCTTATACCTTTATATTTTTTCATCAGTTCTATCTATGCACAATCCAATAAGATTGTATTTTTTGATAGCCTTTTTAACAAAACAGAAAATATTACTGAAGCATCATTTATGCAGAGAATTCAATATGATGCGAAAAAGGAGTTATATCTCAATAACATCAATAATTTTAAAAAAGGGTATAAATATTCTTCTTTTTACTCTTCAGACAGTATAGGTTTAGTAAAAGAAGGAAAGTACAAACAATGGCATAAGAATGGGAACCTTGCCTTTGATGGAGAAATTCTAAACCGAAGAAAATATGGACCTTGTAAAACGTACTATGAAAATGGGAAATTAATGGATCTGACTGCTTACCCTTTAGTGGAGTTAGGTAAGGGTAAATTAGTAGAGTTTTACGATCCCAATGGTAAACAACTGATTACTAACGGAAATGGCCCTTTTATAAAGTATTGGGAGGACAATACTGAAATGGTTAAAGTAAAAGGACAGTATAAAGACGGCTATAAAATAGGACAATGGATAGGTTATGATAGCCTAGGGAATATCACTTTTGAAGAAGTATGGAAGAACAAGAAGCTGGTAAAAGGTATTAGATATACGGAGAACAATCAACAGAAAGAATATACTCGATTATATGAAAAACCTAAGCCGGTGATGGGCATGTCCGCTTTAAATAATCTCATCATGAAAAATATCGTTTACCCTCCAAATGCAATTAATAAACAATTGATGGGTTATGTGAGGCTAAGTTTTAAAATTGATGATGAAGGGAATACCAAAAACGTAAAAATTCAAAATTCATCCAACACAATATTCGAAAATGAAGCCCTTAGAGTATTTAATCACATTCAACCAAAATGGGAAAAGGGGTTGTTTAGAGGTAAAATTCAAGAAGATAAACTAGTTCGGTATGTTGTCTACTTCCAATATGCTTTCGAAAGAAAATACTATGATTTTGAGTTAAATACTCCTTACCTCCTCACTAAAAATATGTACCCAACATATACTAGAGAAGTAGCCTATTATCAAGGCACTGTATCTAAAATTGGAGAGAAATATAATCATAGCATATCTTACCTTTCAACAGGTCAATTGCATAAAGAATATTCTACGAAAGACCTTAAAGGATATAAGAAAGATGGTTTATACCAAGAATTTTACCCTAATGGTAGAGTGAAAAAAGAAGGGCACTTTGTAGATAGAAAGAAAGATGGATTATGGACTTATTACGATAACTCTGGTAATAAGGTATTAGATATCCCAGAGAATAAAACGTTTAGTAAGAAGAGAAAGTTTGAGAATTATTCAAGCAACAACGATCTTGATGTAAAGGAAATTTTGAATCTAGGTATTGCTGATTCTATTCAATCTAAACTAAATGACTTCCCATACGTCTACCATTTCACAAGCTACCATTCTCCTTTAACAAAGAAGTTGAAAAGAAGCCGTTATTCAGAATATCGACATATCATTAATAAAAGTGGTGAACTCTCTCAGTATACTAAAGAAGGGCAATATTTATTAAAGGATGGCAATGGAATATTAAACTTTTATGATGAAAAATCTGGCTTGGTCATTTTTGGTGATTTTAATAAAATTTGGAATGAAGATCATCTAATTGTTGTGGATACAAGTCAACATGATATTCCTGATTACGAGGAGGATATTTTCTTTCGTGGAAAATTTTATAAAAATAAAGAATATATAAAGTTTACTTCTAGCAGTGAAGCAACTCAACGTATCATTGATCAAAATTATAAACAAGATCCTGTATTGATATTCAATATATCTTCTATCGATAAAGAAGACGGTATGTCACTTTTTATGGATCATTTCTTTAACCCTCTCATTCGTTTTGCTTTGTATGAAGAAGTCTATGTGAGAAAAAATGAAAGACAACCCAATGGCGAAAAGTTTGATTATTGTATTTCTGTCAATCAAGATCAAGAATATTCCTTAACACTTTTAAATGATCAAGGGAGTGAAATTTTACCTCTACTTTCAAAGCATCTGAATCAATCGAATTATCAGCAACTCTTTAAAAATTTAATAGATAGCTTACTTGGAGATTTACCAGAATTTGAAGCATCTGTCAATAATTTTAAAACATTATCATCTTCTATAGACATTCCAATTGCCTATGATCAAGTACGATAAGGATAAAAATGATGGAATAAAAAAATGTCACACTGAGAATAAATTCAGTGTGACATTTTAGATCTTCGTAAACTGTATGCATTCTAACAGAACGAATACTAAAAGATTTATATTTTTTTAATAATTCAATCTAGTTAATTCATTTTGAGAACAATCCAATTGCCAACAAGATGGTCTTAATTGTTCACGATGAAATAACACTCCTTCGTTTCCAACGATATTCAAAGCTTTTCCAGTCTCACAACCTTCCATAATTTTTTGGCGGTAGGATACTCTATATATCGATCGTTCATTATGTTCGATTAGTATATAATCACAACGATACATGGTTTTGTTACCATCTATTATTTCCTCTACATAACATTTTGTGTCTCCGGTAAACTCAACCCTAAGGTTTTGTACACCGTCTACCTCATATACTCCCACTGGGAAATGACTTGTCACCAATCCATTATTAGCACATGAAATCGTTAGTAGGGCAAAGGATAATAAGATAAAAAATTGTTTCATTTAATAAAATAGTGTCTGTATAATCAAAATTGGTGCTTTTAAATTAACGAAAAATGATGAATAATTGATACGTTTTAAGATTTAATAAATGTCATTTTTCATTAGAAATCAAACAATTAATCTAATTCACTATCTATAATCAATCTAAAAAAGTATCGGTATGATGAGGTAATTTGATACCTTGCATATCACAGAAGATCACTTGTATCTGCAACAAAAAGGAGTTTTACGTGTTAAGTTTACCTTGATGAAACGTTTCGTTCTCTGAAGCATCAAAAATAAAATTACTCAGCATCAAGAGTTAAAGAAAAAATTCAAAAAAAATTCTCTTAATATAAATGTTTTGATGCTAACTTTGGAGACAGTTCGTATCCACTATTTCATATAAATATAAAATGAGACTCACTTTTTGGGGAGCAGCACAGCAAGTAACTGGAAGTATGGCCTTGTTAACTTTAGACGATGGCTATCAAATTTTGATTGATTGTGGTATAGATATGGCCAACCTTTCTGAGGCTGATCCACTCTACCCCAATTCGGCTTTTCCATTTGATGTTTCTTTGGTCAATTTGGTAGTGGTAACCCATGCACATTTAGATCACTCCGGTAAATTACCGAATTTATATAAGGAAGGATACGAAGGACAAATTCTTTGTACGTCTGCAACAGCATCACTTACACAAATTTTGCTAGAGGACTCTGCGCGTATTAATCAGAGAAAACTTAAGGCTTACAATAAGAAAAAATCTAAAGGACAATCTGTAGAACAATACTCTTTTATTCCAGAAAACCTTTATACTGAAAGTGATGTATCTGCCACTATGCAAGAGGTAGTACCTATCCAATTTAGTAGACGATTTAATATTAAGCCCGGAGTATGGGTAACTTTCTTGCCTGCGGGACACTTATTGGGTGCTGCACATGTTTATCTAGAGATTGACGATAATGGGGAAAGAAAAACCTTTTTATTCTCTGGTGATATTGGACGTCAAGATTATCCACTATTAAATGATCCGAGTGAAGTTCCTGAAGCAGATTATGTAGTTTGTGAAACTACTTACGGTAACCGTGAACACTCTCAAATAAGTGATTCTACTAAAGATCTTCAAGACGTTATTCAACGTACTTGTGTGGATATGCCTGGGCGCTTGATCATTCCAGCATTTAGTATTGGTAGAACACAAGCCGTATTGTTTGAGCTACACAAACTTTTTGTTGAAGGTAAATTGCCTCCAATAAAAATATTTGCAGATAGCCCATTGGCGATGCAAAGTAATCGTATCTATGAAAACTCAAAGCACCTTTTAAATAAAGAAGCGAAAGATTTTATGGAGGATTATGATAGTCTTTTCAATTTTGAAAATATAGAATACCTTCAGAAACAAAATGATAGTAAGGCTATTTCAAATTATAACGAGCCTTGTATTATCATTTCTTCTTCTGGTATGTTAGAAGGAGGACGTATTCAACATCATATTCAAGCTAATATGGGGAACCCTTATGCTACTGTCTTGATGGTTGGTTTCTCAGCAGAAGGTACTTTGGGAGCTAGACTCCGCGACAATGAAGGGTCACTTCGTATTGGTTCAGAAGAACATACTATTCATTGTAAAATCGAACAAACAGATTCTTTTAGTGGACATGGTGATGTCAAAGATCTTGAACACTTTATCACTCAACAAGACAAAAATAAAGTGAAGCAGATCTTCTTAAACCACGGTGAAGAAGAATCTATGGAAGCGTTTAAAAATAGAATTGAGGCTCTAGGATACAATAATGTTGTTATTCCTAATAAGGGCCATGAATTTATTGTATAAATGAAAAGAGTCACTTTAATTGGAGCCGGTAAAGTTGCTTCACATTTGGGACTAGCATTAGAAGATCAAGGAATTGTAATTGAAGAAGTATACAGTCGAGATCTAAGAAATGCCAAACGTTTGGCAAGACAGTTTTATGATGCTCGTCCGACAGATCAATTAAACTTTTCGAACAGTATTGCAGAAGTCTTTCTGATTGCTGTTACCGATAATGTTATTGATGAAATTGCAAGAAATATCATTCTTCCAAATAGAAAAGCGATATTAGCACATACCTCTGGAGCCACACCCATGGAAGTTCTCGCAGAGGCCACACCCTCAATTGGTGTATTCTATCCTTTGCAAACCTTTTCACATGACAAAACAGTAGATTTTAAAGAGGTTCCTATTTGTATTGACGGTACTTCTGAGAAAACATTAGATGTCTTAGCTGAAATTGCGGTAAAATTAACACCAAAGGTGTATCACTTAAATAGTGAAGAAAGAAAAAAATTACATATCTCTGCGGTCTTTGCCTGTAATTTTACAAACCACTTATTAGAAATGTCATCACAACTAGCGGAACATGCTGGTATGAAACTTTCTGATCTTAAACATCTAGTCGATGAAACCATAGAAAAAGCATTTGCTTTACCTTCACCGAAAGATGGGCAAACTGGTCCTGCCATTAGAAGAGATTATAAAACAATCAAAAGGCATCAAAAAGAATTAGAAAAGGAATTTCCAGAGATGCTTACCACATACAATGTACTTTCGGATTCCATTATGGAACAGGAAGGCAGGTATAAAACTGCAGAACAAATAAGAGAAGAGATTATCGAAGAACATCAACGTAAAAATGATGACCTTGACAATGAACATTTTGATGACTTCGATTTATAGATATAAATAAAAAGCCCTAGAGTTCTTCTAGGGCTTTTTTTAATATTCTTGCAATTCCAAAGGCAAACTTTCTTTTTCACTTTGTAAATGTAAAACACGCTGAGGAAAAGGGATCTCAATATCATTTTGATCTAATGCTATTTTACAAGCCTCTAGGGTTTCAAATCTGAAATCCCAGTAATCGTTAACGGAAACAAAAGCTCTTACTTCTAGATCTACCGAACTTTCTCCAAGGTTTGTTACCACTACTGCAGGTAAACCATCTTGTTTGATAATTCTTTTATCTCTGTTTAAGACATCCATCAATACTCTTCGAGCTTCCTTGATATTTGCCCCGTATGAAATTCCTATGGGCAAGTCTACTCTCGATAAATCCTCAGAAGAAAAGTTTTTAATTACACCACCTGCCAGTCCACCATTGGGAAGAAATACTTGTCGCATTCTTGGAGTTCTGATAGTTGTAGAGAAAAGGCCTATTTCAATAACATTTCCTAAATGTCCATTAGCTTCTATAAGATCTCCTTTTTTAAAGGGACGTAATGTTAGCAGTAATGCACCTCCTGCAATATTGGCTAAAGACCCTTGTAATGCCAAACCAATCGCTAAACCAGCCGATCCTAACATTGCGACAAACGATGTTGTCTCTACTCCTGCCATATCTATCGCCCCGATAAATATGATCACTTTTAAGGCGATATTTGTTAAGGAAGTAATAAAATCGATTAGAGAGTGATTTGTAGATTTCTTCTTGATCTGAACCTTGATCAATTTCGTTAATTTATTACCGATATAGTTACCAATAATTAGGAACATAATCCCTTGTCCCAATTGCAAACCATAACGCGAAAATAATCGAATGAGGTCATCTTGATACTGAGTAATCTCTTCCATGATAATAGTGTAGTTTTATAATTAATGTTTTTGATTTAATAGATAAAATTTACGGTGCTAACTATTTTCAGGATGTCTCATTAATGAAGGTTATACACTAAAAAAATAAAAAAACTTTCAATGAATTTTAACGGAGGATTTATTATTGATCTAGGTTAATTTTTCTACCCAATTATGTGATCTAGATTCTACCTAACAAGAATTAATGAAAGCATTGAAATCGATGAATATTTCAGAATTTTATCACCTAACTAAATAAATTACTGTTTTTAATGATGAACGAGATATCCATCAAACAAATATTCCTGGCACTATTGGTTCTTTCCGGAATATGGTTCTGTATCGCTTTATTTAATTCGTATAAAAATCAAAAAGCAAAGACTAATGTAAATAAAAGAGAAGCTATAGGTTTAGCTATTACAGGGTTCGTCGCGAACTTTTTTGATACTTTAGGCATTGGCTCTTTTGCCATTATGACATCCTCATTTAAAAACTTCAAACTTGTGGATGATAAACTAATCCCTGGTACTTTGAATGTGGGTGTTGCCATTGTTTGTATCACTCAAGCCTTCTTATTTATTGATGCTGTAAAAGTAGATACACTAACATTAATGTCTATGATTGTATCAGCTTTAGGAGGGGCCTTAATAGGTGCTAGTATTGTATCTAAACTAAACAAACAGCACATTCAACTTGTCATGACAATCGCTCTATTTATTATGGGTATTACCATGATCTTAAAGATGGCAGGTTTACTTCCTGGAGGTGATGAAGCTTCTACAGTCAATGGGTTTACAGGTGAGAAATTAGTTATTGCCTGTGTTGCCAATTTTGTCTTTGGTGCATTAAATACCATCGGAATTGGCCTGTTTGCTCCTTGTATGGTCACGCTATCATTACTTGGATTACATCCTTCTTGTATCTTCCCAATCATGATGGGTTCAACTGCATTATTAGTTCCTTTTGCAGGGATTAAATACATCAAAGAAGATGTTCATAATATGAATGGATCTATTTTGATCAATATATTTGGAACAATAGGTGTCTTTGTTGCTTTTTTCTTGGTAAAACAAATGGACCTTGTCATGCTAAAATACCTTGTGATTATTGTAGTAGGCTATACCACTTGGGAAATGGGGAAATCTTATATCAAGTCTAAAGTAGATACTAAAAAAGAAAATCAAAGATTACAAAATCAGTAAATAAAAAAGCCAAGTAATTAAAAACTACTTGGCTTTTTTATTATTTCAACTCTAACTTATTGTCTACACCTTTTTTCCATTCTCCTCTAATTTCATAGAATTCTTCCAACAGCTCTTCTACGACCTCTGGATATTGATGAGCAACATTTTTAGTTTGTGATAGGTCATTTTCTAAATCAAATAACATCAACTCTTCATTGTTACCTAACTCTATATCTACGAATTCATTTCTTTTCTTTCCTTTATAGCTTGGTATTAAAATCCATTTCCCTTTTCTGAAAGATGTTCTTGTAGTAGCTTCTAAAACCAAAGAGGATCTTCCTGTCTTATCCTGTCCTAAAAAAGAGGATAAGATATTTTTTGAATCAGGTCCCTTAATATTACTACCTACTAAGGCTGCCAAAGAAGAAAATAGATCTATCTGGCATACCAGTGCATTGGAAACCGAAGGTTCAATTTTGCCTTTCCAATATGTAATAAATGGAACATGAGCTCCTGCTTCAAATAATGAATACTTACCACCACGTAAAGGTCCTGCAGGTTGATGTTCCCCTACTAACTCCACTGCTTTATCATAATAACCATCATTTAACACTGGACCATTATCTGATGACAAAATGATTAATGTATTTTCTAGGATCCCTTCATTTTCGAGGGTTTTCATTAATTCTCCAATACACCAATCCGCTTCTAAAATTACATCTCCTCTAGGACCTTGACCTGATAAACCTACAAACCTTGGATGTGGTGTTCTTGGCACATGAGGTTGTTGCATCGTATAACTTAAGAAAAATGGTTTATCAGTTTTAGATTGAGTTTGAATATACGACTTTACTTTTCCTAAGAAATGATCTGCCATATCTACATCACTCCATAATGCAGACTTGCCTCCTTTCATGTAACCAATTCTTGGAATTCCATTTACTATCGTATTATTATGCCCGTGGTGCCACATCATTGTCACTAACTCTGGATTGTCTTTACCCGTTGGCTGACCTTCAAAATTTTGATCATAATCTACTTCGATTGGGTCATTCTTATCCAGGTTTACCACATTACCGTCTTCTATGTAAACTGTAGGTACTCGGTCTTGTGTAGCGGCCAAAATATAGGAGTAGTCAAACCCTACATCATTAGGACCTGGATAAATTCGTTGGTTCCAATCTTTGTTTTCACTACCTAAGCCTAAATGCCATTTTCCGATAATAGCCGTTTCATACCCTGCCGATTGTAACATTTTTGGTAAAGTGACCTGAGTCGTATCGATTAACATTGGAGCAGTACCAGGAAGAATTTTAGCATTCTTTCTCCACGGATATTGCCCCGTAAACGCTGCATATCTAGATGGTGTACAAGTGGCAGAAGTAGCATAACCATTTTTAAAATTTACTCCTCCTTTAGCTAGAGCATCCATGTTAGGAGTTGTAAACCCCTTTGCTCCATTGATACTGATATCTCCAAAACCAAGATCATCTAAGTAAATAAAAATGATATTTGGCTTTTTTACTGTTAAATCTTTGCTTGAAGTTGCTTTTTGCTGCTGTTGACAACTGAAGAAAAAGATAGATAAAACAGTTGTAATTAATAATTTGTAATTCATTATATATTCTCTAAATATGTTGATCAAATTTTGGAAATAGTGTAGAAGGTGAATGTGCATCCGACATAATCAGAAGTAACTCATTGACCTTTGCAGGATATTCTTCCGAAAGGTTATTTCTCTCGTACGGATCAGTATCCAGGTTGTATAGTTCTATAACGGAATCAGTAGCTGAAAAGGCCTTTAATTTTACCAATTTCCAGTGACCTTGTCGTATAGCTTGACGTCCACCTTTTTCATGGAATTCCCAATAGAGATGTTGATGATTGGATTGTTTTTCACCTTTTAATGTGGGAACAATTGAAATTCCATCAATCTGATGATTAAAGTTGAGATCAGCAATTTCTGAGAAAGTTGGCATCATATCCCAAAAAGCGGAGACATGATCAGAAACACTCGCTTTTGGAACCACACCATCCCAACGAACAATCATTGGAACTTTAATTCCCCCTTCATATAAATCTCTTTTTACACCTCTTAAACCTCCATTACTATTGAAAAAATCTGGAGCTGCTCCTCCTTCTGTATGTGGGCCATTATCAGAAGTAAAAATAACTATCGTATGCTCTAACAAATCATGCTCTTCCAACTTAGCAATCACTTCTCCTACTTGCTGATCTAAGAGTGAAATCATTGCCGCGTAAGTAGCTTTAGGTTCTGGTTGGGAAGCATATCTAGCAATATTGAATTTATCACTTCCGTAATCTGCTCCCTTTTTATTATTGATAAATGCTTCCTCGTTACCAAATTTTGCTCTATATTTTTGTAATAAGTCACCCTCAGGTAAAAGTAATTCTGCATGAGGTACCAGATTTGGGTAATAAAGAAAGAAAGGGGCACTCTTATGATTATCTATAAATTCTAATGCTTTCTGATGGATTAAATCTCCTGAATAAGTCACCTTATTATTGAAATCATTTCCTTCCAAAAATACCTTCTTATCATTATGCCACAAGTGCTTTGGATAATAACGATGTGCCTCTTTCTGACAATTGTATCCATAAAACTCATCAAAACCCTGATTATTGGGGTCGCCCTCAGAACCTGGATAACCTAGTCCCCATTTACCAAAAGCTCCAGTGATATATCCCTTTTCTTTTAAAAGTTCTGCAATAGTGATACTTTCTTGTGGTAGCGGAACCTGACCTTCTGTAAATTTTTTCGTTGGTTTATTTCCCCGAATGGCTGTATTCCCTGTGTGCAAACCTGTTAGAAAAGTAGACCTTGAAGGTGCACACACAGAACTGCCTGCATAATGGTTTCGAAACAGCATTCCATTTTTAGCTAATAAATCAATATTTGGTGTTTCAATTTTTTCTTGACCATAACACCCTAAATCGCCATAGCCTAAATCATCTGCTAAAATATAAACGATATTGGGTAGGTTTTGTGGATGTGTATTATCTACTGTACTTTTCTTTGGAGATGTACATCCAAAAACAATACAGTAAATAAATAATGAGATTATAAGTTGTTGTTTAATCATTGTTTGCCTGGTTAATAGTTATGGAAGATGAGCAGTTCAATTGTAAAATGTCATGCATCAGTAATTCATTGATATTTTGTTTCAAATACCAATAGGGATCTTTTCTAAGCCATTCATAAATTATTTCTTTTCTAAATTTTAAATTCATTTTAACTCTTTTCACTTGACAATAATGTATATGGATTTTGTGATTCATTTTATAAAGTACAACCGAGGTAAAACCCCGATCGTACTCTTCAGTTTTATTTCTTAATACTACTTCATTGTTGTAGTCACTTTTCTTATGTATAAACTATAACCTTAATAAACTCCGATTGACATCGTATGAATATCATCTATTGGGATAATAATGGTTTGTAATATTTGTACATTTCGCACAACACAAATGATTACTAACCATTATTATTATACTTTATTTTTATATCTATTTACCTAGGATTTTGTGTTAGATTCGGATTCAACTCTAAATCAATATCAGGCAATGGCAATAGATAAAAGTTCTTATTAGATGGATCGCCAATTAATGGATTTTCAGAAGGGTCTCTATCTGATAAAGCATTCTCTAACGTTTCTGTTCTGATCAAATCAAACCATCTTTTTTGTTCGCCAATAAACTCCCAACCTCTTTCATCGATCACATCTTGAGCTGTAAAAGCCATTAAGTCATCTGCGTCTGTTTGATTTGTCGGTACGCCTTTACCTCTTCTTCTTACTTGATTAAGATATTCAAGAGCTTTGGTAGCTTCACCGCCTCCTCCATTTACTTGTGCCTCTGCATAAATCAACATCATCTCTGTAATTCTATACATCGGTAAATCTAAATCAGAAGAAGGAGCAGTTGTTCCTACCTGATCTTCATATGGCAAATCCTTATTTACCGTACCACTATAAAACTTGCTTAAGAATGGATGTTTCCAAGTAAACTCTTCCCACGGAATAGTTGTACCATCTTTGGTCTTCAATTCTGATAAGAACGTAAAATCCTTTCTATTTCCTTCCGGGAACTTGTTGTAATAAGCAATCTCCACATAGATATCTTGGAAACCTCCCAGCTCACCCGGCTTTGTAGTCTGAGAAGCGAATGTTGTAATTAAGCCTGCCCCGGGACAGTTTATTACATTACAGAATTTTAATTGCCAGATATATTCAGTGTTACTATCCTGACGATTATAATCAAAGATTGGTGCAAAATCTTCCTCAAAAGAAAAACCTCCATTATTAATTACGTCCTCAGCTGCTTTTAAAGCCAAAGCATAATTTTCCGTTTCCTTTAAAGGCCAACCAGCCATCGTTAAGTGAACATCAGCTTTTAAAGCTTTTGCTGCCCAATAAGAAACTCTACCTCTTTCCACTTGTTGCTTTGGTAAATGTTCAATAGCAAACTCTAAATCAGAAAGGATTTGTTGGTAAACTTCCTTTACCGGTGTTCTTGCTAAGTTGGCATTCTCTTGACTATAAGATGGATCAAGAACTACAGGTACATCTCCATACAAACGAACTAGCCTAAAGTACGACCACGCTCTTAGGAAATAAGCTTCAGCACCCATTGCCTTTACCGTTGTCTCATCTTCACCTCTAGCAATTAGGTCTTCTATCCCTTGAATTGCAAAATTACTTTGTAAGATTACGTCGTAGGGTAAATTCCATCCCGTACCTGAAATATTGATATCTGAAGAACCAATATTCAATTGATCCCCAGCTTTAAAATCAGCTTTATTACCACCAGGTTGAGAGGTGAAATCATCCGCTCCCATAAATACTGTTCTCGATCTCGCTCCACCTAAAGATCTATTCCAAGCGTTATCGACTAATTGTCTATATGCTGCTGTTAAAGAATGATCCAAGTTTTCTGTCGACTGGAAAAAGTTATTGATCGTTGAGCGATCTTCTGGAGTTTCTTTTAGAATAGATTCACAAGAAGTTGCTAAACAAAAGAGGGCTCCTGCTGCTATAAAATGTTTTAGATGCTTCATTTCTATATTCCAAAATTTAGTCCGAAAGTATATGTAATAGGTAGTGGGAATGACCCTCTGTCGATACCTGGTGCTAAGTTTGACCCTGAATTAGATTCTGGATCGTACCCTTTATAGTTAGTGAAGGTATAGATGTTTTGTGCTCCACCATACACTCTTAATTGAGCTTTGTCCCAAGGCACTTGATACGCTAGTGTGATGTTTTTAATTCTAATAAAACTCGCATCTTCAACAAACAATGAAGATTGTGCTCTATATCTTGCGTTCAACGATGGTAATGAACCATTACGGTCAAAAGAATAACTGTTGTAAATCTCTGTAGATGTCGCATCTAATACTCCAGATCCACCACCAAGTAAACCGTGTTGTGGCAAGTTAAATACATCCACTCCATGTACCCCTTGAATAAAGATATTTAAACTCCAGTTGCCGTAATCTAAATAAGAGTTGAAACCCCAAGTCATATCTGGGTGACCATTACCAATTACTTCCATATCTTCGATAGAAATAGTACCATCACCATTCGCATCATAATAGATCGCATCGCCCACTTCTAAGTTTGGAATCTCTCCTTCAACAGGTGTGTTTGATTTTTTCACACCAACATATCTGTAACCATACAGTTGGCCTACCTCTTGACCTTGAATTAGAATATGAGATTGTCTTTCAAATCCTCTTTCATTGATATTACCCACATACACTGTATCCTGAGGAATAGCTAACACTTCAGATTGGTTATAGTTAAAGCTAAGTGTGTTACGCATTGAGAATTTCCCGCCAGTGGTCCACTTGTAAGTTAATTGAAGTTCAACTCCTTGATTTTGTAACTTACCTGTGTTTGATTTTACTGTTCCACCACCAAGGTATCCTGGCACTACTGAATTAAAATGTGAGTCATCCGTAATCTTATTATAGTAATCTGCGTTCAATTGAATCTTATCGTCTAGCAAACCTAAGTCAAAACCAAAGTTTGTCTGTCTTGAAACTTCCCAACGTAATTCTGGATTTGCTCTATTAGCTCCATTTTCAATTCCTTCCGCATAAGCTAATTCCGTTCCTTGAAAAACATAAGGTCCAATTCTAGGGTTTGTTAAATCTTGAACCTGAAAAGCATTTAAAGAATTTACGTTACCAATTTCACCGTAACCAACTCTAAGTTTTAACATTGAAACTACTTCAGAATATTTTAAGAATTCTTCATTAGAAAGCTTGTAGGCAAAAGCTGCTGAGTAAAAATCGTCCCACTGGTTATCTTCTGGAAGTCTAGATGAACCATCTAATCTTACGGAACCCGTTAATAGAATTTTGTCTTTGTATGAGTAACCTACTCTACCTAAAGCAGATAACATTCCTTCGGGTTCCATCACATTGATGACTTCAGAAAGTGTTCCTTCTTGGTCTTCTCCTTGATCGTATGAGGTAGTAAAAAACTCACTCTTATTTTTACGAGAAATCACCTCAAATACTGCTGTTGCATTTAATTTGTGATCGCTGCTAAATTCTTTATTAAAGTCTAACTGTGCATTACCTTGATACTTGACATTACTCCCTGTTAATTCATAAAATGAAGAAACTGAATTTGGAGTAGCTGGTTCATACCTTGTAAAAGTATCATTATTGATATCTCTATATTGCATCGCACCAAATACTTTAAAACTTAACTCTGGAATAATTTTCTGAGTCAGTGATAAGTTGGTAGCGTAAGTTTTTTGATTCGTATTTCGTAAAATCTCTTCTGATAAATAAACCGGATTTCTTAGTACAGTAGCACCATATCCTTGGAACCCTGTATAATCATTCGTTGTTTCATCATATACTTTTAAGTTCGGAGACCAAGCAGTAGCTGCAGCAACCACATTATCAGATCCATTTTGTCCTCCTTGAGCGGTGTTCATACCTTTCTCTTGAGTAAATGAACCATTGAAATTTAATTTCGTCGAAGATGTTAAATCAGATGAAACCGATAACCTAGATGTATATCTTTTGTAATTTGTATTTCTTAAAATACCTTCATCATTTCTTGCTCCTAATGAGAAACGCATTGTCGTTTTATCCCAACCTTTTGAAAGAGAGATGTTAGCATTATCAGAATGAGCTGTTCTGAACACTTCATCTTGCCAATCTGTACCAAAACCAGGAGTACTTTCAGCCTCTCTAATTTCTAATCTTGAGAAGATCTCATTCGCTCCAGCTTCAAGTTTTTTCTTGTTGACAATTTTCATGTAAGATACAGGATCTAGCAACTCCAATTTGTTATTCAGTTGGGATACTGTGTGGTAATATTCAGCATTAACTTTTAGTGGAGAGTTTTTCTTACCACCTTTAGTTGTTACGATGATCACACCATTGGCTCCTCTTGAACCATAGATCGCAGTTGCCGAAGCATCTTTTAGTACAGAGATATTTTCAATATCGTTAGGATTGACTGCATTGATATCACCATCGATTAGACCATCAATTACATAGATTGGATTACCTGTAAATCCCCTAACGTTTACTTTTGGAGCTGCACCCGGTGCCCCACTATTTTGTGAAACTACTACACCTGCCATTTTACCTTGTAACATTCCTTGAACGTTAGGTACAGGCTGCAAGTCTGAATCTTCGGATGTCACTACACCTGTAGACCCTGTTAAATCTGATTTCTTTTGAGTACCATAACCGATGACTACAATTTCTTCTAGTTGCTCCGCATCTTCATTGATTTGGATCGAAATATTTGTTTGTCCTTTATATGGAATTTCTTGAGTCACATATCCGATTGAAGAAACAACAATGACATCGCTGATACTTAATCCTCCTAATTGAAATTCTCCACCAAAATCACTTACAGTACCTTTTGGTGTGCCTTTTATGATCAAATTGACATAAGGAACAGGCTCGTCATTAACATTGGTAATAACACCTTTTAAAGTACTTTCCTGAGCAAATAGTTGTGTTGAAAATAGAAGAAAAAATAATAGACTGTAAAAAGAGTATTTGGTTCTATTTTTCATAAAAATATACGTTTAGATAAGGAGATATTGCTATCTATTTCAGAGCAATACCTCCATAAATTTCATTTCTTATTGAAGAGAACAGTCACTACCAGAGTTAGTTAATACTCTGTTGTTTAATGAAAGATCGTTACTGTTTTGGGCAGCACTATGTTCTTGGAATAATGTTGCTAACCATGTATCACCTACTCTAATACCTGTAATTGAAGCAGTTGGTGTGTTTACAGTTTGAGTTCTTTCTCTAATAAAGATATTTGTTAAGTCAGTTGGATCAACACCTAAACCACCATTGTAATCAGCATCAATTACAGCTTTTGGTTCAAGGTCACTCATTGATGTTGGAATTTCATCTCCTTCTGCGAAAACATACAATTTAGAAACATCATTGTTGTCGCCCTCAACAAATTCATGACTTAAAACAACCGCGTAAGTCTTCCCTAAAACATAGCTTTCCTCTGATAATACATAAGGATTACCTTCATTTTCTTTAATGATACCGAATTTAAATCCTCCTTTATCATCACTGATCGCTACAACCTTGATCACATTGTTGTTAGCTGAACCTGAAGTTGCATTCGAAAGTGCAATGATATCACCAATACCAAATTCATCTGCTGTTCTTGCTGTTCCTAACTCATCCACTTGAATCAATGCTGACATAAATACATCATCAGTGTAACCATCTGCAGCAAATCTTCTTGATGCACTTGTGTTGTTTCCTTCGTTTTTACCAGCGATACAATTTCCATTCTTTTTGTTCAACCAGTTCCAGAAGTGCCATGATCCATCATTATCAATCACCATGTTTCTATGTCCATCTACAGAAGGGTAACCACTAAATGCTAAGTTTGAATCATCAGATAAACCAACACTTGCTCTTAATGTTGCTCCGTTTAATGGAATTGGTAAATACCAAACATTCATTACTTCATTATTAGGAACAGTAGTCTCAGGATATCCTGCACCAGAATTAGCAGCGTTTACTACAGTGTCAGTATTTAAATCCCAACCCATAATACCAGAGTCTAATGGCATTACATTAGAATAACCTGTGTATTGTTCAAAATACTCAGACATAAATAAAGTACCTTGAATTTCAATCGCTACTTTAGCTACTAAACCAATTTTCACATCTTGTGCTCCTGTTGATTTTAATGCTAAATCACCTGATAAATTTCCTTGGAAACCTGCTGGAGGTACTGCTCTTACATATACGTTAGCATTTGCACCTTCAAGTAGATCTAAAGAAATTTCTAACTCCTCAGCTACAAAGTCTGCATCTTCTATAAGTGATGCTTCGAAGTTTTCTGGAATCTCAATCATTACAGATTCAGATAAATCAAAAGCAGAAATCGCAATTGTTTTTACCTCTGAGATTTCTTCTACATCTAGGTCGCCAAAATCTACTGTAGTCACATCAGCAATGATCTCAGGATTGAGTACTTCTACTTTGTTATCCTCTTCTTCAGAACAAGAGGTGATAAGAGTAGAGAGCATGAATAGATAGAATAAAGAAATAATAATTCGTTTCATTCCGTTTGTTATTTGGTAAATAAAAAATTCAAATTGATGTTTCAAAAGTAGTGGGACCAGTAGGAAAAAAAGGGGGTATATTCATCAACAAGGAAGTAAATAACGTCATTTGTACACTATATGGGGCATTTATGCATAAAGTACGAATATACCCCAGTACTGATTTTTTTAATTGAATAGATCACAAGGCTTTAGAAAGAATTAGGTAAAACTATTCTCGTTTTATTGAAAATGACGAGCGAACATTCTTCTCTTTTTATTGGTTTTAGAAACAGAGCCCATAGAAAGAAATGGACATAAAAAGACCCTTAGACTTTTACATCTAAGGGTTCTATTTTCGGTTATCCCGATTACTTATTTGATAATTACTTTTTGCTCTTTGGTATAAAAATCATTCTCTATTAAAAGTAGGTAAACTCCACTCGACAATTCATTGGTAGGTAGAATGATTCGCTCTACATTACTACCCATTTGATGAACAATCAACTGTCCCATTAAGTCATAGAGTTTTATACTCAAATTAGGAGAAACACCACCCAAATCAATTAAAAAGTTATTCCCTTTTTGAATAGGATTTGGATATACTTTTAATTGATCTTCCAATAAGATTTGATTATTGTTTTTTCTTGACCCTGTAGTTTGTTGTAACTCTCCAATTTCAATTTTATCAATCTGTGGTGAATCATAGAATTTAATAGAGTTTAATCCTTGATTGAGATCTACAATGATTTTATTATCAGCAGAACTACCACCTTGGTAACACCATTTTCCAGTAGATGGTAGTGAAATTGTCTGATCTACTCCATTTACTTCTATTACAGCAGTAACATTTGTACTTGTCATGTAAGTGATAATTAGCTCATATTCTCCATCATTAAAGATTTCTACATCATTAAATGAAACAGCGTTAGCTATACCACCCGTTAACCCTTTTACTGATTTTCCTCCTGAAGAAGTCGCACAATTATAGACCAATGCGGTACCTGATAATACTGCATTTTCTGCTTCCCAAGCTCCTCCAGATGATGGCAGCTCAATATGGATTTTATCAATTATAGGGCTATCAAAAAACTTAATTGTATGATCGCCCCCATCTAAAGTGATATCAAAAGTATAATCTCCCGGTGATCCACCTTGATAACACCATTGGCCAGTAGCAGGTAAAGTTAATGTTTGAACTTCAGCTTCATCTATCTGGTAGTTTAATGTTGCTTCACTTGTTGCATAATAACTTACCGTTAATTGATACGTGGTAGCAATATCCACATTTACACCTTCAAAAATTAATGCATTCGAAGTACCTCCTGTTAAACCTTTTACCATCTCGCCTTCAGAAGCATTTCCACAAGTAGTGATAACCGCTGTTCCAGTTAAAGTAGCTAATTCTGCTTCATAAGTTGGTCCAGGTTGAGGAGTTGGCGGAGGTGGAACTTCACCTTCTTCGAATGAAACTATTTCAATTTTATCTAAAGTGATATTACTTATTGAAATTGTATTTGCTCCTGAAGTTAATGGTTTCACAAATTGGTAGTTACCTGCCACACCACCTTGAGTACACCAACCATTCGTAAATTGAAGTAATACTTCTTCAGCTGGTGAATTGTTGATACTTAGTTGAATCGGCTCAATATCAGGATTCATGTAATACACTTTTAAGATATACTCTTTAGTTTCATCAACATTTACTGTAAATGTAACTGTACCATTTTCGGCTTCCACAATCTGACCTCCAGAAGCCGTTGAACAACTTACTGAGTTTCCACCAGAGATTACAGCATCTTCGGCTTCATAAACTGTAGTTTTTTGTGATAAAGGAACACCAGAACCATTATAAGCACCAATATTTGTTTCTATTGATAAATCAACGGGATTCCCGTAGTAATCTTTTTCTGCTGCAGAAGATACGTCTTTAAAAACCCCCTGCCCCGCATAAGGGAAAGTTGGTTCTTGGAAAGACTCCCCACTTTTCAAGGCTGGACTACCTTCTTTTAATTGATATCCCAATTCATTGTGAGTGCCTTCTCCAATAAACTCAGGGTTTTGTTCAATTCTTGTTGCATCAAGATTCTTCAAACTAGAGTTGAACTCACCTCCAAAGAAAATATTCTTCTTAAAGTTTGTAGTCGTTGCACTGTTTTTATAAAAACCTGAACCGATACCTAGCTTAGAATCAGATTCTAAGAAAATGATGTTATTGATAAAATTAAATTCTTCTACCTCAAATAAAACCTTAGCATTTGTGATCTGATTGTCATAATCACGCCCACCATAGATTGTATTATTGTAGATATGTACATCTCTACTTTTCTTATTATTGCTGGAGAATTTAGAAATCCATAATAATAGATTTTTGCCTCCTCTATCTGTATCTGCATCATTGACACTGATATTATAACGCCAAATAACATTGTCATTATCACCTAATGTTTCACAGAAACCACCAGCAGCATCTTCAGAATAATTGTATTGATACAAAATATTTTTGTTACCATAATCCACATGCATACCACTAGAATCTCCATCTCCTCTTGCATGTTTAGAAATATTGAATTGAGCAACAACACCATCACAACCAAAGGTCCACATACCACTACCTCTTTTTGCCATTCTTGAATCTGAATTCGCTCCGCAGAATTGCATGTAGTTGTTTTCATAGAGAATTCTATTGGAAACAGATAAAATGGCTCCTGAACCTCCTATATCTACAAATTGGTTGTTTCTGATTATAATATCTGTTGACCATCTTCTCACCCAAATACCTGTTCTTTGAAGGTCTGTGAAATAAGAATCTTCGATTATGATATCCTTCGCAAATGATTCTTCTAAATAAATAGCTGTTGAGCGTACACTGTTAAATGGAATACCATCAAGACCTAAACTATAAACTTTATCGAAATATAAGTTAGAGAAATAGAGATGTTCGTTAAATGAAAGCGTATCTGTCTCTTCAATTGCTTTTTCAAACTCTTTGTTGGAATAACCCGTCGGTAACTTACCATTTACTCCTGCTTTGTGTTCTCCTAATTGCTCTGTATAATTTAAAATACCAAAAGCTTTATCATTATCTACCCCTTCCATAGCGTCGAAACGTTCATTACGAATATGTAGATTTTTGAATTCTAGGAAAGATTGATCTACAATCAAAATTGTAGTTAATGGATCAGGAACCCCATCATTACCAGTACTTCCTGATAAAATAGGTAAAGCACCGTTTCCATAATCTTTATAGATGATTGAAGCATTTTCAATACCTGAATAATTACAATCCAATTGGCCAATAAAAGTATCTCCTCTTTTAAAATGTACCCAATCTCCCGGTTGTAACGCTATCGTGTTTAGTTTAGCTATTGATGCTATCGGACTATCCATACTTGTCCCAGAGTTAGTATCATTTCCATTACTACTACTCACATAATAGTTAGTCCCTGTAGTTCTTTGTGTTGTGGTAATTGGAAGAATAACGTCAGTTATTTCTTCTCCACCTGAACCATCATTTACAGATAAAGTTAATTGATCATTAGTACCCACAGCACTTGTAGATTGATACGCAATTTCACCATCATTTACCTGTCTTTGAGTAAATTTATGCCCTATCAATAACTCCTCTCCATCTCTTAAAACTGTACCATTATTTGGTAAGGATGTAATGGTATAGGTTATCACATTTGCATTTTTTATTGGATCTGTAAACTCAATATTAGAAGTCGAAATTACAGATAAAGCATATTCTTCAGCACTTAATGTTTGAACTTGCTTTTGTTCCAATTTTGTCGCTTCCTTAAAAGCTGCATATCGATCAACTATTACCTGACAGTTCTTAGCATTGTTTGCTGTTGGACATACATTCTTTAAGATAGTTGCTCCGTACCATGAAGGTAAATCCAATGTATTGTTCCAATTATTGTAAGCAATTACCAAATCTGATACATTTTGAGATGCAGTACTATAAACATTCGTTGTTTCAGAAATATCTGAGTCCAAATTATAAAGTACAGTGTCATATAAGTTATTTGTGGGATCGGTAGCTTCAAATAACAATTTATTTACCCCATCTGAAGCAATGCCCCAACGGTCTAACTTTCTCCAATAAAGGATAGAATGTAAAGGGGTATTCACTTGATTAGAGGCTTGAACTAAATCTTTACCGTCAAGTTCAGCATATCTAGAATCCGATAGATTTCCTCCTGCTGCCTTGATAAAAGTAGTTGTTAAATCTAGAGAAATAACCTGTTCGTCGTAGGTAGTATTAGATGGAATTTTTGTGTTCCAAGTAGCAAAAAATGGCACTCTTAATCCCCCTTCATATTGACTACTTTTATTTCCTTTTAATACACCATTATCAGTAAGACCAACACCACCATTATCACTTAAGAAAACAAAAAGTGTATTTTCGTACTGTTGTTTTTCTTTTAGTAGATCTATAATACGTTTAACATTATCATCTACATTTTTGATCATCCCATAATAATTCTTCTGGTCACTAGATAAGGAGGTATTAGCATCAAATAAAGCTTTATCTTCTGGTTTTGCCTGAAATGGTCCATGGGGTGCAGTATATGACATAAAAGCAAGGAATGGATTACCTGCATCAATCTCTGATGTCATAAAAGCAAGTGCATCATCTGTAAGAAGATCTGTCAGGTAGAAGTTGTTGTCTGTTGGCTCTACTTCTACTCCATTTTTTCTTAACTTCTTATTAAAGGCTGTCTCTACTTTATTATAGTTTCTTGAACCAGAAAGTAGGCCATAGAAATAATCAAAACCTCTTGCATTAGGTCTATGATGTTCTTCTTCTCCAACATGCCATTTACCAAAAAGAGATGTAGTATAACCTAAATCTTTTAGATAATCTCCCATTGTAGGAACATTAGGATCAATCCCAACATCATGTGAAGTATGATCAGGAGAATTGGAATACGTTACAATATTATACTCAAAACCTATTTTGTTTTGGTACTGTCCTGTAAGCATGCCTGCTCTCGATGGAGCACAAACCGAATTTGTCACATACCCTTGTGAAAAGATGGTTCCTTCAGCAGCCAATTGGTCAATGTTTGGTGAGATGGCTACTGTGGATCCTTGGAAGCCCCAATCCTTATTACCTGCATCATCTACAAGGATAACGACGATGTTAGGTTTAGTCTGAGCAATTGATTTCCCCGCCAGCAGGCACAAGAGTACCTTTAACAGAAATCTCGGAAGTAATAATGATTTCATATTTAATTGTAGTGTAAAATGTTAAGAGTATTCAACTATCAATACTTTTGCTGGTTGTAGTACATGTTGATAGTTGTTCATTTCATACTCATGAAAAGTTAAAAGAGATATCAATACACAAGAAATGCTCGATATCACATATCACAATTATACCCTATAGAGACAGACAATTATGGGGTATTTTATGCAATAGAGGGGGTAAAATGGCTCTTCAATGAAATTACCCATAGAACTTTTACACTATTCTTTACTCAAACAAAAAAAGAGCTGCTCCATGACAAAAATGCCATTTCGCAACTCTTTAGAATTGTAACTAGAAATCGTAAGATCTCTTATTATTCTTACTTAAATATTTATGCTAATTCTAAAGCAGAAATATCTTCTTCTGATGAAACAATATCAAGAATCATTTGACCTGATGCTACCACATCGCCATCTTCAACAAAGATATTGTTTACATAACCACTGAATTCTGCAGTGATCGTATTTTCCATTTTCATTGATTCTAAGATCATAATAGGGTCTCCCATCTTGATCTTATCACCCGTTTTTACAACAACTTCTAAAACTTTACCAGGCATTGGTGAATTGGCTTTTCTACCAAGTTTTACAGGTTCTTGTACTTTTTCAACTACTTTCTCCTTTTTAACCTCAACTGGCTTTTGTGCTTCGAAACGTTCTTTCTTCAAGTTTTTCAAGTAACCTTTAGCCACTAATGGGAATAACTCCAATAAAAGCTCTTCTTCATAGTTTTCAGCTAACTTTACATTACCGAATTCTGGTAATGTAGGGTTGTCTTGTGCTTTGTAGTTACTTGTATCAAATGGTCTTTCGTCTGCATGACCACAGATTTTTTCTCTAAATTCAGGTTTAACAGGAATTGGCGTTTTACCATAATCCCCTTTCACTAAACTCATAAATTGGTTAGAAGTATTAGAATACATCTCCTTACCAGCTTTTAAACTCATGGCTGCATTTACTGCCTGAGCACCAACAATCTGGCTCGTAGGTGTTACTAATGGTGGTAAACCTGCATCCATACGTACTTGAGGGATCAATTTCATTGCTTCGTCCAAGATCTCATCAGAACCTAAAGCTTTTAATTGAGCCACCATGTTAGAATACATACCACCTGGTACTTCTGCCTCTTTTACTTTCGTATTTGGTTTAGGGAAGTTGAAGTGATCTTCAATTTGATGACAAATTGTTAATAATAAATCCTCATTTCCACTATTTACTGCCTGAATAGCATCATCAAATAATTTATCGATGTTAGCAGGTAACGTATCTGTTAGAGGATTGAATGGGTTAGGGAAACTATCGTAGGCATCGAAATCTCTTAATTCTCTACGGATGTCTACAAGTTTTTCATTTATTTCAGCTACAGCTTCCATATTCACATCGATGTTGATACCCAATTTTTGAGCAAAAACATAGATTAACTCAAGGGCTACACCAGCAGAACCTCCAGCGAAGTTCCAAATGTTTGTATCTACAATATCAGCACCACTCATTACGGCACTTAATACAGCAGCCAAACCATAACCTGGAGTACAGTGTGTATGGAAATCTACAGGAATTGTTAGATTGTCTTTAAAAAGTTTTACCAGTTTTGCTACTCTCATCGGTGGAATTAAACCACTCATATCTTTGATGGAGATCATGTCAGCTCCTAGCTTTTGCATTTCTAATGCTTTGTCTAAGAAGTACTGGTCTGTAAATACTGGTTTTGGAAGTGGTTTACCTGTAAAGAATCCTTTAATTCTTTCCATTGTAGTGAAGTGCGGATCAATAGTATAACAAACTGCACAGTCTGCAATACCTCCATATTTCTTCACATACTTGATAGTTGATTTAATATTATTAGTATCATTCAGAGCATCAAAGATTCTCATGATACCTAAACCGTTATTTATTGATGTCTTACAGAAGCCTTCAATAATTTCTTCAGTATAAGGAGTATATCCGAACAAATTACGGCCACGCGACAAGGCTGTCAACTTACTTACATTGCCTACAGACTCATGGATAGTTTTTAGACGAGTCCAAGGGTTTTCACCTAGGTAACGCATTACTGAATCTGGTACTGCACCACCCCAAACTTCCATTGCATAAAAGTTGGCATTTTGGTAATCAGGTAGTAATCTATCTACTTGATCTTGAGTCATTCTTGTTGCAAACAACGATTGTTGACCATCGCGAAGAGTTAAATCTCTTATTTTTAACGTCTTTGACATAATATTTAAGTAAGTATAGTTATAATTCACAACAGCTCTTTTAAGTCTCCTTTTGTTCAATGGTCACCGATATAAAAAAATACAAAACCATCATCCTTGTACACGCACTTAAATAGAGCATCACACTTTGATAAATCAAAAATACAGGTTAGAGATATCTATAATGATGACCTAGTTCGTTGGTTAAAGAATGACTTCACACACCTTTTTTTATATAATAATATCAAATAAATAGAACCTTATTTCGAATTGAGTAAAAAATATTTTCTATAGTTCACTGATTATCAATTGTATTTTATACGATTGATTGATGTCTTAAAAAAGAAACATTTGTCACCTTTATAAAAAAGCACCTCCTATTTTCGTCCAAAATAAGAGGTGCTTTTTTAGTATTTTCTTTGATATAACAGAAAAATTAACTGTTCATTACCAACATTTCTTGTTTTTTCTTCTCTCTATACTCCTTTGGTGATACACCAAACTGTTTAGTAAACTCTTTTTTGAAATACTTGTAATCATTAATTCCGACCATGCTTCCTATCACATACAACTTCTGATCATCTTCTATTAATAATTCAGAAGCTTTCTTTAAACGTATCGATCGAATAAAGCCTGCGATGGTCATTCCTGTTAATCCTTTTAGCTTTCTGTACAGTGTGGATTGACTCATACAGCATTGTTCTGCTAATGTTTCCACAGAGAAAGATTCATTTTCTAGATTCGTATTAATAAATTCAGAGACATCTTGTAAGAATTTTTCGTCTTTATTCTCTGTATTCAGATTAGTGTTTGGCTCAAATCTGACTTTATTTTGGAAGTATCTCTGTACTTTGAGTCGGTTCCTTAACTGAGTCTCAACCTTTGTGTTTAAAACTTTTACATCAAACGGCTTTCTTATATAATCATCAGCACCAGATTTTAACCCTTCTATTTCATGTTTATTATCAGTCTTTGCCGTTAATAGTAAAACAGGAATGTGTGCTGTTGATATATTATCCTTTAGTATTTTACATAGATCAATACCATTCATCTTCGGCATCATTACATCAGTTAAAATAAGATCTGGAATAATTTTAACTGCTAGTTCCTTTGCTTCTGCTCCATTTGCCGCAGTAGTAACCTGATACCTATCTTTAAAGATATCCTCTAAATACTCTCTAATTTCTTCATGATCATCTACGATAAGGAGGCTTTGTTTTTCCCTAGTATTCTCTGTTATAGTTGTTTTCTTTTCACTTACTTCTTCTTTGATACTTGAAACTTCTTTTACCGATTGATTTTCTATTAATGAGTGAGGAATGGTCACAGTGAATTCAGTTCCTTTATTTTCTTCTGATCGGATTGAAATCTCTCCTTGATGTAACTCTACAATCTTTTTAGTTAAAGCTAATCCAAGACCAGTACCCATCATATTAATGCTCTCCACATCCTTAATTTGATAATATCTATTGAAGATTTTTTCTTGCTCAGTAGTAGAAATCCCTTTTCCCGTATCTTTTACCGTCAGTGTTACATGATCAGAATTATTTGAGATGATCATCTTCACTTTACCATCTAATTTTGTGAATTTAAATGCATTGGTTAGAAGATTACATACGACCATTTCCATTTTATCATGATCGAATACAAGATTAAAATCTTTGGCTTTTTTCTCTAAATCAAATTGAATGCTTTTGGATTCTGAGTGGTTTTTAAAATTCAGAAAAATCTTATCAATAAATCTTTCAAAGTTATGTTCTCTTAGATTTAATTGAAGCATTCCATTTTCTGCTTTTCTAAAATCTAAAAGATTATTGATAAGCGTTAGGAGTCGCTGTGCATTATTGTTTATACTGACCACCTTATTTTTCATCACAGGTGTTAGATCCATATCCATGATTTCACTCAGCGGGCTAATGATCAATGTCAGAGGTGTTCTCAATTCATGGGAAATATTAGTGAAAAACATCAACTTCGATTCATTCAATTCATTGTCTTTTTCACTATTAATTTTTTCAATCTTTAAATCGTTTTCTAATTTTGATTTTAATATTATAAAACGCAATACTAAATAGATAACAACAATTAAACTTGATAAATATAAAAGTTTAGCCCACCATGTTAAGTATAAAGGAGGATCTATAGTAAACGTAATCGTTTTTATTGCACTGTAATTTTTTCTATCGTAGGTCGATCTTATTTCTAAATGATATATTGATGGTTTTAAGTTAATTAAATTGATGAGCTGATTATCTCCATTGTCAATCCAATTTTTATCTAGCTCTCTGATCCTGAATTGATAAAAAATAGTGCTATTTGCATGATAATTTGGTGAAACTACTTTAAATGAAAGTGTATTTTCATTATGAAAAAGGTGAATATTGTCTTCAAAATTCACTTCTTCTTCCAATAAGATACGTCCGTTTCTTTCTGCCTGTACTTCAACTCTTTTCTGGTTTACATAAAAGTCTGTAACAAGAATGGAAGGAACCACTTCAGGTTGTAAACTTATTTTTTCTAAATCAAGAACATATAAACCATTAGTACCACCAAAATAGATCTTTTTCCCATCATTATATATGGCATCATTGTTCATGACATTATTGAACCTTTTCTCTCGATCAAAGTTGATGATACTTTTCTCATTTGGGCTTATAGTTCCGATTCCTAAAGTATTACTGAACCATAATCTATTATTATAATCAAAAGTGACACCTTTGATACAGTCATTATTTAATCCATCATCGACTGTAAATACTTTTTCAATTTTAAAACCATTGGAAATGTCTGCTTTAATTAATCCCTGTGCAGTAGACAACCAAAGCTTTCCCTCTTTTTCAAGGTTTATAGATAATATCACAAGTGATGATTTTACTTCATCTTTAATATGACCATAGATGTTATAAAAATCACTCTTATCCTGATCAAAAATTTGTAACCCTCCATAAGAACCAATCCATACCTTTTTAGATCTATCTTTTCCAATTGCACTTACTCTATTATTAACAAGGTTACTATTTTTAGTAGTATAAATGATAGGTTGTTCAAAATTTGGATCTTTTTTTAGGTCAATCACTAATAAACCATTCATTTGTGTACCTATATAGAGGATTTCATTTTCATCTAATAAGACCGAATTCATTCGGAATTTTCTCAAAAAATGACCTAGGTATTTTTTCTGGTTATTTGTATTGTCGATAATATGAATTCCCTTTTTTCCAGCATAGATTATCTTATCTCCCCAAGGTATAACTTTCGTTACTTTTTCTTTTTTATTATCAGGATATTTTTGAAATAGTGTTGAACCTTTAGTCAGATAAGAGAGTCCACCAGACCATGTTCCGCACCATAACGTACCGTAATTATCTTTATAAATTGATAGAATGTTATTATCTGATAAACCAATGTTATTGGTAAAAGTATTATGATAATTCTTGATAGAATGTTCATGAATAAGTTTTACCAAACCTCCATTAGCCGTACCTACCCAAATGTTTTTATCTTGATCAAAAAAGATATCCAGAATAGCTTCGTATTGAGAATTGGTCTCATAATCTTTAATTAATGGAAGCTTCGAAAAATATTTCTGTTCTCGGTCACTAACAAATAATCCTCTTGTCCATGAACCTACCCAAATTCGGCCTTCCTGATCTACTTTTATTGTATTTAGCCCTTTCATTCTGTCCAACGTTTTATCTGAAGGAAAAGATTGAATCACCATATCTGTAGTGGCCATTTTGTACAAACCTTTAGCGGTACCAATAATAATTTGATCCCTAGGTGCATCGTAATACAGCTCCATCACTTCTCCGTATACTTTTCCAGCAGAAATTAGTCGGTCTTCTGATGGATCATATTTATATAGCTTACCGCGTGATGCAAACCATATGTTACCAAAAGTATCTTTAATAAGATGAAGTACTTTAGAGTTTTCAACAAACCTTTTTATTATTCCCTTTTCTTTATTGAAAACAACAACTCCATGATAAAATGTAGAAAGCCAAAGGTTACCATCAGCATCCTCAGTAATAGATGTGATTCTATTGATTGGCCTATTCTTTTTAGTTAAGATATTATCGTAATGTTTAAAATAATCTAATCGACTATTATAATGAGATAATCCCCCACTATTAGTACCTACCCAAATGATACTATCATTTTGAAGATAAACTGCACTAATATTCTCATTCTTTAAACCGGTATATCTTAGAGATGGCCTTTTGACATTAAAGTTCTTACTATCATAAACCACCAATCCACTATTGGTCGCTAACCAAAATAGTTTATTATGATCCTGTCGTATTTTATAGGTGTAATTTGTTGGTAAACCGTTGGAAACATTGAAGTACTCAAACTGATAGGAATCTAAGATTTGTTCAGCATAAGTATCAATAGAAATAATAGACAGAAGATAAAAAAGTAATAGCTTAAATTTCATGTATTAATTATTGGAAACGTATTCGTAGTAGTTAACACAGTTCAATAATAGTAATTATAACACTTATTTAAAAATGTAACAGTTGACCATCTTCATTTTAATAAAAATAAAAAACAAATTTCGTTTGTATTAAATTGAAGAAGGCAGAATAGCAATTATAGAATATGTGTTGTTTATGCATCCAACTAAATTGGACTTTTTATTAGTACAATGATAAAAAATTAACGTAGAAAAAAGTGGGGGTAAATTCTTCAAAAAGTGGGATAAACCTTGAAAACAAGTTAAAAACGCCTATTTCTATTCAAAAACCAAAGGGGAAGTATAGAGAAAAAGTACCTTACCTCTTCTCTACACTTGTTATATTATTGATCCAACAATGGGAAGTATCTTTCTTTAATTACATTCCCATGATGTAATTGATGACCAGCAATTGTAAAGCCAATAGCGAGAACGTTATTCTTAATCCCACTAGCTACACCTTCCTGTAAAAGCATTTCGTCGGTAAAGCTTTTAAACATGGCAATTGTGCCCATTCGTACAGCTTGAAATTCAGCTACCAATTCATCAAAATCTCTTTGATAACCTAAAGCGGTTACTGCATAAGCGTTCTCTTCAAAACCCTCGATTTCTGTTTTGTCCTCTCGGGCAAATCGTAATGCTCTATAGGCTAGAATTCTCTCTGTATCGATAATATGTTGAATAATATCATGCATTGTCCATTTTCCAGTTGCATAGACTCTAGTACCCAGTTCTCTCATCTTTTCAACATTATCCATATTGATGTTAACCAGTGTTTCAGAAAGAACATCTACGACATCTTTATCCTCACATAGGTTGATGTAACGGTCGTAAAATTCTGGCATAAATGGGATATCTTTTTTTTTCATCCGTGATAGTTTTGGTGATCTATTGAAAGCTTGTAAATTCAAACTAAATTTTAATATAATCGATTCAAGTATATAAATCATTATGAAGAATATTATTTCTGCACCTGAACTTCATGAATTACTTCAAAACGAAAAGCTTATTATTTTAGACGCTAGCCAACCTGGTAATAAAGCGGGATTAGTAGCATCAAACCCTGATTTACAGATAAAAGGTGCTCGTACTTTTGATATCAAAAACGACTTTAGTGACACTTCTTCTTCCCTGCCTAATATGTTACAAGATGAGCAGAACTTTGAAAAAGCAGTACAAGCGTTAGGAATCAATCAAGATAGTATTCTGGTCGCCTATGATAATCTTGGAATATTTACCAGTCCAAGAGCTTGGTGGATGTTTAAAACGATGGGCTATAATAATATTTCTGTACTAAATGGTGGCCTTGATGCATGGATAGACAAAGGTTTCCCTACTGAAGCCATCGGTACTTCACAAGTTTTCGATAAAGGAAATTTCAAGGCATCGTTCAATAAAAATGCTGTTGTTGATGCTAAATATGTATATGAGAACGTAAACAAATCAACGGATCAAGTTATAGATGCTAGAGGGAAACAGCGTTTTGATGGAACGGTGGAAGAGCCTCGCCCAGGAATGAGAAGTGGACATATTCCAAACTCACAAAACCTGCCTTTTAAAAAACTTCTTGAAAATGGATTTTATAAAAGTATTGAAAAAAGAAAAGAAATCTTTGATCAACTTAATTTAGATCAGGAGAAACCCTTAATTTTTTCTTGTGGTTCTGGTATTACGGCAGTTGTTGATTTGTTAGGTGCTGAAGATATACTTCCACAAGAGAAAAAAGTATATGATGGCTCTTGGACGGAATGGGGACAATCGAAATATCCTATTGCAACAAATAAAGACTAAGGATTGAGACAAAAAAAGAAGAGGAAACACAAAATGTTACCTCTTCCTTGTATAATCGGAATTATTAAATACACTTATGATGTATGTCTTTCACATCATTGTTGAATCTTATAGAACGTTTTTCACTGTCACGTGAAAAGTTTGTGAACTTTATTTTTGATCACATTGCTAATCTAGAATTATTCTAAATAAGAACCAAGCATTATGTAATGTTAATTTAATTATTTTCTTATTTCGTATTAAAATTCTGATTTCGTTAACGTTATCCTACAAAAAGATATAAAACAAAAAATCCTGAGCTAAACGAAAATGTTTAACTCAGGATTTATAATATAAATGTTTATTCTTTAGTTTTTGATAAACCTCAAGCTACCCAAATTACCTAATTTGATAAAGTAGATACCATTTAGTAATTGGCTGATATCAATCACATCTTGAGCTTTGGTAGTCATCACCACCTGCCCCACTAAGTTCACGACCATTATATCAACTTCATACGGTAAACCATTGATATAGAGCACATTTGAAGCAGGAATTGGGAAAAGTGAAACATCCTGGATATCAATTTCAGCATCAAGAATTGGATTATCATCACTTGGTGTTCCATCTTCAATTGGGTCTTCATCATCGACAGGTACTTCCGGATTTTCAGGAGTTTCTGGTACTGTTACTTCCTCCTTTGAAACATTAAAAGTTACTATCTCAGAAGCGGCATTGTATTCTTCATTACCTAATTGAGAAACAGTAATTTTAACCGTTCCTTCAGCTCCAGTTAGAGTTATAGTTGTTCCATCTAAAGAAGCAGGACCTTCAATTGCATAGGCTAACTCAAGATTTGATGAAGTTGAAGCTACCAACTCAAAATCAGCATCTGTTGTCTTTTTATCTCCAATTGGATCTATTGTTATCGTCTGATCCAATTTCACAATATCATTTGGAGCAGATGATTCTGAACCAGGAACTAAATAATCTGAATAGAAATACACTCCATTAAGTTGAAAACTCCAATTGGAAGGACTTTCATTTTCAACTCCATTTTTCATAAGAATCTTCACATACTTAGTCCCCTCAGGAATTTCCTTATTAGATACAAATGCAAATTTATGAGAATGTCTATATTGATCTATTACTCCTTCGGCATTGATAATATCATTGATGAATAATGAGATAGAACGCATTTCTAATGATTGATAAGTGTTATTATCCTGTGAGACAAGTACTTCAATTTGATAATCTTTTAGTACTGTATCATTGTTCGCGATATAAGTTCCCGAACTATGCAATTCTACTGCTTCAACTCTAATCGCTCCGATATTTTCTACTTCATAAATCACAAAAGCATCTTCAGTTGAGCTTCTCACTAACCTTTTACCATCCTGATGAAAATCTTTACCATCATCATCTGTTAAGTAAGTATTATCTGATTTTTGGAAGTATTTTTCAGATGAAGAAAAGTCATCCGCCTTAATTGGCAAAATAGTACTGCTTGTTCTGTACCTTTTACTTTCGATTTCGAAAATTGATTCATCAACATCTACGACAATATTATCTAGATCCATGATCATATTACGATCTTCTGCTTTATAGATACGAACACTTCCTAATAATGCAGCAGCATGATCTTCTCCATCTCCTTCTAAAACAATTTTAATATATTTTGTTCCTTCAGGGAAATCAGTCATATTTTCATAGGTATAGATATTACTATCCCAAGTATAGCTACCAACGATTTCATTGGTCATCATTTCTTCCCAAGTTGAGTTGTCAGTAGAATAATAAACTTTCCATGTACCATATTCAACTGGGATATTTTGCCATTTTCCTGTATCCTCATTCAATACAGATTTATAGGGAACCCAAGTCTCGACAGTTAATACTCCAGGGTTGGTCACTTCGTAAGTGATAAAGTTTTCTGAAACTCCTGCATTAACTCTTTGTACTAAAGATCCATCATTTTCAATAGGTACACCCCAATCTTTAGAGAATGATTTCCAATTATCACTCTTTTCATAAGCAAGATCTAAATTTTCTAAATGATCATTTAAAGCATAATCCGGACGTAGTTTGTATTCCATCTTCTTTTGGAAAGCAGCCAATACTTCTACATATGCAGGATCATCAATTACATTGATAAATTCATCTTGGTCATATTTGTGATCATACAATTCGTCTTGGCCATCATAACGATTAATATAACGGAACCTTTGACTCTTTATACCATAGTTTTGACGGTCTGAAGTTTTATAGAACCAATTACCTATTACCGATAAAGCTACTTCATCTCCTGTAAAGTCCGAAGAGTTAACATCAAAAAGGAAAGGCTTTAAACTATTACCGTCTAAATCAGCTCCAGCTTCACTAAACTTTGTATCTCCAGTTAGTGAACATAAATCTTGCAATGTAGGATAAATATCTACCAATGATACTGGGTGATTTACTTTTCCGCCATGTGTATTTTTATGGATAGGTGATTTAATGATCAATGGAACTCTAGTCGAATGTTCCCAAAGATTATTCTTGTGAGAATAATCTTTTTCTCCCATCAAATAACCATGATCGCTAAATAACATGATCACTGTATTGTCTTTGTACTTACTATTCTCTACAGCATCAACAACTTTACCGACCATTTCATCAGCAAAAGCAACACTTGCTAAGTAGCCTTGGAAATACCTTTTTAATCCTTCATTCTTATCGATATGACTATGTTCTAGAGCATCAACAATCTCATGTCCTCTATTCGTACGGTCATAAGTAAAATCTTCTCTGTCATCTAAATAGATCTTTGGAAGTTCAATGCTCTCTAAGGGGAACATATCAAAATATTTGTCTGGCACTACAAAAGGCGAATGGGGACGAATGATTCCGACTGCCATAAAAAAAGGGTCTTCACTATCTGCATCGGATAAAGCATTGATATGCTCAACAGCCCAGTCTGTATTTTTCTCATCGGGCATAAGATCTCTGTCCTCTTCAGAAACGTAATTAAATTTCTCTCCTGTAATAGTACTGTACCATCCTTCAATTAATCTATCAAATCCAGAATTGTCATCTAATGTTTGATGTCTCATTGCAGTTGGAATATCAGAAAGTCTTCCGTAAACACCGTCTAACGAACCACCGACATCTGCCATTTGGTGAATAGAACTTGAGTGAATAGCTCCACTTTTTCCATTATAAGCAACTGGACCATAATCTTGAGAATCCTCATGTACATAATCCCACCATTTATCTTCACCTGAGGTAGAGTGAGTAATCTTACCTGTTTTGTAAGTGGTGTAACCATTATCCATAAAGTATTCTGAAATCAATTTTGATTCCTTTAGTACTGGGTTATTCTTCCAGTTACTACCACCTGTACCAAAATGCTGTGAAGTCATAGGTAATATACCATTCAAGAAAGAGGCTCTTGATGGATCACATAGAGGAGCGTTGGAATGAGCATTCATAAATGAAACACCTTGTGTCGCCAATTTATCAATGTTAGGTGTCTTTGTTTTTAGATAACCACCCATAAAGCCAATGTAATCATTTAGATCATCGAGAACGATCATCACTACATTTAACTTCGCTCCAACAATACTTAATTCAAATAATTCTGTAGTTGAAAGATCACCCTCTGTGATTGTTATTTCAACCTTATAAACATTATCTCCATCATGATCTGCAGCTATATCTACACTTGGGGTAGTTACAAATGATAGTTCCCCTTCTGAAGACAAATTAAAAGAGGTCTGATCCTCACCACCTGTAATCTCATAAGAAACATTATTATTGGGAGATAGTGTTTGTAAAGTTAACTTCTCTTGATTTTCAGGGTAATTTTGAAATGGGTCAGTGATAAATATTGGTGGTAATGCTAAAGATCCTACTCCTAAATGTCCAATATCATTATTCGATTTTGTTTGACCTATTGCATCAGTAATAGTACCTGATGCAGTTCCTGATGCATCAGCCAAAGAGGTATTATAAATTGGTAAAATATATAAGCCATTTTCAGCTTGCTGCAACTCACCAAATTTTAAAGCTGACTCGGCTACTTGTGCTTTCTGCAAATAATTTGTCCCGTTTTCAAAAGGTGCTCTATCAGAAGCTGAGTGAACATATGAAATGATATTACCACTTACATTAAAATCTGTATCCGCCTCGTTTGAGATAACAATATCTTCTCCATCGGCTCTTACGTCATCACCCACAATATTATTAAAAAGAATATTGTTATGCATGTTCACTACAATAGTTCTATTATTTGCTTTATCATCATCACTTAAAGCTGAATATAAGTTGATTCCAGCAGATTTATTGACCGCCTCAGTAGAATTATAAGCAAAGGTGTTATTTAAGAAAGTGACTTCTTTAGCATTTGCTCTAACTGAAGCTCCCGTACCAGTACCACCTGCAACGTTACCATAAAAAAGGCAATTTTCGATCACTAATGGGATTAGGTTCGAGTTATTATTAATAGCTCCACTGTGTGTGGCACTCTTGTTATTAATAAACGAGGAATTTTTTACTGTTAGCTCTCTGTTTGTAGAAATAGCTCCACCTTGGCTTTTTGCATAGTTTTCAATAAAATTACAATTTTCAACCGTTAATTGAGAGTTCAATTTGTTGTTATAAATTGCTCCTGCTTGCCCCCCTTCAAAACCATACTTTATGGTAAGATTTCTAAAAGTTACTATTTGCTCATTTTGAGACATAGTAAAAATACGTTGGTTTGAAGCAGGTACTTCACCATTCTCTAAACGTACAAAAGGTGATTCAATATTTCCTTGAACTATAGAAGTGAGTGGTGCATCTCCCTCAATAGTTATAGATTTATTGATAGTAATTCCATACTCTATCACTGTTCCAATAATATGGATGATATCATCATTTGATGCCTGAGCAATAGCATATGAGATCGTCTGAAAAGGAGCTTCTTGAGTTCCATTTTCAGCTGCATCGGTACCATCAGCCTTTACATACCATGTATCGGCATAAATAGACGTCAGCCTCATTATAAAAATGATAGTAAATAGTAATAATCTTCTCATTTGTGTTCAGTAAGTAAACAAAAAATATTAGGCGTATATTTTACACGACTTCAAAAATGAATATCGCGGATTGAGATATAAAAAGTTGTATTTGTATAAATAGAAGTTAATGAAGGGTTAGTTTAGGTCAAAATGAGATTACTCTATTCTCTATTATGAATTTTATATTGGTTTACTGAATGCACAAAGAAGAAGAATACAAACCTATAAAGTGGTATTTTCAATGAAAAATACTGCAGTTATATATCAAATGAGTACTGATTTTTTATCTTATTTAATTTTAAATTCTTCAATTACAGGTAAGGCCTTATTATCAAAATCAAACAACGCCTGGTTTTCCCAAGAAGAACCATCAGTAGCTTCTGTACCTTTCCAAGCAATTAATTCTGCTCCCCAGTAACAAAAACCTAAAGTATATTCTTTAGCTGTAGAAAGCGTTCTGATTTCTTTTATAAAAGCCTTTTGACCTTCCGCACTTGAAGGGTAATCCGGTGTAATCAATTGGTCATCACTACCAATAATATTATTCGTCCAATCATTCCAACCTAAAGTAAATGCATAAGCGGTCTCAGCCACCAGAACATCTTTATCATAAGATGAGGCTAAACTTGATAAGGTTGAACTAAGGTTGGATAATGACTTTCCATGCCATAATGGATAATATGATAAACCAATGATATCGTAATCAAGTCCATACATCTCATTAAAAAACCAGTCGGATCCTTCTATACCTGCGTAATGTAAAATAATTTTGGTATTGGTATTTTGGTCTCGAACAGCTTTGATTCCCGATTTCAGTAATCCTTTGAACTGTTCCATATTTTGAAGGGTGCCTATTGGATGTAATATTCCAGTATTGATTTCATTACCAACTTGAATGTACTCTGGTGACATTGTATTTACAATGGAAGAAGTATATTCATAAACACTGTCTTTTAATGCTTCGTAAGACAGGTTTTTCCAACGTTCTGGAGTTTCCTGATGTCCAGGGTCAGCCCAAGTATCAGAGTAATGTACTGTCAACCATATTTTAAAACCCATTCCTTTTAACTCTTGAGAAAAACGTTGTACTTCATCAAAAGTAGAATGATTAGAAACAGGATCAACCCACAATCTTAAACGCACTGTGTTTACTCCATGATCACTTAAGTAAGATAAGAAGTTAATTTCAGTGCCCTCTTCATTATAAAATACAGGGTTGGTCAGTTCAATTTCAGGGTAATTTGAAATATCAACAGCTGAAATTTTGTTTGTTGTCTCTTCCTCTTCGACTTCATTTTCAGTACTATCTTTACATGATACAAGTAAAGAAAAGAGGAGTAGGTAAATTAAGTATATATTTTTAATAGCTTTCATTATCTGCAAGGTAATAAATAGAGTCTACCTTTCTGTTTTATAAAATACAATAGATTTAAATGCTTGATAAGATTATTATTCAACATCTTACCAAGCATTTACTACTAAATATTCTCTGTAATTATTTGATAAAACATCTCGACAAGTTTTTGTTGTGAATAATGTTTGGACATATGTAAAACCAATTTAAAGTTCCTTTCATCATAGCCAGCCATTTCTTGCAACCAATTCCCTCTTTTGTCTATTTCTAATAATACATATAATTTATCTTCAGCGGCAATAAACATCACTTCCAGTTCGTCAATTTTTCCTCTGAAATGACCTCCATTAGGCTTAAACTCCAACTCTTGGACGACAGGAAGTTCAGTAGGAATTCCATAGCCTGCTCTTTCGCATTCGGTCTCTGCTAAGTACAAACCTAATTCCTCAAATGCATGCATACATTGCTCCTGCAACGGATGAGGAGCTATTAATAAATCATCACGGTCAGATTTATCAATGGCATTATCGATATCAACTAATGTTTTCATGTATACTTTAGAATCACCAAAAGAAACGGGTACATCATTTGGTAACTTCAAATCAAATTCAAACACCTCATCGACCTCTTTTTTGATGGTAAATGAGTCTGCGATAGCATAACGCCATAGCTCAATTTCTTGATGTGCTCTATTATTCTCAGTATCCTCATCTTTGATATAAACATGAGCATATAATCTAATTTCAATTTTATTGATATTCTGGTCTACATTTCCAGATTTCAAGTACACTTTACCTGTTATCTGTTCTCCGGCGTGAACTTGTTCTTTATCAAAAATGGTATCGACTTTTAAACTCCCAATTCCTACACTGGCAAGAGCTTTCTTAAAAAATGACATATCGTTTGTTTAATTTATTACTCAATTGAATTTACATCTTTTCTAAATGGATTCTAACTCTTCTTCTTATTTTTGTGATAAAACATCAGTACTGTGAGGTATAACACTAAAAGCATTATTCCTACGATCACTAATGCCTCTCCAATAGAAAAATGGTCTGCCAAATACCCAAACAAAAATGAAAGTACAGCGGTAGCAATGGTACTAACAAAAGATTGAATAGATAAAAAGGTAGTAGTCATATCAGAAGGTGTATCATCCATGATATAAGAAAAAATAAATGGTTTTCTTAAACTATCTATGATATAAAGAAGAGAAAAAGAAATTAGTGACAATACCACAAAATTGAATTCATAAAAGATACCAGAACAGATCCCTACCACCAAGCCTGCAATTAATGTAACTGTAATATAAGAAGGTTGATCACTAAAGCCCTTTGTAATTTTTTTCGCATTAATCGATGTTGTTGAATTCAGAAAATAGATAATAAAATAAAGTACCCCCACGACTATACCTATCCTTTGATGCTCTGAACCTATGTCTTTAATAAAGACTAAAGACAAAGCAAACGTGGCCATTATTGGTTGGATAAAATCTTTTACTGCACCAAGAAATGAAGCCAATGTTGTAGAATTCCCTATAACCTTTATTAAGTGTGGATTTTTTAACGCAGTCAACATTTCTGAATTAAAACTTTCTGTTTTCTTTTTCTTAGATGCTTTTCCTGTATTCAATTCTTTTGGGTAGGTAATGATATTAAAGAAGTTGATGACATATGGTACAATGGAAAATAGAAAGATGTTATTGAAATGCTCTGTATTGAAAACCAACACCCCTGCCACCAAAGATGAGATAGCACTCCCCATTTGAGCCCAACCTCTTGTATGTCCAAAATAATCTGCCTTTTGATCTTCCCATCCTTTAATTTCTAAATATGATAGGATAATCGCCTTATGTGTACCACTTCTTAATGTTTCTGCCAAACCAAAAAAGGTAAATGATAAGATCAGAAGATAGAAATTAGGGTAAAGGTAGATGATAAGAAAAGAGATAATGTAAGCTAAAAAAGCTAATGACAATGACTGCTTCCTTCCCATTTTGTCCGCTAAAATCCCTGTAGGTACTTCTAAGAAAAATGCCACTAACTTTCGAATACCGTATAACACTCCAATCTGAGTATAACTCACCCCTATTCCGGAGAGATAGATAATCATAAAAGGGTCAAAAAACCTGAGATTCTTAAGAAAACCATAAGCAGAAAATCTCCAATAAAGAATATCTTTCTTAAACGTAGTATTTTGGGTCATACAATAATTTACTTTGGGTGATGATATAAGTTAATGAAAAGAGTATTGATAGACAGCATATTGCTGAAAATTTTAATATGAATGTTATTGCGTCATAAAAAAATTAACATATCAGATCTTACATTATTCAACTATTTTGCATGTATTCAAAACATAACAAAACATACAAGGCGTTTTGATTTATTTTTAACAATAAAAAGGTGATTATCATGAAATTTTATCATGTAAAAGCTTACTAACTGAAAACAAAAAATATTGTAAAAAAACACTCTTCACAATCAAATATCTATCGAACAACAATACATTTGTATAGATCGTTGCTATTCAATTTCTGATACAATGATTATTTAAACTTCAACCAATACACTCTTCACAAAGTTGAACTCCTAAACTTAACGACTGTCTAACTTCATTAATTAATATGCTAAAAAAACTACCAAGATTCATTCTAATTTTAATTAGTTTATTATCTACAATTTATACGTATGGACAAGATGCCCCAGAGTCTAGTTTAGAGGAAACTGGAATATGGACGGGTGCATACATTAAAGTCAGGTTTTCTGAGAAACTTGGTTACTATGGTGAGCATCATTATAGGGTGAGAAATGATCTTGATGATGTTAATTCATTCTATGGTAGACCAAGACAAATCTACAATAGAGCAGGTCTTAATATTTTCTTTAATGATTATTTTGAGGCTGTAATTGGACCTACTATGGTGGTGAATTTTTCTCCGGAACCTGGTAGTGACCAATATGAACCATATACTATTGAACATAGAATCTGGCACCAATGGCTCTTAAAAATGCCTATGATGGGTAGAGTAAAAATCTATCATCAATTTAGATTTGAACACCGTTGGAAAAGAGATAATAATATCGGTGCAGAGCATGATTATACCAATAGATATAGGTATAAGATGTTTGCCTACATTCCAATCAATAAAAAGAAGATAGAAAAGAATACACTTTATTTCTCCCCTAGTTTCGAAATCTTTATGCATTCTGGGGCTTCGATTGCCTATAATCCATTTGAAGACTTTAGAACATACAATGGGTTTGGTTACGTCCTAAACAACCAAATCACATTCTTTGCAGGTCATATGTGGACGTTAGGACAAAAGAGTTCTGGATACCAATATAAAGAATCTCACATTCTTAGGTTCAATATCTTTATTGGTCTAGATACTAGAAAAAACAGTAACAAAATGCCTAAAATTAACCTTGGATATTAATATGAAAAAGATACTAATTATCATCCCGTTATGTTTTATTCTATCCATTATTTCTCTTTATGTTTCTGAGCATATAGATCAACTGCATATCAAAATAAAGACACTAGAAAAAGAGGATCTTGAATATAAAGTACTCACTTTAAAAACCACTGCAGATTCATTATTGATTGCTCATCAATACGATACTGCTCTATCATTGTATCATAAAGTCGATAGCATTTATCAATCGGATAGTTATACAGAAAATGCATTGCGTTTCATCGAAGACCAAAAAGTACCTTTCGAAAAAATCAATGAGCTTGAAAAACGGTATTACACCAACCAAAAATATATCTATCGACTAAAGCAAAATCAAGTGGAATTATTTGATAGTATTAATGTGTATAAAACTACAAATCACCTACTCACATCGGATAAAGGAAAACTTGAGCTTGACCTTCAAAAGAATAAGAAAACTATTAAAAACCTTCAGAAAGAATTAGTCTCTCAAAATAAAGACATTGAAAGACTCGATATTCAAAATTATGATGGAGCTGAGATTAAATACATTGGTGAGGTATTTAATGGGAATGCTCATGGTTTTGGGTATGCGGTTTTTGAAAAAACAGGTTTCTATGAAGGACTTTGGGAAAACAATAGAAGAAATGGACAAGGTGTTTATACCTGGGAAAATGGTGACCGCTTTGAAGGAAATTATAAAGCTGGTATAAGAGACGGTTTTGGCGTCTATTTTTTCAAAAGTGGAGAAAGATATGAAGGGTTCTGGAGTAATAATTTAAGAGAAGGTTTTGGTGTTTTATTTAATGATAAAAACGAAGTAATATTTGAGGGCATCTGGAAAAAAGATAAACCGAAAAATAAGAAACTCACTAAATAGATATTAATCATCCATATTGAGGGACTTTAAATGTTGTCTCATCTCAGTTCTGTAAGCCACTAAATCGGGAAATTGATAAAAGAAATTTATCTTTTTATCTTTGATGGAAGTGGCTTCATTTTTTTCATTCAAAATAAAATAAGACCAAGATTCTGCAAAGTCTTCCTCCGGCGATTCTACAGCATAGTCATTGATAAACTGATCTTGGTAATTATCATAAAAGCCTAATAAAAATTTTTGTCTTCTTCGGGATCCTTTCATCGCTATTTCATCCCATTCCAAGAGTAAATCACCTTTCCAAAATTCAGCAACATATAAACCAAGATAACTGTCTTTTTTGGCATAACCTTCTGTTGTTAAATAACCTCTTTCGTCATCTTGATATTTATCCTCCGTTGGTTCTACCTGCTGAATATTCAAAGATAATAAATGTCCAAACTCATGGATTATAGTATGATCCATATCTTCCAACATAGATGGATCATTACTTGTTAAGTCATTATCTATATAATCTAATTCTATTTGCCAATTTTTATTCGATTCATCTAATGGATTCATCCCTCCTAAATCCTCTTCTTTCCCATCAGTATATAAACGAAATGCTACAACATATTGAGCCAAAAATTCATTGGGTAAAACCTTTTTCATATACTCCCAGTACACCTTTGCTTTATTATCTTCAACTGTTCCTTTATCTAATTTGATAGAGCCATTATTTATTTCCCAAACCGCTAATGTTTTTCCAATTTCTTTTTTCTGAGCATGTACCTGAAGAAGAGGTAATAAAAGTAATATTAAAAATTGAGGTAGATTTTTCATGGATAATTTAATTTGGTATCGTATTAATGATGTCGTGATAAGATTGATGGTATTCGAATAACATCAATATAAAAACATTTGTTCTTTGTAGAGGAAGAAAATAAGAAATAAAAAAAGCCACCCTTTTACAGGTGACTAATTTTAAATGTGTATTACATTTTTATGAAGCAATCCAATAAGATTGCATTGTATTTGTGTCTAATTGTCTCATATTGGATGAATCTAATTGACAAATAAAATTGATTAGTCTGTCATCCAGTTCTTTATCTTTTATTACCCTATCATCAATACTATTACTAATGAAGTCTAAAGCTAATGAAATAGCTGGTATAAAAGATTTTGGGAATGCTTGTACTAGAGTGTCACTATGAACTTGGTTCATCAATTGTACAGTATCTTCAGTTTCAATAATTGAATACTTGATAGTTTGCATGATTCTTAAAATTTACTCCACTGCTAAACTCTTCCAAGCTTAGAGATGGAAGGTGTGACATAGTATCACCTCTTCGGCAATACGAAAACGAATCGAGAATGTGTGATCTATAAATCAGATCAATCACTGTGCATTAAATACACCTATTATTTAGTTGACTACTGGAAATAGTGGAATCGAATAAATTAATCGTTCTACACTATTTAGAAGAGAAAAAATTCTACTTATTTAATGGTGGTACTCTTTACCACTTCTTTGAAATAGTTTGTTTGATTTATGAATCGTTCACTCTCTAGGAAGAAGTCTTTATTTTTGGATTTTGATTAAAAATCGTTCTTCCTTTATAATTACTGTCTACTCTTATTCAACAGTTTATTTTTGATAATCTCTCTTAGATGTTTGTTTTGATGATTTATAAAACGGCAAAGTTGAAATTTAGATGTCTGTTTCACATTGAATAACACCATAACCAAAGTATTTCGCTATAATTTAACAAATCAATCCTTTTTTATCATTTTCCACCTTCAAAGAACAACAACAAATATGAAATATTTTAATAAATAAATATTAATTTTTAGATGATTATTTAGAAAAATAAAATTAGAATATTTCAATAATGGTTTTCAATTGTGAAGATATGTAATCATATGTAACGTAGTTTCTAAAAGAGTTATATATTTGAATCATCGCCGGTTAATTTACTAATCGACAAACTAATCAAAATTGCATCATCTTAATTTACTATGAATAATTACATATCTGTTGAACAAGCTTTGTCGAAAGGACGAAAACAGATTCTTTATCCTATGTTATTTATAATCATAGTTGGAGTAAATATATTATTATCTTTATTCCTATTTGTTTTTAAACACTTCGACATATTAACTATACTAACATGCCTTACATTTCCCATCTTGACGGCAGTACTATATTTAGCGTATGCCATCCCTAGATGGAAGTTATGGGCTTATACAAAAGTAGATGATCTTAATGGTCTGAAACAAAAAGTAGCGGTATTTGGAATATTTACGGATAATCATCCGTTTTGGAATCAAATAGCCATTCTTTCCCCGAAAAAGAAGCAACTATTGGAACAGGTTTGTAATAATAATAAATCTAACACTGTCTATTTTAAGTACTCGAACTTACCTTCTTACACAGTGTTAGAAAATAAAAATAGTGAACCTTTTCTAAAAACAATGATTGGTTTAGCTTTATGCTTAACCGGTATTTATCTATTGCTACAGGAAGAATACCCTATTGATTTTATCATCCCCACTATTGCCTTAATATTTGGGGTTTTCATTAGTATATCGAGTATAAAATTATTGTTTTCGAACAAGACTATCGTTGTACTTTCACACCAAGGAGTAGTTATAGATAAAGAATTAATCCCTTGGAAAAATATTAGTAAAATAGAAGCCAATACTAAACCTATTGGTGAAACTTTTAGAGACTATTTATTATTAATTACAAATGGAAATAGTTACGAATTATCTATAGATCATTTAAACTATTCTGTAGAAGAAATCAATGAATTAATAGATTTATATTGTTCAAAAGCATTATCAAGTGGATTATATTAATACTTCCATAAATGGAGATTAATAGATTTTGTTGGTCGTTATATAAAACATCACTCATTACAAAAAGCACAAGAGATTATCATACTTATTTAAATTACATCATCACAAGAAACATTTTCGACAAAAAAAGGTAGAGTTATTAACCCTACCTTTTTTTATTTATTGAGGTATATACCAAAGATCATTCTCTAAATCTACACCACCTTTCATCTGTTCTTGAACTACTCGGTCAACGATAAACATTCCAATCTTGGACATATTATTAAAGTTATCTACAGAATCATTCTCGAAGGTAAATCCTTTTCTTGTTCTATGAATATCAAAACGGTCTGAGAATTTACGATTGAATGCTTGTTCAACACCTTCTTTGCCAATCATAAACCCAATCATACCAGCCCATGTGGCTGTAGGATTATCAGAATCCCATCCTGCAAGGCTACCAATTTTAATGGTTTCTTTTAGATCACCTTCACCATAAAACAAGCTAACTAAACTGGCTCCATAATTAATACCAGCAGCAAAGCAACCATTACAGTATAATTCCTGTGACGTTACATTATAACCATCTTCTTGATTGACTTGGTATTTTTCATAAAGGCCGTCTCGAACTTCTTCCCACTTTGTACCTTTATCATATTCGCTTTTTACATACTCATACATTTTAAAAACGTAGGTATCTTTTGGCATATCTTTGCTGGCCTCTTTAGCCATCCAAAGCACTTGTTGCTTCAAGGGTAACTTCTGATCTACTTTAGAAGCTAAAGAATACATTTTTACATAAAATTCTGAAATAATCTGTGCATCCTCTCTCGCTGTAGTTTGTATCGGAAGCTCAGCCATTTTAAGTGCAATATCTGGCCTTGATGGAGCAAAGAAACCAAAAATTTCAGTAGTTAATTGAGCATCAATCATATTGTAATGCTCATTGTTTTTAGGATCTCCTGTTGCTGGAGGAATTACCCCATCATACATTAGGTCAAAAGCTTGTTGGTTCGACACCCATAAATAGTTTTCTTCTTCTTTATGAATATGTTCCATCCATCCTTTACGAATATCCTCTCCCGATAGCATTGTTTTCCCTAATGTATACAGTAAATGTTGGTAAATATATTCAATATCTGTATCATCATCTGCTCCCCATATCTCATCCTCATCTTTAAAAACAAAATCAATTGTTTCGGACAAATCACTAGGTACCCCTTGCCCCCAAATAGAAGGTTGGTCTGGTTTTCCCCAATCATCTCTGGTATAAAAATCACCCGTTTTAATTTCTCCGATATTTCCAATCTTATCCATCTCAGTCACTAAACCAGTCCAATTACCAATACATTGTCCTAGCCAGAAACCATAGAGTTTATCCTTATACTCCGATCTTGAGATCTTTAAGTCACTTTCTTTTGGTGTATAGGAAGTATGATAATTTAATTTGGGATCCTTGATCACCTCTTTATGATTCTCTTTTGTTGAACATGATGAAAATACCATCACAGAAGCAACAATCGGAAGATACTTTACTATTCTTTTCATTTAATGTATTATTTATTGGTTATAGTTTTGAATACACAATCAAGCCTAAGCCTACTATAAAAAGCAGAAACATTAGATTTAATATTTTATTTGTTCCTTTTGGTGCAGTTTTAAATTCCTTCCAAATATAGACACCCCAAAACGCGGCCACCATGGTAGCTCCCTGCCCTAATCCATAAGATACTGCAGGGCTTGCTTTTTCGGAAGCTAAAATGTTTAATCCCATGCCTAAACCCCATATCATACCTCCAAGAATGCCTATAAAGTGTAACTTTGGTGTTCCCATTGAAAAGTACTCTTTGTAAGAAGTTTTCTCTCCTGAAATTGGTTGATACATATTTATCGTATTAAACACGAAGTTTGAGATAAACAATCCAATAGAGAAAATAAATAGCGCCGAATATGGAGTCAGTTTTCCTGTCTCAGGCTGTTCAAAGTTTAGGCTCATCGATTCCGCTACAAAACCATAGAAGAAGCCCATAGAAACCCCAGCTATTAAAGCGATAATAATTCCTTTTTTGCTACCACTTTGTTTATTCGGTAATTTACTATATGCCAATGCATTAAGAATAATTGCAGTGATAATCAGTACAACACCTATAAAAATAATGTATTGGTTGGCACTTGGATCTTTTAGGTAATTATCGATCACACCTATTACTAGAGCAAGGCCAATTCCTACAGGAAAAGCCACAGCCATTCCTGTAATATCAATGGCGATAACTAATAACAAGTTGGCAATATTAAAAATAACACCTCCTAAGAATGCATTGAATAAAGCAGCAGATTCAGCTTGAGTTATATCATCAATAAATCCTCTCCCTAATTCTCCACTTGAACCTAAAGTAAAAGCCATTAATAAAGACAATAGGATAACTCCAATTGAATAATCCCAATAATACAATTGGAAGCTCCATTTTTGGGAAGCTAGTTTTTGTGTATTCGCCCACGATCCCCAACATATCATGGTCACGAAACATAGCATTACTGCTAAAGAGTAACTTTCAACTATAAACATGATATTAATTATTAAGTTCTTCTAGTGATGGAATAGATGCCTGAGCACCTGCTTTCGTTACTGAAAATGTTGCTGCTCTTGTTCCAAATTCAATACAAGCTGACAAAGGATAATTTTCTGCAAGGTGTGCTGTGAAAGCACCGTTAAAAACATCACCTGCAGCTGTGGTATCTACCGCTTTTACTTTTTGTGCTTCGTAATAGCCTTTCAACTCTTTTGATGACACATAACACCCTTTACTACCGAGTGTGACAATCACATTTTCAATCCCTTTTTGATGTAATTTCTCAACTGCTTCCTTTAATCCTTCTTCGTTATTAATTTCTACTCCAGTTAAAAGAGTCAATTCAGTCTCATTTGGGGTGATATAATTTACTTTTGATAAAACCTCATCACTTAATGCTTGGGCAGGTGCCGGGTTTACTATAACCATAGCACCTTTCTGATGAGCTACTTCAATACTGTGTTCAATGGTTTTGATAGGCACTTCTAGTTGAAGTAAAACAATGGTGTCTTTACTAAAAAGGTGACTTACTTTATCAATACGATTGATATCTAAGTCATTGTTCGCACCAGGAACCACCACAATACAATTTTCTCCATGATCATCTACATTAATCATCGCTACTCCAGTAGGTTGATCAGATGAAGATATATAATCAGTATTGATTCCTACTTTTTTGTAAGATTCCTTGGCCACTTTACCAAAATCATCTTTACCTACACAAGCAATAAATGTGGTTTCTCCTCCTAACTTGGCACAAGCAACAGCTTGGTTTGCTCCTTTTCCCCCCTGATTTTGGAAAAATTGTGAACCAATAATCGTTTCGCCTGCTCTTGGTAATCTATTGCTTCGCGCAACAAGATCAGTATTAGAACTACCTATTACAATAATTTTCTTTTTCATTTCAAACTTCAAATAGTTGCACAATCGTTTGTTCTGTTGATATAAAAAGAAGACGCATTAGTAAAAAAAGCGTCTTGTACAATCGTTTGTGCTACAATTATAAATAGAACAAGTTGAAAAGGAAAATTAGTTGTCACATTTACACTAAATAAAAAGTTTTTTAACACTTTTCCTTTCAACTAAGGTCGTCATAATAAAATCATTATTTGGCTGATCTTCCTCTTGAATTAATTTATATAACATTTCAAAGGCTGATTTACCCATACTTTCTTTATCCTGTTTGACAGTTGTTAGCGCTGGGTTGATAAAATCTGAATATTCATGTTCATCAAATACAATGAGTGATATATCTCCCGGAATATCTAATTGTAATGACTTAGCAGCCTTTAATACACCCAAACCAATTGTATTACTTAAGGCTATTACGGCAGTGAAAGTCGGGTTTCTCTCCCATAAATCTATGAATGTTTTGGAAGCTTCCTCGATATCAAAAGAATGTCCAGTAATGTTTTCCTGAGCTTCTGAGAGTTTATTTTTTTTTAAAGCATCCAAGAATCCTCTCACTCTCATCTTAATGGGTTCACTTTGTTTTCCTTGTAAGAGAGTAATATTTCTATGTCCTTTATTAATCAGGTATTGAGTAGCAATAAAAGTCCCTCCATAATTATCTGATGTAATAAAAGGTATTTTACTTGTATTCAGATATCTATCAATAAAAACTATAGGACAAGATTTGTCAACAACCTTTTCATAATAAGAAATATCTTCGCTTGTAGGGCAAAGAATGATTCCGTCAACATTTCTAGATTTTAATTGATCAATTGCTTTTTTCTCTTTTTCGAAATCTTCATCTGAATCCATCAAGAGGATGGAATAATCTAGGGCTGAGGCTTGTTTTTCAATGAATTTAGCCATAGTACTAAAGAATGGATTGGCAATATCGGGAACTAATAAACCAACAGTAAAAGTCTTAGATACCCTTAAACTTTGGGCAACTCTATTGGGTTGATAACCCATTTTCTCAGCATATTCAGTAACGATTTTGATCGTCTTTTCACTAATTCTATACTCTTTTGCCTTACCGTTTAAAACTCTTGAGATTGTTCCTACTGATATATTTAAGTCGTTTGATAATGACTTTAGATTTACTTTTTTATCCACCTCTTCTTATTCATTTCAAAATTCTATCGATAAAGTTAGCTGAATTAATCTTGAATCAAATAGAAATCAATTCTGGTACTCTAAAATTGAGATTCATTTTGATATATTTGATGTTTATTCAATACTAAACTTATTCAATTCAACTTCTATCAATTATCATGAAAAATAATACATCAAAGTGGATGAGAATTATTCATCGCTACCTTGGTTTTTTTCTTGCAGGTATTATGGCTGTCTATGCACTAAGCGGTGTGATTCTTATTTTTAGAGATACTGATTTTCTTAAAAGAGAGATTCAATATGAAAAAACTGTAGCTCCTCAACTTAAGAAAGAGGAATTAGGGAAAGCCTTATCGATACGTCGACTAAAAGTAGAAAAACAGGAAGGTGATATTATGTACTTTAGGAATGGTACTTATAATGCATCTACCGGAGAGGCTAAATATTCATCTAAGAAATTACCCTTCTTTATAGATAAGATGACACACATGCACAAAGCTACATCTAAATCACCTTTATACTTTTTAAACATCTTTTTTGGCGTATCCTTACTTTTCTTTGTGGTCTCAACATTTTTCATGTTCGCACCAAAAACAAAGATCTTTAAGAAAGGACTATATTATACTGCAGGTGGGATAGTATTAACTATTGTCGTCCTGTTTTATGAATAATAGAAATAACTGTCTATATCATGGTGATGATATAGACAGTTACTAAAATGCTTCTCTAGTAGTTAACCATAGACCTTGTTGGTCATAATTACCAAAACCGTAATCTATTCTAAAGTTCAGTTTCATGTCTTCAACTAATTGGAAACGGATACCGGCACCTACTGTATATTTTACATTTTCAAAGGCATTGGTGCCATTACTACCATAAACATTACCCACTCCTGCAAAACCAACAACTCCTAACCGCCAAAACAAATGTCGACGGTATTCTACTTGAGCCATATAATAGTTTTTATCAATAAATCGGTTAGGCTGAGCAATACTCCTCATTCGCTTAGAACCTCCTAAGGTATTAAGGTAGTAAAATGGAATATCGCCATCTAACATATGAAAGGCAGCAAAAACACCAATCACATTCTTATTATTTTTTATACTGAAGAATTGACTAAACTCCGTAAAAAAATACCAAAAGTTATAATCATTCCCTGTAAATGAAAGATAGGGTGTAAAAGCAATTGCAAGTAATCCTCCTTTTGTTGGATAAACGATATTATCTCTGGTATCTACTCTTATTTCTGGTCCAATTCCCATACTGAACCCACCATTATACCCTTCAACAGTGGCATTTAAATAAGTGTCTTCCACATCCGTTATTTCATTATATTGGATATCATATCTTGCTCCAAAAAAGAAGGTGTCAGATATCTCATATTGCACTTCACCAAAACTGGAGAACCTTCTATTAAAATAATTGACTGTATCGGAAGGTACTGCTTCATTTATACCATAGTATACATTCGGTACATATTGATAGACACCAGTGAAGTACATGTTCCATTTACCTAAGCCAAACATGATTAGACTAGCATCTACATTAAATAATCCTTTGGTCGAAACTAATATAGAAGGAATAAAAGTGGTTGGTCTGTTAAACCTTGTATTTTGCCTCTTCTCAGGATTCTTTTCTTTAAAAGTAAATACAGGCATAAGACCAGCAGAGAATCCTTCCTGTTCACTAAACCCTGCCATTGGGTATGTAACTATGTTCACATTTTCTCCATGGAAAGTAATAACATCAATTACTTTATCTACAAAATTGTGTTCCTGTAATGAGTCTGAATATGTCTCTTCCTGTCCATATGTAAATTGTACAGACAGCATTATTCCTATAACTAAAAGACATTTTTTAAGCATAATTTTTTGAAAGGCAGATAAGATAATGAGTTCTTAAGTTATGATAGTCAACGGACTAAGTTTCTTTATTAATTCTATTATATAAAAATATAGCTTTTGTGGTGTAAATCATATTATTTTAAAAAAATAAACTAAATGAATATCTAATGAAAAAGGTTGTATCATTACTATTATTCTTACTCTTTAATGCTCATTGTTTTGCTCAAGACTATTACAAAGAGATTGAAGAATATCAAGAAGAATTAAACACAGAATATAGAACAAAAGGTGAGTCTCCTTTAAGTGAGAAGGATCGATTGGCTTTTAAAGAGCATGAGTTTTTTCCTATTGATTCTACCTACAAAGTAGAAGCTAAATTTAAAAGGGTAAAAGGTAAACCCTTTAAGATGAAAACATCTTCTAAAAGTAAACCTACCTACGAAAAGTATGGAGAACTGACTTTTACCTTGCAAGGAAAGAAATATAAACTGACTGTATTCCAAAGTCATCGTTTGAGAGCAATGGAAGAATATAAAGATTACCTTTTCTTACCCTTCATGGATAAAACAAATGGTTTTACCACTTATGGAGCAGGAAGATATCTAGAATGTAGAATTCCTGAAGGCAAAACGATCATTGTAGACTTTAATAAGGCTTATAATCCATATTGTGCTTATTCTGATGGATATGCTTGTCCTATTCCTCCAAAAGAGAATTTCCTAGATACAGAGATTAAAGCAGGAATTAAGCTTGATCAAAAAAATAAACACTAAAAAAATCCCTCATGAAAACTTATAGAATCATGAGGGATTTTTTTATTGATAGATGAAATTGAGATTAATGTTTTGTTGAATACATTTCTTCAATTTCATTCTTATAATTTGCATCGATTGTCTTACGCTTTAATTTTAAAGTCGGTGTCATCTCCCCTTTCTCTTGTGAGAATTCACTTGGAAGTAGGGTGAATTTTTTCACCTTTTCAAAATTAGCTAAATCGTGTTGTAATTTTTCGATTCTAGCAGTATACATACGAATGATTTCATTATTTGAGATTAACTCTAGCTTATTATTAAAGCTAATGTTATGCTCATTCGCATACTCTTCTAATATTTCAAAAGAAGGTACAATTAACGCTGAAACAAAGTTTCTCGCATCTGCAATCACTGCAATTTGCTCTACAAAATGATCTTTACCAATCTTTCCTTCAACAAGTTGAGGAGCAATATACTTACCGTTTGAAGTTTTCATCAACTCCTTAATACGGTCAGTAATTAATAGATTACCATACTCATCAAATGCTCCTTTATCTCCAGTTTTAAAGAAACCATCTTCTGTAAATACCTTTGCCGTTTCCTCAGGTTTATTGTAATATCCTTTCATCACAACATCTGATTTAACTAAGATTTCGTCGTTTTCACCTAATTTAATCTCACAGCCAGGCATTGCAGATCCAATTGTTCCTACTTCAAACTTACTGTAAATATGCCAAGCAGATACTGTTGCAGTAGTTTCCGTTAAACCATAACCTAAAATTACAGGAATACCAATCGAATGGAAGAATTGACCAATCTCTGGATCAAGCTTTGCACCACCTGCAGGCATAAACTTGATATTACCGCCCATTAGTTTTTGGAACTTACTCAACACTAATTTAGTGGCAAGATTAAACTTCATCTTATCAAAAGCACCTAAAGATTCACCTGCTTGTTTAGCATCAAAAGCCTTACGACCCATACCAACAGCCCAATGGAAAAGTTTTTGTTTACTTGGCGAAGCCTTTGCTACTTTTTCATGAATAGCAGAATAAATCTTTTCATAGAATCTTGGTACAGCACACATTACTTGTGGCCTTACTTCTACCAAAGCTTCTTTGATTAACTTAGTATCTTCAAGGTAACAGTTTACACCACCTTGCCAGAAAACATATGTAGACCATGCTCTTTCAAAAACATGAGATAAAGGAAGGAAACTAAGGTTCACATCCTTGTCTGTGAAAGACACTAAATCAGTATGTGCATTAAATTGAGAAACCATATTGTTGTAATCTAACATTACTCCCTTTGGTTCTCCAGTAGTACCCGATGTATAGATTAAAGTAGCTAAATCATCGAATGAAGCTTCAGCAACTCTTTTTTCTAATTCCGCTTGCTCATCTTGAGTACCCGTCTCGATAAAATCACTCCACAAAATTCCACCTTTGTGATGGCGTAAATGTGTTGTTTCTTTCATCGCAACAACATACTTCAACGAAGGGCAGTTATCAAAAACTTCGATAGCATTGTCATATTGTTCTTGATCACCAACAAACAATACTTTAATCTCAGCATCATTGATAATATATTCTGCCTGAAGTGCAGTATTCGTAGCATAAATAGATACACTCACTGCTCTAATTTGTTGTGAAGCAAAATCTGCAACTGTCCAATTAGGCATGTTTTGAGCATAAATACCCACTTTATCTTGAACTCCTATACCGTTTTTTAATAACGCTCTAGAAATATAGTCGATTTCCTTACCGAAGTCTGTCCATGAGATACTTTCCCATAATGCGTCTGCTACTCTGTAACGAACAGCATCACGGCTGTTATATTTGGAAACTTGTTCTCTGATTCTATGAACTAAATGTGGCTTTGTAGACATGTTAAATTTATATCTTTTCTCTTTTCACTTGATCGAATGATTGACTTTCAGTCTTCATCAATACCTCCAACAACTAAAGTTGTTAGTTTGTGACAGAAAAAAATTTAAAGAATGATAATTTTCTGCAATAAAAGTGAAATTTACATGAAATGGTAATAAAAAAAGAAACACTTGCCGGAACAGGTGTTTCTTTTACGTATAATTTTCTTCTAATAATTAATTACTCGTCATCTTCCTCATCGAAATGAGAACTTGAAAAGTCCATCATTCCAGAAAGTAAATCTGAAAATGTCGTTTTAGAAGCTAAGGCATGTTTACTAAGTTGACTAAATTCTGCCAATCCATGTAAAACAAATTCCATTTGGTAATATATTTCTTCTTCAGATAAACCTTTGTGAGTATTTTCTACTGTAGCGCGCAAAGTTGGAACGTTATCAAGTTTACTTTTATATTCTTCATAAGAAGTATCATTCAAAAGATCTACTTTATTCGCATCTCCAAACCAGTTTATAACATATTGGTACGGATTATCTTCAGATTTTCTTACCTTTTCAGGTGATGGGTAATTTTCTAAAAATTGCTTTCGAATTGCTTTGCTTAATAAGCTTTGGGCTACTTCTCCTGCTCCTTCTTGCTCACCTTCATAGACTAGCTCTATCTTACCCGTAATGGCTGGTATTGTTCCTATCATATCAGAAACACGCACATAGGTATTATCTTCACCATTAATCAACATTCTTCGTTCTGCTGAAGAATATAGATTTTCCATTGCTGAGATTGTTAGCCTCGCAGAAACTCCACTTTTTTCATCAACAAATTCACTTTCTCTAGCTTCAAAAGCAATCTGTTCAATTAGACTCCTTGATAAGTCATTTATAGATACTTGATTAAGTTGTGCTTCTTGTACTTTAGCCTCCTGTTTGGTAATCTTTTTACCGATCTCCAACTCTTTTGGATAATGAGTAATAATTTGTGATTCAATTCTATCCTTAAGTGGAGTTACAATACTACCTCTATTGGTATAATCTTCAGGGTTAGCTGTAAATACAAATTGGATATCTAAAGGCAATCTAATTTGAAAACCTCTAATTTGTATATCACCTTCTTGCAAAATGTTGAAAAGAGCTACTTGAATCCTAGGCTGCAAATCTGGAAGCTCATTAATCACAAATAGTCCTCTATGAGACCTCGGTACTAGTCCGTAATGAATCACTCTCTCATCAGAATAACTTAATTTATCTGTTGCCGCTTTGATTGGATCTATATCACCTATTAAATCCGCAACTGTAACATCCGGAGTTGCCAATTTTTCTGAATATCTATCTTCTCTTTTCCACCAACTAATAGGGGTATCATCTCCTTTTTCTTCTAATATTTTCTTTCCAGAATAAGATAAAGGCTGAAAAGGATCGTCGTTTAGTTCACTCCCTTCTATCACCGGAATAACATCATCTAAAAGATGTACCATTAATCTGGCAATCCTGGTTTTTGCTTGTCCTCTCAACCCAAGTAAATTGATGTTGTGTTTTGATAATACTGCTCTCTCCAATTCAGGTATTACAGTATCCTCATAACCCCAAATCTCAGGGAATGGATTTTCTTTATTTTTTAGTTTTAATATAAGGTTATCTCTTAATTCGTCTTTTACTGACTTTGAAGTATAACCACTTGCTTTAAGTGCACCTAGAGTGGTGATTGCTTGTTTTTCTTGTGTAGAAAGTTGAGTGTATGTATTCATTCTTAATTATTATTACATTCGCTTTTTCTTATTTCTTGCATAATCTTCAAAGATCATATCACCTAATCCCTGTAGGCCACTATAGTAGGCATTACCATTATTCGCCTCAGTAAATTCTTTAATGAACTCCTTGAGATATGGATCTGAAGCAATCATAAATGTCGTTATAGGGATTCTAAGTCTTCTACATTGACTGGCCAATGTCAGACATTTGTTCACGATCTTACGGTCTAACCCAAAACTGTTTTTGTAATATCCGCCTGCCTCCTTAAGACAAGAAGGTTTACCATCAGTGATCATAAATATTTGCTTGTTGGTGGTCTTTCTTCTTCTCAGAAGATCCATTGCCAATTCCAACCCAGCTACAGTATTTGTGTGGTAAGGGCCTACTTGTAGATAGGGTAAGTCTTTGATTTTAATTTGCCAAGCATCATTTCCGAAAACAATAATATCTAAAGTATCTTTTCGGTATTTTCGCTTGATCATCTCGGCGAGCGCCATAGCCACTTTTTTTGCTGGAGTGATACGGTCTTCACCATACAAAATCATAGAGTGTGAGATATCGATCATCAACACGGTTGACGTTTGTGTACGATGCTCTTTCTCTATTACTTCTAAATCATCTTCGTAAATAGAAAAATTATCTATACCATGATTGATTTGGGCGTTGCGTATAGAATCGGTCATTGAAATTTGACCTAACGCATCACCAAATTGATAAGGCCTACGGTCAGAAGTCATCTCCTCACCTTGGGTTCCGGTAAAATTAGTTTTATGATTTCCTTTTTGTCCTTTCTTTAACTTCCCAAAAATTTCTTCCAAAGCTCTTTGTCTAATGCTTTGTTCACTTTTGGGTGTTATAGTAAAAGAACCTTCTTGATTATTTTCTTCGATGTAACCTTTATTCTTCAAATCGTTGTAAAAATCACCCATTCCATATTCGTTATTGGTGATATTGTATTGACGATCAAGATTATTCATCCAATTCATGGTCTCACTTACATCACCTCCTGTGATGTTGATCAACTCAAGAAATATTTTTAATAATTCTGAAAAGGTATCTGCCCCCTCAATTTCTGGGGGTATATATTCTGTGAAACGGTATCCGATCATAAGAGAGATAGTTTATTGATCAATTAAAATAACTAATCCCTCTAAGATTTGTTCAATAATGAATTAAATTTATTGAAATATCGATTAGAATTTTATTGTACAGGAAACAAGTGGATGTTTTCTAAGACAAAAGTCGTTTTTAAAGTGTTATCAACGTATAATCTGTCTTCGTTTATTTCGTCGATGTGTATGTGGAAGTCTAAACCAAGTAGTCCATGATGGTGAATCAGCTGGGAAGCATTATCTGTGTAAAGAATAACGGGTAATCCATATAAATTGAGACCTACGTTCCTTATTCTTCTAGGTTTTCGGAAACTGACTAGTTGTATTCGTTCTTTCAACTCTTCCCTTTCAAACTGTTCAGCATGTAATCTTTTCTGTGATGGAAATAAAGAAATAAGCTCTTTATTTAAATCCGATTGATTGGATATGCTGGTGTAATAGTTGAAATAGGTATCAAAATTATCCACTGAGGAGCTGGTACTCGCGATGAAAAACAACATGCCGGATAGACTTAGAAAGGACCTATGAAGTACCCTATACTTACCATGTGCATGGTACATTAACAAAAGTGAAATGAATAATAATAGGAAAGAAAATACAATTAACCATTTGGAATGAATAAACATTTGATATACCCTATTATTCATCTCTTTTATTTTGTTATCCTCAACCATGATGTATTCAAGGTCGTTGATAGACAGATCTGTAAGGGTTATCGTCGTGATTTCTCCAGTTAATTTTTCGACAAATACTTTCGATTCGTCTGAAGCCAATAGTTTACCTCTAAGAATAATGTTACCTTCGGTTCCTAACCAATTTCGATAGTCTAAATTAGTAGTATTTCCAAGGCATAGATTGATGTTAGTGATAAACAGTAATAATAAGTAATAGTGTTTCATTGTAGGATAAATAAATTCACATTTATCTTTCGATTACATAGCGATTAGTCATTGTATGTATTTACAAAATAAAGGTAAAGATAATACTCAATGAAATCTGTATTTTTAGCTCATTATATTTAAATAGTGCAATAAGATACTACTTACGTTCAAATTGCACTATTTAAATAATTTCAACATAATTGGTTAATAATAAACAATATTTTATTAACTTAGAACAGTTGTTGTAAAGTCCCTAATAAAATAAAAGCTGAAGCTACAAAACCGTAAATATAGTGATTATCAAAGTGTTGTATTGCATGACCAGATAAATTCAGTATTCCTCTATGATTAATTGGAAGGTTGTTAGTGAAAAACTGACCATCAGAATTAATAATATTCTCTTCTTCTTGGTTTTTGATAAGCCACTGCTTATTGATTAAGTTTTTAGAGTACCAATAATATGTTTTATCATGGATTTTTATAACCGCTTTATTTCCTAAAAGGTTAACTCGAATACTACCCACTTTTTTATATTCATCGGTAAGAATATTAATAGTAGTATGTAAGCGGACTGTAAATTTAAAAATGTACTTTTTTTTACCCCATGTCCCTATTAGTTTGTGAAGCCATTTTTTTTCGATCAAACTAGAGACGAAATAATCATCTTCATATATGGTCTGATCTTCTTCATTGGTTTTTGACAGTGATATACTGGATCGTATCATGGATATTAGTTGATGGTTGTTCAATACCAATATAAGAAAAAAATAGATTCCATGAAAAATCTTGAATTTTATTTAACGCTTTGATTATTAGTTAGTAATTGATCAATCAACTCATTAATACGTGTAACTTGTACATTTTCATCACGGTTATCAAAAATCCATTGAACATAGTCCTTTTGCCGGCTTTTAGGTAGTTTAACAAAACATTGTTGAGCCTCTTTAGAAATTTCTGATAGTATTGATTCAAGTTCAGAAGTATTTTGAATATGTGCATCATCACGATAAAGGTGTATGAGGACTTCATCTCCTTCTCCTTTCTTTAACTTTTTCCTTAATTGAGCATTTAATGGTAAAAATAGAAAGCCATCACCCTTAGGCATCAGTTTCACCTTATCTAAAGCAATATCATCTACAGATCCACTAACTGTAGTCCAACCAAAGTGGGTGTTCTTTTTAGCTTCTATCTCGGGAACATCTACAAAATGCCACCCTCCTTTACCTTCAAATCTTTGAATAATTAGTTTTTTCTTTACTTCGTTCATTAGTTATAAATAACAACATAGGCATTTAAAGAGACCGCTATAGTTATCCATACCACATAAGGAAGGATACCAATCGACCACCATTTTAATACTTTTATGTATTTTATTAAATAATAATAGATCAATAAGCCTAACAAGGAGATAATCAATAAACCGAATATAGTTTTATGATAATAAAAAAATACTGGATTCCATCCTACATTCAATACGACTTGTAATGAAAACAACCTTAGAAAGGAATTTCGATCTATCAAATCATATAATTTCATTAGGTAAATGGAGAACATAATCATGATTGTTGTCCATGCGGCTCCAAATACCCACCCTGGAGGAGTCCAAGGTGCTTTTGCCAGTTCTGTATACCACTCGGAGGGTACCCCCGCTCCTGTAAAGAAGCCTCCAATTGCAAGGCCTCCAAAATTGATGACTAAAAAAATGATGAGTCTTATGATCATACTGTTATTCGTACATTAAAGATTTATTCCATCCATCTAAATGTAAAACAACCGGAAATGTTTCATCTTTTATCGGTTTTAAATCAATTTTAGTTTCTCTTGTGATATACGCCTCACACTGTTCACTATTCTCTAAAACAAACTTCAAACTTCTCTGAGGGGGATAAGATTCCATAATTAAACCAGCATCAACCACATAGAATACCCAAGAGTCTCCACTACAACCACTATTTGAAAATATAAGATGTAATGTATCATTTATTATATAAGCCGAGTCAACTTTTGAAGCGGATACATTTTGATATAATTCTTCGTCAATGAGCACTTCAGAAAGGTTTTCATCCTCTTCTGGAGACATATTATCGTCCACTTTGTTATCTTCACAACTAAAAAAAGAAAGTAGAATCCCCAATAAAATAACTGTCCTTAGTATCATTAGTTAATTAACTTTTGTTTTGTGAATTATCCTTTTTTGTTAAAAAATATTGATTAATTTAGATAAAACTTTTTAATCTTATCCATCAAAGTAAACTAAATTTTTAATGAACTTAAAGCGTTTGACGGGTTTATGTCTACCTGTTTTTGTAGGGATATTTGCCTGTACAGAATCTAAAGATGTAGTTGAGGAAATTATTGATGAAACTCCAGACCTTGAATATGAACTCCCAACTATAGCAGTAGATTCTATCGATTCATATGTAAGAGGTGACTATAGTATTTCTGTGGCATTCAGTGATTACCAAAGTGACATTTTAACACTAGAGAATATTGTACTTAACCATGAGGGAAAACAAATTTCTGAAGGTGTTATCAATGATGAAACTTCAAAAATCACTTTCGAAATTGATTCTAAGACAATAAAAGACGGCATTACCAACCTTGAAGTTAAAGCAACTTTCGAGGCATTAGAGGGACTTAGTGAAACCGAAGCATCTCTAAATTTTGATATTGAAGTAGATAATTACTTCCCGGCCTTATATGTAGGAAATGGATACTCTGATCGCAACTATGACAATAATTATAGTAGAAGAACTGAATATTCTTTAGACTTCTTTATTACTGATCAGAACAACAATCAGATTTCTGAAATTTATAACAGTGCTGAAATTGAAGGAGATTCAGTGATGATTGAAATCCCAGAAGATTTTGAAGGTCAAACTTATAACATTGTTAGAGTAGAACATTATATCGATGAGATATATGGAGATACAAGTGAGGAACCTTACAACAATAATAATAAGAGAAATAATAACTCAATTACGATTGAAACCAAACATACTAATGGAGAAAGTAATGAGTTTAAGTTTCGAGATCCTCTAGTAGAAAAAAGTATCACTTTAGCTATTAGTAAAGATATTGAAGATTATTATGTTAGTGGGTATTATCAAAGTGGTGCTGATACTAGATCTGAAAGCTCTGATGATAACTATAACTACATTACTTATGAAAAAGTAAAAGTCCCAATCTCTTACCGTAATATGTTTATGGACAATGTAACCGTATTTAGTGGTGAGAAATATGCTACTGTCTTACTTAGCTTTATGGAAGATGGTGACACTATGAAGATAGAACAAAACTCTCTCACTGATGAGTATGTGGAATTTCGTTTTAACGAAATAGATCAAGAATACTTCCATATGTATACATTTGGGATAAAAGGAGATCAAGAAGGCTTCTTATCTTCGATGGAGACTTTTGGTTATGAAGATGATGAAAAATTTTATAAGGTAAGAAAACCACTAAATAGTGATACAGAAATTGAATACCTTATTATAGCTACTAAGTATTTTGATGGTGGTAATACTACTGTTAGAACATCAGGAAGAGAAACTCCTATCAACAACTACAGACAGTATATTACAAAAGATAACTTTACTACTGTAAATACTTCTGACAAAATTGGTTTAAAAAGTGATTTAGTTTTAGATAACCAAACAAGAAGAATCACCTTATCAAACAATACGGGAGATAATAAAGATGAGGTAATCAGTGAAATCAGATTATATAGCCAACAAGATATTGAAATGGGACGAAGTTTTAATTTTGATATTTCTTCTCTAAACAATAGTATTCTAAATGAGCTATTATCTTCATCTAGTCACGATGTAAGTTATAGTGTTTCACAATATGATGCTGCTTCAAATTCGCATTTAATTGATGGATCATTTAGTATTAATTGGTCTGATGTTCCTACTCCTGCAAGAGTTCAAAGAACAACAGAACATTATATTAATCATCAAAGAGTACTTCAATAAAAATTAAGGCCGTTAATAAAAAAATTAACGGCCTTAATTTTTACAATCTATGAGGATATAATTCTATTAAGAAGCAGAAAACAATACTATTTGTACCTTCTTATGCTTGACAATTCAACTTGATTTTGTAATATTGGTTCTTAATTTAATCTAACATACAATAATAACTTAAGCAAAGTATTGATATAAAACGCTATTGTAGAAGTAATAGACTTCTATTTTGATCAAATAAGGTATTGATAATTTTTTAACGCTACATCTTCTCATCAGTATCCTTAAGAAAACAAATTCTCAACTTCAATTCAATTAATTAAGTAACTATAGATCAATACTTTAATGCTGTTATTATTGATATTTCCATCGCTAAAACAAAATTACAAATCACTATGATTAAGCAACTATTTTCCATCTTATGTATTTCAATACTCTTTTTTAATGCTTCTTGTACTACCCAAAAAGAAGTAGTAGAAGAGCTAGAAGAAGAACAAGAGCAAAATGAAGAAGACCTTGAGACTGAATTTGACCTTCCCACTTTAGTATCAGACTCTACCTTATCATTTCTAAGAGGTGATGATACTTTATCGGCTTCTATTCAAGACTTGGATCTCGAATATTTAGAAATTACGACAGTTGTACTTGAACATAATAATCAGCAGATATCAGAAGGTATTTTCTCTGAGGATTCAACTTCCATTAATTTTCCAATTGACAGTAAGGAGCTACCTGAAGGTTTTGTAAACTTGGAGGTTAAACTTTTTTTAAAAGAAGTTCTATCAGAAGAGGAAGTAGAAGTTACTACGACAATAAGTATGGAAGTTGATAATTATTTCCCCGCTATCTTTTATGAGAGTAATTATATTCAACTTCAATACTTCTCATACACTGATGTCTGGACGGCTTTTTCAATAGATCTATTTTATGCAGATTTAGAATACAATAGAATTACAGACATTTATAATGTTGCAAATATTGAAGGTGATTCTCTTACTCTTGAAATCCCTGAGGGGTATGAAGGACAAGAGTATTTCCTCTGTAAACTCATTAATAATACCCAAGAAAATCCTTCATCAAATGGTTCTACTGTCACTTCAGTGATTAATAGTATGTATATTGATGAAATTTCTTCAAATGGTTCTTCTAAGATCAATTATGCTTCTTCTAGCAATAAGGGTGATTACAAGTCCGTTACTGTTGCAATTAACAATTCGATAGACTACAGCTTTTCAGGTAGATATGGTAAGTATGAAACTACAACAAAAGATGGCTATCAATTTACAACTTTCGAAAATATTATTGACCCAACTGCAATTAAAAGAGTTACACTAAATGACTTAGTGATCTCTTCAGGTGACAATTCAAATATCGTTGTACTATCGTATATTAATAATGGAGACACATTATGGGTAGAAGAAGATCAATTAACTGAACCTACAGATTGGAAAGCTCTACCTTACAAAGATCGAGAAAGACTACTAGTTTCTTGTTTTGTTAAATCTGATGGTATTGTAGGTCAAATTTATAATATGTTTGACTTCTACGATGAGAATAATATCGAATATTATAAGACGAGAAAAGTACTTAACGAAAATACTGAAGTCATTTATTCATTAAGAGCTGATAATAATCAAACAGAATATTATTCCCTCTTAACTACAACGACAAAAGAACTTCCTTTTACAAATTATAGAAATTTTTATAGTCCAGAAGATTTTGGAATTTCAATTCAAGATGGCGATGTAACAATAAATAATCACAATGCAGATTATTTTTATAAGTTCGTTATGGTGAAGGAATTGGATCAATCAAACCCGAATTTTAGACAGGCCATCTATATTACTTTAAATAAGTCTAATCACTTGACAAGGGAATTTAATTTCAATTTATCTTCTCTAAATCAAGAAAATACCAATACGTTATTTGATAATCTTCCTTTAAATTATGAAGTAAATGTCACTAACTATGATGATAGCTATTATGATGCACTCAATAATGGTGCATTTAAAGTTAATTGGGATCTAGAATAAAACATATAAGGCTACCTATTTGGTAGCCTTTTTTATTATCCTTTTACTTGTACTCTAACCACCTGATTATTGATGATTACTGTAAATCTTGAAAAGTCATTGGATAACTCTCCACAGAGTTCTTCTTCCAATTCAGACTTTTCTGACATCGTAATACCGGTACCTTCTGAGAACTCTTTATAGATCATCACTGCTCCGACAGTGTTTTCCCAAAGTTCAATAACAGAAGCCATTATTGGTAAATTTGGTACACCTTCCATTTGTTTAAAGATCTCCTCTTCTTCATCATCAGTTTCAGATTCTGCCAAATCCATTAATAAATCATAGTGATCTTCATCTAGAATATATTCTACATCGACCTTTTGGCCGTCGCTGTTTAATTGTTGAATCTGTTCTAAAGTATTCATTTTACCTATAGATTAATTTTGAACCGAAGTTAAAAATAGATTGGGTGATATCACATAACATTTATCATAACTTTACTAAATCAAAAAAATGGCCCATGAAAATCTTTCACAGGCCTTGCAGGATTGGTTCTAAGTCACTATTTATTTCTTTAAATTACTTTTATTAAAAACATGGTCAGGAATAGGAACATTATCTTGTAGATCCATAATAATAAAATCGGTTCCTTTTCCATCTTTCAATACGTCTTTATAATTCATTTTAAAAGGGAAATACCTATCTCCTACTTTTCGAATATCAGACATATTCATCTGCTTTAGCATTTGACCACTTTTGGCAAAAAGATCTTGTCTCATGGGTACATAATGATCTTTAGTTACCCACATTTTCATTTTGTAATAAGTTATATCTGCTACTTTCGCCTCTAAATCTAGAACAATACATTGCTCTCCATTCATTTCTTCTTCTCCTACCAATGTAGCTTTGTAGGTATCTACTAACTTACGTTCTTGCATCATATCTTCGTAAGACATATCTGATCCATTGACTGACTGCCTTAACATATGACCCGAGATTTGAATAGTACGATCCGAAGATGGGGAATAGATCCAAAGTTTATCCTCTAATTTCAACATTTTTGTACCTTTTTCTCTTGCGGGAGATAGGTATTCTGAGAAGGAATCTGAAGTTCCTCTAGTATAACCTTTTGAAACAATTTCCTTAGTTTTCCTTTTTCCATAGACGATCATTTTCGACGTAGAAATTTTAGTTTCAGAATACATGTTTTGATCAATCTTCTTTAAGATACTCTGTGCATCTTGAGCAAGTGATAAAGAGGATATATAAAGTAAAACTATTGTTATTATTTTTTTCATTGTTCTAGTATTTAAACACCCAATTCGTTAAATAATTCTGATGTTTGACGCTTAAAAACACCTCTTCCTGACAATAAAGCACCAAGGAAAGTGGCCATTACACCAGGTATAAAACCTATCCAAAGTTGAGTTGAAACCAATTTAGCCCGAATGACATTGCTAATCAAAACACTATTTTGACCAGATGTTACATTAGAAATATCTAAACCTACTTCTTGTAAATAAAATGTAAGAAGCAACCCGAATACAGTTCCTATGATAGAACCTATGACTCCAACTATTACAGACTCCAACAAAAGGCTTTTATAAATTGCTTTTTTAGACTCTCCAATTGCGATTCGGATTCCGAATTCAGTATACCTTCTTAAGCCACCTAATAAACCTGTGTTCCATAAAACAATAGACATCGCGAAAATAAAGAAGATATTAAAAATTGATGCAAATGTGTTCATCAAGTCCAACATAGTGCTTAAACCATTCTGATCTCTCAATGCCAACATTTCTGGTGCATATTCATCAGTATCATTTTCATAAAGTGCATTGAATGAATTCTTTACTTCCTGTATCTTATCTCCATCATAAATATCAATGGGAAGAAAACCGAAAATTTCCTGAGCGGCATTTTCCATATCCAAGATTTGCTCAGCATCTTTTGTATCTATAATAAAAGTTCTATCATCCATGACAGACATTCCAAAAGATACTGCTCCCACGTATGTGAAATTTTGAAAAGACATACTTCCATCCATAGTAGCTCCGAAGAAGGTAATTGTATCCCCTAACTTTACTCCCATTCTTTCGGCCAGACCTTTTCCCAACAACATTTCAAATGAACCAGAAGGCATTTTTCCTTCGACTAGGTTCTCTCGGATCTGCATTCTTTCTAGGTCTTTAGATGAAGATGATAGGTTAAATGCCATTCCACCTGCAATACCTTGTGTTTTAGTAATTCCATTTTTATCGGGTACATCAAGAATACCACCAAAGGAGAACCTTCTTACCCAATCCATCTCTGGGTATTTATCATTCAGTTGTTCTAATAACTTATCAGCTTCTAAGATTGATAAATCTAAAGGACGTTGTGATATATTTTTAACATACTCCCTTGTCATTACTTTCACATGACCAGTTCCAAAACGAGCATTTTGACTAATCATATCTGTAGAAAATCCTTCAATATAACCTATGAAGAATACAGATAATGTTACTCCCAAGCTAACAACAATAACAGGGAGTAAACTTCTACTTTTGTCTCTAATAAGACCTTTAAATAAAAACTCAAACATTATTTCTTCCCTTTTAATGCGTCAACAGTATTCATTTTAGAAATTTTTCTCACCGGTAGATAGCTAATAACAGCCGATAAAAGCACCACCAATATTATAGTTTTGAAAAATAACTCTGGAGTTAACAATGGGTATATAAACTCATCAATAGTAATTCCCATCTTTCTTGATTGCTCCAAATTGGAAGTCATAGGAATACCGACTTTGTTCAGCCACATAATTAATGGAATAGCCACTGCTGAACCGACAATTGTCGCAATAAACGCATACATTGTGCCTTCTAGAGTAAATAAGAAAGTGACTCTTTTTTTGGTAAAACCTAAAGCTATATAGGTCCCAATTTCTTTCTGACGTTTAAAAACAGAAAATACCTGAGAATCGAAAATGGCGATTAATGCGATTAACATGAGAATTCCATATAGAAATGAAGAACCTCCTTTTTTCATTTCTATCAAATCATAAAAAGGTTGAAGTAATTCCTGTTTTGATTCGTATTCCCAACCTTCTATATTTTGATGTTTATATTCTTTATCTGCTAGAAGGTAAGTGGCCTGCTGATGAAACCCTGTTAGTTGATTCAATTTCTCCAAACCTATCCAAACTTGGTTAGCATCAACTGTTGGTACAGTTGTTTCGAAAATATCAACAATAGTAACATTTTGAGCGTCAAAGGTTCCATTTTTATCTTTCCACCTCATTAAGATTTCATCACCCTTTTTCAAGTGATTGTCTTGGGCCATCCCTTGACCAATAATTACCGGAATTGGCACCTTAGAATTGGATAAAACCTTTGTGGGTAGTTTAACTACGTCCTGTTCTGACGCAATCCCCTTTAATAAAATTGGTAACATTCGACCATCAGGGTAAATATTTGCCTGACGGATTAATACTGGGGTTAAATGTGCATTTTCTGAATATTGGCCATGTCCTGACTCAATCGTAAATGGATCCATTTTATCATAATCTGCATGAATCAATTGTCCTTCTGCAAACTCCCAGTTCACTTGATCCTTGATCCCTTGGTATTCCCAACCCATATATAGGCTATTGAAAAATAGGATCATGACAAATGCCAGAGATAATGTGATTATCGTTAACCAAGTTCTCAACCCTGAACTAATGATATTCCTAAAAGCTAGTCGAAAACTTAGTAATATATTATGTATCGTTTCCATCGCTTTATTTACTTTCGTCGTTCTTTACCTTACCATCTTCTAATGATATTACTCGATCGAGTGATTCTATTACTTTATTATCATGTGAGGAGAATATAAAGGTGATGCCTAATTCTTCGTTTAATTGCTTAAGAATCTCCATGATTTTATAAGCATTCTTTGAGTCCAAATTTGCTGTGGGTTCATCTGCTAAAACAATATCTGGTTTTTTCACTATTGATCTAGCTATAGCCACTCTTTGTGCTTGACCTCCTGAAATTTGTGATGGCTTTTTGTTTGCAATATCAGCTAAACCCACCCATTCCAGCGCTTCCATCACTGCTTCTTTTCTTTCTGCTTTTGTACGTTTTTGTAGTAGTAAAGGAAATTCTACATTCTCATAAATGGTATAAACTGGCAATAGGTTATAACTCTGAAAAATAAAGCCTATATGTTGATTCCTGAGCAATGCCGATTCCTCATCAGATTTTGCTGCTACGTTTTTACCACTTATTAATATGTCACCTTCAGAACAGGTATCCAATGCACCAATTAGATTCAGTAATGTTGTCTTTCCAGATCCACTTGGGCCAATTAACCCAGCAAATTCTCCTTTTTTGAAATTGAGTTCGATATCACTTAATGCAGTAAACTCGGATTCTCCTACAGGAAACCGTTTCGTTACTTTTCGAATTTCAATAATGTTGTTTGTTTCCATTTTCAGTTCTATTTAGTGATTTAATGTTGCCATAAGTCTCAATCCAAAACCAGGTGTAAATTGGTTAAGATCGTTATTTACATATGGGGTTGAAATTTGAGTTGTTGGGTTATAATATGCCATGATATACCCTGTCCAGATATCAAAATCATGGTTATAAGTGGCATAAACACCTGTACCATCATTCGTCCAATCCTGATAGACCATCAATGAAATATTATCAAAGAAGCTGACAGGATAATTGAATGAAATGGCACTTGTATTACCTTTATATTGTGGTTGATTGATTTCTTCTCCATATCTAGTAAATAAATGCTCGAAAACGATATTCACTCCTTTGATGGTATAATCTATTCCGACATCCAATAATGCTTGGTGAGTCAATCCTAATGGATCGCTATTAGCATTTAAAACGATAGGATCTTTAGTCTTTGTATATGTCCCTTCAAACCAGATACCAATGCCAATATCCCACTTCCCATCCACACCATACTTGTTCTCTGGTGTTTCAATAAAAAGCGGATCATTGATGTTCCAACGGTTATCAAATACAGCAGTTCTATGGTGATAGGAAAAGGCAATTTCTCCTTTCGGGGTAGGTAATTGTAACCTACCTCCTAGCTCTGGATGATTTCTTACTGTTTGAAGTATATCATATCCTCGCGTCTCTTCATTTCCATATAAAGCCCAAAACCAAATATTTGCATTGTTCTTAAAGTAATACTTCCCTAATGCAGCATAAACTCCATTAGTTAAGCCTAAAGGGTCTCTTGGGTCTATTTGATTAAACCATTGTAACGGTCTTAATAAAGTAGAAGAACCAAAGTCTATTTTCTGTAAGCCAATTCTCACTTCACTGTTTTCGTAAGCATAACGAACCCATGCTCTATAAGGTGCTACTGTTCCCTCCCAAATGGAATTACCTCCTGCATATTGAACAGATCCATAGATATTAGCGGAAACGTAAGCAGAGATACTCTGTAAGGAATCTATTTCAAATTCATATTTCAATTCTGGGATATATCGTACACCGGTCCAAAGCTGTTGTTGATCTGACTCAGGTGAATAAGTAGTAAACCCCTGAAACAGTCCATTGAAATCTAAGGTAGACTGAGCCGTTACATTTATTGATAGACCAAGTAATATGTAAATTAAAGGATACCTCATCATCACATTATTTACTGATACCAAAGAAAAAAAACTTAGTAATCGACCTTGTCATTTCTTCTGATGATGAGAACATATGAAGAAGGTGGTCATCGTTCATCATCTCTTGGAGTTTATTCATCATATACATAATAAATTCAACTGATATATCTTCTGAAATTTCTCCTTTAGATTTAGCCAAAAGTATTTCCTGAACAAACAAAGCATTACTTTCACTTTTTATACGCTCTAATGCTGTGAGGACTTCTGTATCTTTTTGTGAAAAATAACTGTACAAGTCCTGTAAAAAAGTGAGGGATAGATGCTTGCTATACTCAATCTTGAAATTGATCACCTCTATTAATTTTTCTTGAAAAGTGATTTCCTTTTTTATCACTTCCTTAAAGTCCTGAATTCCTTGGTTTGAAATTCCAGTGACTATCTCAAGAATAAGTTCATCTTTATTTTTGAAGTTTCTATAAAAAGTCATCTTAGAAACATTAGCATCAGAAATTATTTCTGTGATACTCACCTTTATGATTCCTCTGTCAAAAAAGAGGTTTTTTGCTGCCTGAATGATCTTATCTTTTGCCTTCATAATGTTACTTATTCAGTAATATGTTACTAATTTAGTATCATTTTTTATTTTAAGTAACTTTGTAAAGAAATTTTAACAATAGTGAATGAAAACAATTTGATCCGAAAAATATTATAACTTAGGAAAACAATATACTTCTACTATAAACTCATGACTTCTAATATATTACACATCTCAACTATCATCGACGGAGAGGAATCCGAATTATACCCAACTTTAATTAAGAGTCCTCTAGGTAACTATCTTGTAGACACTGGTTATAATGAGTCTTATGCCCAATTAGAAATAGAGCTTCAAAAACATGGACTATCATATCAACACCTACAAGGCATTATTATTACACATGATGACATTGACCATATTGGTTGCGTAAAAGCAATTAAAGAATCAAACCGTTCAATTCAGATCATTTCATCTAGAAAGGAAAAAGCTTCATTAGAAGGTAAAGTAATTTCAGAGAGATTAGAACAGGCAATTTCTTCGTTTGATCATTTACCTGATGCTTATAAGCCTTGGGGAAGAAAATTTATCTATTCGCTTCAAAACGTTAGAAGGTTCAAAGTGAATCATACTGTAAAAAATCAAGATGAATTATTAAATACTTGGAAGGTAGTGGAAACTCCTGGTCCTACCAAAGGTCATATTTCACTCTTCAATAAAAAGAGTCATACGCTTATTGCTGGTGATGCAATTGTTTTTAGAGATGGGAAATTAGATATTGCCAACTCTCAGTTCAATCTTGACCTTGATACCGTAGTTGATTCGGTAAAAACCATCAAGAGTTTATCCCCTAAAAAAATCATCTGTTTCCATGGAGGTGAGGTAACAGAAAATATAGATTCTCAACTGAATGATCTGATTAAAAAGTACTCCACTTTTAAAGAAAAGAAGGTAAATCAGTTCAATGTTTTTTATCGTTAAGTTATATCACAATCTGTTAGTTAAAGAAATAGTCAATCATAATTGATTGACTATCTCTATATTTTTATACTAAACGCCTTCTTTCTGTAAATAAGATAAATAACAGAATTAATACTGTCCCAATGGTAATGGCAACAGATTGTGGCATTCCAGAAGTTTCAACTGTTTTCGTAAAATGGTCTGTAAAATCATTTCGATTAGATAAAATGGCTTTACCATTAGACTCACCAATTTTATAAACAAAGAGAGATTGGTGGTCCTCATTTTCAGAAAATGCTTCAATTTGTACTTTTAAAGTATGAATTTTAGAGGGGACTTCAGTAGTGATAAATTTTAGATCGGTTTGATGCTTACCCAACTTAATACCACCATCTAAAAGTATGATTTCCTTTCCATTGATATTCAACTTAAAGTTTTCTTTTATATATCTTACTATTAGTGATTTATATTGCCCTACGGTATAATTTTCAAACTCCTTTTCACCGTATGCTTTTAGTAGAGCTGCATCTACTCCATCTTGGCTGAGGTATATACTTAATAGCCCTTGCGAATCTTGTTTTTCAAGATAGAATTTTGCTGATAGAGGATTATGTGCTTTAACTCCATAACTTAAGCATAACCCAACGATTAGGAAGATTATTTTATTCATATCTGAAATTGTTTGAACGAACGGCCACTCCTTTTAAACATACCGGAACATTAGGTGCATCGGTTGTACTTGCTACATAATGATATACACCGTCAGGATACTCAGTTGTGATAGCTGATCTACCTCCACATTCATCTAAATCATCGGGTTCCACAGCATAAGCGTAAATAGGGTATCCATCTTTTGCAAAACCTACCAACTTTGTTGCATCTCCTAGCAATTGATCGACATAATCTCCGCAATTTATATCTGTGATATTATTAGCAACTAATACTCGATCCATTACTTCTGCAATAAAATGCCAATGGTAATACCCAGCAGGATCCTTATGACCTCCACATCTATCCAAAGATGGTATTTTTGCACTAGCCATTATTCTATTTGTTGGACCACTAATGGCCGAAGGTGGTGTTCCATTAATTGGTACTCCATCTATAGATACACCAATCAATTCTACTGTTTCTATAGTATTTACAGATGAAGCTAGCTTTGGAGTTTTAGGAATTATATAAGTTAATTCTAAGTCATCATCTGGAGCCGCATCAAGACAATAAGAAAGGTTTTTCTCTAATGCTCCGCTTTGGAAATCATCGATTCTAATATTTCCTTGATCATCTACAATATCATAACCATCCTGTTCCATGGCTTCAAATAAAGCCCTTTTCATTACTTGAAAACCTGGATTTGTGTCTCCATCATATATTCCAAGACCTCCTACATCCTCTAAAGTTTCAGGACAAAGTGGGCTATCATTTTCTACGGGGTTAGCAGAGAAAGTAATTTCAAAACACTCTGCAGTAGTGCCATCTTCAAGAGTAGCAGTAACTGTTTCAATAGATATTAGTGATTCCTGATTAAAATACTCGGAGGCAATTAAAAATTCTGGAGTTTCTTCTTCTTCTTCAGTATTCGTTGAATCGTTTTCACTTTGATTTTCATCAGCAGTCTCATCTGTAGCATCTTCGTCAGATGTATCATCATCGCTGGATGTATTTGTAGTGGTATTATTTGAAGGGGTTGCATCATCTTCAGTCGATGAACATGAGTAAGAGAAAATACCAATCAACAAAGTAACAATAAAAAGCAGGGTATACTTTTTCATTAATAATAGTAGTTAAATAAAAAAATAGAATAATATAGATTTTTGGTTTCTGTAATAATATGAGATTAAAATGGTTTTAGCAGAATTAATAAGGTTACAAATAGTAACAAAACCTATAACAAACTGAATATCAGTATTAATTTACAGAATATTTGAATAAATAGAAAAGAAAAGGTCCATCAATAACAAGAATTATTGATGGACCTTTTTGGCGATAGTATGAATTTGTAATGAATTACCCTGCGATTAAGTTCACCACAGAAAGAACTCCAATCACATACATTGTAATTGGTAATTCTTTACCTTTTCCTCCTAAGATCATTAATACTACATAAGAAATAAATCCGAATGTAATACCCATTGAAATAGAGTAAGTTAATGGCATCATGATAATCGTTAAGAACGAAGGTACCGCTGTTAACATATTATCAAATTTGATATGCTTGATGTTCATAAACATATAAACACCGACCATTAATAATGCTGGTGCTGTCGCATAAGCAGGAACGATTCCGGCTAATGGTGCAAAGAATAAACAAGCAGTCATAATTAGTGCTGTAAACACCGATGCTAAACCTGTTCTTGCACCAGATGCAATACCTGAAGCAGACTCAATAAAGATAGTTGTTGTAGAAGTACCTAAAACTGCACCCGCTACTGTAGTTGCTGCATCTGCTTCTAAGATTTTTTCTAATCTTGGTACAGATCCATCCTCTTTCGTTAAACCTGCTTGATTTGAACAAGCAATAATTGTAGATAATGAATCAAATAAATCTACAAACATAAACGAGAAGATTGGTCCGATAAAAGCAAATTTCAAAGCACCCATAATATCTAATTTCATAAATACAGGCTCAATTGAAGGAGGTGTACTTACGATAGAAGAAGGTAATTCGACATAACCGAAAATGGTACTTACTACCGTAATAGCTACGATACCAATTAAAATACCACCAGTTACTTTTTTATATTCTAAATATGCGATTAAAATAAAGCCTAGTAACGATATGATTAAAGTAGGTGTAAATGGACCTAAGCTTACTAATGTAGCTGGGTGATCCACAATTAAACCCATGTTTTTCATACCAATAAACGTAATAAATAATCCAATACCTGCCGTTACTGAAATACGTAATGACAATGGTATAGCGTTAGCAATTTTCTCTCTAACACCAACAAAAGTAAGTATTACGAAAACAACACCTGAAATAAATACAATACCTAAGGCAGTTTCCCAAGGAACACCTGCACCTAAAACGATTGTATAGGTAAAGAAAGCATTAAGTCCCATTCCCGGTGCCATAGCAAATGGCATCTTACCCCAAAACGCAGCCAATAATGTACCTACGATTGAAGCTAATAATGTAACAGAGAATAAGGCATCTTTATCCATCCCAGCTTGTGATAAGATATCAGGATTGACAAAAATGATATATGCCATAGTAAGGAAAGTAGTTAAACCACCAATAAACTCCTTACTAATTGTGGTATTATTTTCTTTTAATTTGAATACTTTTTCCAGTAATTCCATTTCTCTTTTATTTAAACCTGAATGATTATTTGGCGAATATAAGTAGTCAACTTATAAATTAGAATGTTAATCGCACACAAGGTTGTGGAACGAATGCTGTAGCATCGTTTTCAGCCAAGTTTTTGTTAAAGTGCATGTAGATATCACAACCGATTTCCAACTTAGAGTTCTCATCGTTTTTAAATACTGTGTTTCTACCAACGTCAAATAAAAATCTTGTTTGTGAAATGAAATCTGTACCCATGTCTGTACGACCAAACTCAGACTTGTTTGTTGCATTTGGAATTAAATCGAAGAAACCTTGGATTCTGAAACCAGCCTTCTTCCAAATAGGTAAATCAAATACCCCTGTAAACTGAACTGCATCTTCTCTGATGTTGTCAGTTCTCCAATACGTAGAAAGTTTTAAGAAACCACCTTTAGGTGCTTTAAAAGTCATACCTAAACCAGCAAGACCTGCAAAAAATCCATTACCCATGTTTACTTGAGTATCAATTGAAAAATCTGCAATTGGACCTAAAGAAAAATCTTTACCCGTGATACCACCTAAACTGATCCAAGGAGAAACCTCAGAGTATACACGGTAGTTTGCTGCGGCTGGGTCTAAATCTTCGTTATTGAAACCCGTTAAGTAGAAACCATCAGGTGCTCCCATAAAGTTTACGAAGCCATAAACACCACCCCATTTTGTTACAGTAGTATGATCTAGTGTGAAAAGGTTCATGCCACCATTTTTAGGATTGGCACCTGTTACATAATCGGTATTGTTCCAACCGTATGCATATTCAATAAATGTACTAGAAAAGTTTTGTGCTTGTGTTTGAGTAGATGCAAACAAGCCAACCATCATTAGGAAAGGAAGTAAAAGTTTCTTAGAAACCATTGTGTAGATTATTTAAGACGTTTTTTAAACTCGCTTTAGAAACCTTCTAAAACGCACAGATGGTAATCGCCAATACATCTGCTTTTTCAGTGCAAATATGAACCTATTTATAGGTGAATATCAATGCCTTTTTTACACTTATTCTGCAAAGTGTTATGTGTAATTGAAATATTTAAATAAAAAATAGGATTTTCAATACGTTAAGGGAAGTTTTCGGTAGTGTTAAATATATCTAAATATTTCTTAACAGGTACAACTATTCATCTAAAATAGATTTTATAATCGGCTTCATAGCTTTTCGTTGTCACAAACATTTTAATATCGGCTTGGTACAATTGATCTACAAGAATCCAATCGGCACTGCTTTCATAACTTTTTGAAGATACAATGATATCGGCCTGATACGACTGCCCTACGACAAAGACTTTGTAGTCTGCCTTCCAAGACTGGTCAACAATAAACACTTTTGGTTTAGGTTCGATACTGGCTTCAATATCACAATTGGCTGTCAGTGTAAGAAACGTAAATAAAGAAATTAGGTAAAGTAGTACTCTTCTCATCTCTGTTTTGCTATAAAATTATCACAGAATAAATATAGCTAATAATAAGTACTAGTTAAGAATGTGTTTAGAAAAATTATCTATCAAAAATATAGCAGTCACAAAGAAAAATTATTATTTGTAATTCAAATTAATATAATTCACATCGTTCATTTATCCTTTCAGAAGGGTAATTGATACAAAGCTGATTATATGATCAATAACTTTTTGAAAAAGTTCACATCTATCAATTATTGGCTACTTTTTGTCTATATACTACTTAAATATTCCTTTTCCTTCTTCAATATTTGTAATAACAACACTTAATAATATTTACTATAAAGATAACCAGCGAATGTTATCTATTAAATAAAATAGAAACGAATTATACTATGAGATTAAATTTTACAGCTTCTTTACTATTTACGCTATTTACCGTGGGTGTATCCATTTCTAGTTTTGCACAAACCTTCACTGATGACTTTGAATCACTGGAGTTTGTTCATGAACATTCGGATCACCTAATAATAGATCATGGCAACCCTCTCAATTTTAATAATGATTCAAGTAGAATTGTCAGGAGCTCTACAGAGGATGCTTCATTAATTTACCATTTTACAGAAATCACTGATTTCAATTTACACTTTTGGTCTGTCGATGGCGATCAGAATGCCGGAGATCTTTCAATATTGAGTTCCAATGATGGGGTAAATTATACTTCAGTCAATGTAAACCGCTCATTTTTAAGTGATAACAGCTCATTAAGAACACTTGAAAGCATCACCCCTACCAGTACCCTTTCTCACAGTTATTTAAAAATCGTAATATCGGGAGGAGATGCATCTTGGAAAGCTCAATTGGGGGCCATTCAAATTTCATATAAGGAATTACCAAATAGTATTAACACAGATGAATTGACTGACTTTAACCAAACTGTAGACCATTCCGGCTTTATTCTTTCTACAGATAGCGAAGTCAACTTTAATAATGATAATAATAGATTAGTCAGATCTACAGTAGAAGATGCTCATGTTACCTATGCCGTAAATAATCTTCAAACATTAAATATAAAAACATACACTGTAGCTGGAGATGTAGGTAATGCTGATGTCAATGTTTATTATTCAGAAGATAATATAAACTTTACTGCACTTTCAATATATAATTCACTTACTATTGATCTTGGGTACAGAGCAGAAGTTATCTATTCAAATTCGGGCATAATTCCATCAAAAGCCAAGTACATTAGAGTTCAATTTTCAAATGGAAATGCAGCTTGGAAAACTCATTTAGGAAGTGTTGCTTTTGGTACTTCAAGAGCTAGTAGAGCATTTTATTTAAGTAATGATGGTAATGATACTAATAACGGTAGTATTGCATCACCTTGGGCATCACTAGAAAAAATTAGTGCAACCTCTGTTGGCGTTGGTGATAGTATTCTTTTTGAAAAAGGAGATACTTTTTATGGACACTTTATTGTCAATGGATCAGGAAGTGAAAATTCTCCTTTATTGGTGTCATCATATGGTAATGGAGAGTTACCAATCATCAGTGGTGTGGTGGGAAATGAAAACGGTGGAGATTATCAAGAGGCGTTGTTGATTGAAAATAATGACAATATTATTATTGATGGAATTGAAATTAACAATGAAAGAATTGACAACAGAGAGGGTGTCAGTGAACTGGATGCTTTTGGGATTCAAATTGTTAATTCAGGTTCAAAATCACTTTCTAATTTTATAATACGAAATTCAATAATTAGAAATGTATATGCACCAAAAGCTATTTTAAAAGAAGAAGGAGAAGATGCCTTTAATAGTTTAGAAGTTTCAGGTATTAAATTCTATTCCACTAAGAATTCGGTAAATGGTGAAGAAAAAAACATTAATAACATTTTAGTTGAAGACAATTATTTTACTGATATACAACGTTTAGGGGTCTATGTAAAACACGACGGTGGAGATACAGGAGTTGGTAATGACTCTTTAAATGCAAATTATAATAGTGTTTTTAGAAACAATGAATTTGTTGAATTAGGTGGCACTAGTATCCTTCCTATAAGAACATTTAATTGTTTGATCGAACATAATATTTTTGATCGTCCGGGTTCAAGTAAAGACCCAAGAATGCCTGGTAGAGGAAGTTCGGTTTGGAATTGGAGATGTTTCAATACAGTGATTCAATACAACAAATGTTTAAGTACAAGAGGACATTTGGATTCTCATGGTATTCATATAGATCATGAAAATGTCAATACCTTTATCCAATACAATTATATGGAAGATTGTGAAGGGGGATTTGTTGAAATTTTAGGTGGTAACTTAAATTCTATCTATAGATTTAATGTATCGATCAATGACGGTTGGAGAGAAAATCCTTCATGGACTAATAGTAATCATACAATATGGGTTAATGAAGTAGTTCCTGCCGGAACACATTATAGTGATCAGAATTTTATATATAATAATACAGTATATATGGATAGCGCCTATTCTACTTCTATCGATATTGATGGTAAGGCAACATATATTTTCAACAATGTATTCTATGCTAAAAAGGGACGTATTGGTGGTAAACAGGTAAAAATTGATACACATGGAGAAACGCTGTACGTTCAAAATAACCTATTTTATGGGGATGTTCACAATAATTTTTCTAACCTTGACAATAGCAAAGTAGTTGCTGATCCTTTATTTTATGCCGAAGGTGCAAGAAATGCATTAGGGTATCAATTAAAGAAAAACAGTCCAGCAGAAAATAGTGGTGTTTTAAATGTAGGGCCTCCAATACCAAGTGCAGGAACAGGTATTTTTGCCCATATCCCTGCCTATCCTACAGAAGATTTTTATGGAAATCCTGTTGATCTATTTAGTGGTTCTCCTAATATTGGTGCTATCAATAACAAAAATGGACAATTAGTACCAAGTGAGGTGGCTCCTGTAGAAAGCTTACAATTGTCTACTGACGCTATTGCATTAAATTCAGGTAGCCAAGAAACATTAATAGCAACAACACTACCCGCCTATGCTAGTAATCATTCTGTAAATTGGACTTCTAATAACACTGGTGTGGTTACTGTCGATGATAATGGAACGATTACCGCTATCTCTGCAGGAGTTGCAACAATTATTGCAACAACTGAAGATGGTAGTTTTACCAAATCATGTACGGTTACTGTCAATGATGACCAACCTGTTTCGAAGCCAATAATTACAGATGTACTTGCATATATTTATGCAGCAAAAATTACTTGGCAAGAAGGAAATAATGCGACATACCATAGGATTCAATATAAGCAAGAAGGTAAGGCTTGGAATACTATTGATAATATCCAAAATGTAGACCCTGATGAGTTTTGGATATCAAACTTACTGCCTGGTCAAAACTACTCAGTAAGAATTCGAGCAATGAATACAACCTATATGTCAGCTTGGTCGGATATCGTTAATTTTACTATGAATGAAGACAGTAATAGTCGAATTACCTCTTCAGAACAGTTGGTTTCAGAGCAACCCTACTTGGCTCCAAACCCAGTGCAACACCGTTTAAATATTAAAGGGTTATCTGAAGACACACCGATTAAAGTACTTGATTTAAAAGGTAATATTTTGAAGCAATCAACAAGTCATCAATCTCTGGATGTAAGTGGATTGCAAAAGGGAATTTACATTGTAATGATTGAAGGGTTCAGTCCTATTAAATTCATAAAGCAATAATGATAATACAGTATCTTCATAAAAAGTAAAACTGATTATTAATTACTGTCACCCCATTTGTCTTATTAAGACGTTTGGGGTGTTTTTCTAATCTCTTTGATTTAGAGATAAACTAATCTTATCTCCTATTGCTTTTACTACATTTACAGCTACTGAATTTCCAAATTGTTGATATGCTTGTGTTAATTTTGAAGTGATCTTGAAGCTATCTGGAAAACCTTGCAATCGAGCACATTCCCTTGGGGATAGTTTACGTACTTTACCTTTTACAAGATATAAACCGGTTCTAGAACCTACGCCTCCACCATACGCCGAAAGAGTAATTGCATGACCATTTTCATGGTATATTCGTTCGCCTTGACCACCTTTATTTACAGTCCCAATTTGTATAGGCTTATTGGGGTATTCTGTTTCTTTTAGCATATCAAAAGCTGAAATGTCTTTATAAAATCGGATATCATCACGATCTATCACCTTCCCATCCTTTGGATCTTCTAAAAGAAACTCTTTCAAAGCCACCTTTTTATGTGTTCCTATCGGAAATGAAAAATCTATTTCTAAATCTTTTCTAAAAGCTACAATATATAATCGTTCTCTATTTTGAGGCAATCCAAAATCTCTTGCATTCAGAAGTTTTGTTTTTGCCGTATAACCCAATAACTCTAAAGTTGATAAAATCGTTTTTAGTGTTTTTCCTTGATCATGTCGAATCAGATTCCTCACATTTTCAAGAAAAACAACTTTAGGTTTTTTAGATTGAATAATCCTTGCTACATCAAAAAACAAAGTGCCTCTAGTATCCTCAAATCCTTTTTGTCTTCCAGAAATAGAAAAAGCCTGACAAGGAAAACCCGCACATAGAATATCATGCGTAGGAATATCTTTCTCATCCACCTGTGTGATATCTCCTTGTGGTAAGATACCAAAATTGGCTTCATACGTTACTTGGCATCGCTTCTCCCACTCTACAGCAGATAAACACTTTGCTCCTAAACTCGACAAAGCCAAATGGAATCCACCTATTCCTGCAAACAGATCAATAAAGGTGTATCCATGAAGAGGATGAGATGAAGATGATTTCTTAGACATATTCCTTAAAAAAGTTATTTACTTAAACTTTGGAATGTCCACGCAACAAATCTACTTTTCTTTTGCCCTTGCCCCATATCGATAACATGAAATTCAGCAGGTCGTACTGTTTTCATATGCTTTTTAATAGGAACAACATTCGTTGATTTAGAAACTAATGATGTAAACCAAATGACTTGATCTTTAAAATCTTTACTCTCATCAATCATTTTTTTGATGAAGGCAAGTTCGCCTCCTTCACACCAAAGTTCATTACTTTGGCCTCCGAAGTTTAGGGTAACTTCTTTACTATTTGGGTTTAAGTTCTTTACCTTTCTTGTTGATTGTTGTAAAGCCTCTTCCGCACTTTTATGGAATGGAGGATTACACATTGAAAATGCAAACCTGTCTCCTTCTCTTATCACACCTTTAAAAATACTATCCATATTTTTTTGTTTACGGATACCTATTTCTTTTGGTGAAATCTTATTCTTTTTTAGTATATCAAGGGCATTGTCAATAGCAACATCATCAACTTCTGTTCCTACAAATCTCCAACCTAGCATTCCTTTTCCAATTAAAGGGTAGATGATATTTGAACCAGACCCAATGTCTAGCCCTTTTACCATTGTAGGTCTTAATGAAGTGGTTTGCTCTAAAATATCCTCAATTTTTAAAATATAATCTGCTCTACCCGGAATTGGTGGACACAAATATCCTTCTGGAATATCCCAATATTGAACTTTATAGTACGATTTCAATAATGCTGAGTTCAAAGCTTTCACAGCTTTAGGATCAGAAAAAGTGATCGTTTTTCTACCTGATTTACCCATTATCACAAATGGAGCTAAAGCAGGATGTGCTTTTACAAGCTTATCGAAATTGTAACCTTTTTTATGTAAATTATTAGGATGCATGAAGGATTGATTTTATTAAGATGCGAAGTTAATAATAATCTTAGAATCCAAAATCAATAAAATTAAATAGAATAGGCTGAAGAGTATAAAAAAACCAGAACCTATATTTTAGATTCTGGCTTATTGGTACCAATGATTACTTATTTTTTCTTGAAAGTGATCACACTGATAAATTTCTTATGTTTCTCTGAAAATGTTCTTGATGATACTTTTGTGATGCCCATATCATCTTTTGGTTGAATGATATTTAGTTCGTATTCATCATTTAATAGCAACTTAACGCTAGTTGCATTTTCTCTATCTTTAAATTCTTTTATTTCTAAACATTTAAAATCTTCGTTTGTCCAGAAAATGATGTTTTCTGTATCTGGATTATAAATGTATTTTGTTTTACCTTCTTCTTGAATATCTAAATAGAAATCGATGACCTCATAAATTAAGGTAACATCAGAAATATGTTGTCCTTTTAACTCCTTTATTGTTTCCATTGTTAAGGCATTGCCATTTGGAGCAATTTTATCGTTAGGAGCAGCAAGCATAGTGTGAAGTAAATTCACGTTTAATGCAATGAATAAATAAAAAATCTTTTTCATGTATATGAGATTAAAAAATTATAAATACAAACTCATAAACGACCAAAAACCCTTTTAGATTCCTATTTATCAACGTTTTAAATATCGTTATCAATCATATTCATTTATTTACAATAGTAGTTTCATAATGCTTTTATGGACATTCAAAAAACGTCTTTTCAAGAAAATTTGGTCAAAAAAAAGCCTCCATCAATTTTCATATTAATGGAGGCTTTACCTGAAATATTTTTATTATTTATTTTCTTCTGTTACAACTTCGAAATATCTTTCCCAATCTGGAAAATACTTTCTAACGCGTACATCCAAGATATTATCTGTATCATTATAATACACAACATGTAATTTGATATCTTCATTAACGGTCATGTAAACATTAGTCAACTGACTTGTAACTTTACAGTCTGTCACTACTAATTTATCAATACCATCTTTAAAATACATCACTAATTCGTTGTTATCGGGATTGTAAACATAATCCATGTTTCCTTCTTCTCGAACAGACAAGTATTCGCTTAGAATTGCCTTGATCTCATTCGGTTGAGAAAATACTCTTCCCTTAAGTGACGAAATATCTAAAGTGTATTTATCATCAAGTTTATTATCATTATACTGATTATCTGAAGCAAAGGAAGTATTGATAATTAATAAGCTAAAAATTAATATGTTAAGTAACTTTTTCATAGGTATTAGGTAATAGACGAATTTATTGTTTTTTTATATTAACGTTAAATAGGTATTCGTAGCTAAGATTTAAAGACGACATTAAACATTGTTATCACTCATAAGCAGTTGTTTAGAAAAAGAGGGTATGATTAAGGATTTCTAACAGCTCTACTTGTTCCAACTATTCAATTAGATCTGTATATTTGTCGGCTAATTCATACAAAATGAGAGAAAAATTTATACAACTGATTGACTTATTCTATTTTATCTTCAAGCCTTTTATGCCTTTAAAAACATACCGTTATGCTGTATGTGGAGGTGGTAATTTGGTGTTAGATATCGTTTTATACTTTTTAGTCTTTCATTACGGTGTGGATGAACATAATTTGGATTTAGAATTTGTTACAGTAAGTCCTCATATTGCAGCTCTATTTATTGTTTACCCTATTACGTTAACTACTGGCTTCCTATTACAAAAATACATTACCTTCCAAGATTCTGATCTTAGAGGAAGAGTACAGTTTTTCCGATATTTTCAGATTAGTGTGGGAGCGATTATCATCAATTATTTTCTAATGAAGTTATTTGTTGATGTCTGTGGCTTTTACCCTACACCATCAAAAATGCTTACTATTGCTGTTTCTGTGGTTTATAGTTATATATCACAGAATTTATATTCCTTTAAAGTCACGAATAAGGAATCGTAGAACAAGGTCTGTCAATTAAATTCTGTAAGCTAAATAAAAAAGTTTTTTTCACTTTCTACTTTTCCTATCTTGATTATAGAAATTATTAATCAAGCATATATGAGAAAGTTATTACTCCTAATTTTTTTATCAATTAGCATTATGGGATGTAAAAAAGAATTGAATCTCCCTCAGACGAATGGTGTTAGCCTTACGTTAGCACAGCATCGTTTTGAAAATTTATCCAATATTAGATATGAATTACATTTTGTCCTTCCTGAATTAAAGGAAGAAGAAATTCAAGCTACAGCATATATAGAAGTTGATATTAAAGATGCTGACCATCCTTTACTATTAGATTTTGCTACTGAAAATAACGAGATCACTAACCTTGTTGTCAATAATCAACAGAGTGACTACCGCTACAAACTAGAGCATATTGTCATCCCATCTGAGAAATTAACTGAAGGAAAAAATAAGATTTCATTTCATTTTACGGCAGGCGATCAGTCTCTTAATAGAAAGGAGAACTATATGTATACCTTACTTGTTCCTGACCGAGCAAGAACCTTATTCCCCTGTTTTGATCAACCAGATTTAAAAGCTACCTACTTATTGAGCCTAGATATGCCCGAAAGTTGGAAAGCTATAAGTGCTGAATATGGAAAATCTACACCAAGTGAAGATGGAAGAACTTTAATCGTTTTTGGAGAATCACAACCTATGAGTACCTATCTTTTTTCATTTGTAGCAGGTGAATTTGAAGAGGTCGTTTATAATGATGGAAAACAAAAATTCCATATGCTACATATGGAGAGCGATGAAAAGATCAATAATAATAAAAAAGCCATATTTGACCTTCATGTCAATTCGATCAAATGGCTAGAAGAATATACAGGTATACCCTATCCATATCATAAATTAGACTTTGCATTAATTCCTCCATTTCAATATGGTGGAATGGAACATGTAGGTGCGATACAATATAGAGCCTCATCTTTAATTCTTGATGAAAATGCTGGACCTTCTGAACATTTAAGAAGAGCACAGTTAATTGCACATGAAGTCGCCCATACATGGTTTGGAAATTTGGTCACCATGAAATGGTTTAATGATGTTTGGCTCAAGGAAGTTTTTGCAAATTTCATCGCTGCAAAAGCTGTAGAACCTAACTATCCAGAAATAAACCACGACCTTCAATTCTATCTCTCCCACCAAAATAGAGCTTATGTGGTTGACAGGACTGCGGGGAGCCATCCGATCCAACAGCAATTAGATAACCTCAACTTAGCAGGAACGTTATATGGAGCAATTATTTATTCCAAAGCTCCTGTAGTTATGGCACAATTGGAAAAGGTAGTGGGGCCAGAAAATATGCAAAAGGCACTGCAATCCTATTTATCAAAATACGCCTTTAGTAATGCTACATTTGATCAATTAATTGCTGAGATCTCTACTGCCAGTGGATTAGAATTAAAAGAATGGGCTGATAGCTGGGTAAAAAAGGAAGGGATGCCTTTACTTCAATTTTCTTCACAAGAAGATTTACTTTCCATTCAATACTCTGTTCCGAATGCATCACAAATCATAGAGGTGAACAAGGAAGATATATTATTAGATCAACAGAAGATTCAGCTGAATTCTAAAATCAATGGTTTCCCTTTAGATCAATCTGCAAAAGGATACGGATATTTTGAACTAGATGAAGTATTGCAAGAACAGGTTATTAATTCTATCAATACATTGTCCGATACTGAAGCTGTCGTAGCATATGGTACATTATTCGAGAATTTTCTTCATCAAAAAGTAGATATCGAAGTGTATGTACAATTTCTTATTGAGCAAATAAAAGTAGAAGATAATTTATTATTAAAAAATATGCTATCCAGCCAATTGAATGAGGTCTATTGGTATTATCTAAATGATAAAGAGCGTATCGTTATCACTAATAATGAATTTGACACTTTTAAAAAATTAATGGAGTCCGTCTCAAAGAAAGAAATCAAGGCATTCTATTTTAATATTCTAAAATTATTTGCTCATACTGAAAAGCATCAGTCTTTCTTTTCAAGCTACCTAACAAAAAAGAACACTTCCCCAAAACTAAATGATAGAAATAGAATTGCTTTATTACAAAAATTGAGACTCGAACAGTTAGTGACTGATGAGGAATTAGTCGTTTGCCAAAGTTTAATTGAAGCATCGTATTATCAAGATTTTCTAAAATATATTTTACCAAGTAGTAGTCAACAACAAGATCAATTGGATCAATTTATTGAGGATATGAAAAAGGTGGAGAATAGAGGAAACGAACCCTGGGTGGAACAAGCGTTAGGATATATCAATCATCCATTACAGGCTAAATTATCATTAAAACATATACCCACAATTTTAGAACTCTTACCTGAGGTACAAAAGACGGGTGATATATTCTTTCCATACAATTACCTCAGATCTTCGATAGGTAAAAGAACGGAAAAGGAAGTAGTAAAGATCACGAATGATTACATTCAACAACATCCGGAAATTGACAGTAAATTGAAAGCAAAAATTCTTCAGAACTTAGATCCAGTAATCAGAAGGTCAAAATAAAAAAAACGCCACATAGAATTGAATATCTATGTGGCGTTTTGCTTAAAGGTTCATACTAACGTATTCTTGCTTAAAGTTCCTTAGTATTAAAGCTTCTTTATGTTTTGCTTTACTGATTAATATAAATGAATTATCTTCTTTAAAACACACACCCTTATAATCTGACTTCATAGAAGTCTTACTAAAGATAGGATGGTTATACATTAAATTATAGATAAGTGATTTATCATTTTTCAGATCCCAGATATGTACTGATTCATCTGCAATAATAGCCAAATGTTGTCCATTGTCTGAGATATCTACTGATCTTACATTTTTCAGGTTGAGCTCTCCTACTTTCTTTAAAGTACCATTTTTTGTTTCTACTGGCATAGTAAAGATTTCGCAACCTCTTTCATCATATGAGAAGAAGTAATATTGTTCTGAGGACTCATGTACTATTAACCCTTTTATATCTCTCGGTTTATTATGGGGATATAAGTATTCTTTTACTGTTGGTGCAACAAAATTATCAAAGATATCGCACTCATTAAAAGAGTACACTTGGATAGATTCCCTCTTTAAATCAGGATTTCCTGTATCACCAATATGGATCATTACTTTGCCATCTATGTGACTAGTAGAAAGGTCTTCCCAACCTATTGAAGTACCGCGCACAAAGATTTTATCTAATAATTTTCCATTATTGACATTATAAGAATATATATAAGGGTCATTTACAGTGCTTTCATGTACCCATACTTTATCATTTCCATTTGAAATAGCTATACCTGAAATTTGACTTAATGTTGGGGTAATCAACTCAGTATTAACTACTTGAAATGTTTGTCTTAAGGGTAACTCATTCTTATTTTCAATAGTTTTACAACCAGTAAGAATGCTGAAGGATATTAAAATGAATATATGTAAAATTTTATCAAGATTCATCTACGATGAAATTTAGAGAAGTTCGTTATTAATACAAATAAACATGATGACCTCCACGAATGATAAATAATTTATATTCATTGACAAAAAATGATGAAACAAAGCATAAAATGGCAAAACCACTTAAATATACATGCGGTATTTTTTCTTATTTATGCCCGTTTAAAACACTCGAACAATATTAAACCCAAAATAGATCTCTCCATCACTCCAATCTCCCGAAGCATAAGTTAGATAAGAAGGTTCCAAAGTAGATTGACCATTTGAAAATAGCAATTGAAATACATGCCCACCAGTTTCTAAATCAACACCTACTGATAATGGGTTCTGATAAGGGTTTTCACTTGGTCTTGAGAAGTTATAATCATACTCTGCAGTAATAGCTACTCTTTTTGATACTTTATACCTTCCACCTATTCCTAGAATCATATAGTTATAGACATCATAATCACTATACTTTAAATTTTGTCGGATGAACTTTGGTGATAATTCCAATGATAAATTCTCATTGAATCTCCTAGAAAACATCAGCTGATAGAGGTAACTTAAACGGTCTACATTGGTAAGATCAGGGAATGTTTGATCCGATAGTTGTGTATTGGCATACATCGCGACATACCCTACAATATGTAATGGCATCTTTTCTGACTGTTCTACGAATTTATATTTTACAGCTCCTGTGACGGTTTTTCGGTAAGATTCCCTTCCTATACTTACATTTAATTTGTCTGTAATCCCATAAAGTAAACCTAAGTAAGTGTTGGCATTATCTAAACCAAAAAAAGTAGAAATTCCATCTTTAATGCTTCCAAATCTATGAGCAATAATCAGATGAAAGTCTTTCTTCTTAGCCAGCTTGGTAGATTGTCCGTTAATTATTTTTGTCGCTTTGAAAGCTGGTAATTCAAATTTCTCAATTTCTACCTCCTCTTCTAAATCATTGAGTAAGTCATCTTGAGCGATTGTAATAGTGGAAAGAAAGAGAAAAGTTAGTAATAGTATTTGTTTCATTCTTTTGGTTTTAAATTCAATATCAGTTCTACGTTTACCTCTTCAGCAATCTTCTTTGTGATCACTTTAGGTATTTTTATCTTAAAATCTTCAGGTCGGATGACAAAATTGCTACGAACATATACTGAACCTTGTGTTCCTAAGTATACAATATCAGCTTCAATCCCTTTTTCCACTCCATGAATAGTCAACTTACCATTTACCTTACTTCTAGTACTGTCAGCAGATAATTGGAAATCATTAATCTTACCCGTAAATGTAGCCTTTGGAAATTTATGAGAATCCATGTAGTTCTCATTAAAATGTTCCTGCATTAATGAGATAGGAAAATTGAACGTAGTAATTTCTACCAATGCAGCTACCTCTCCATTCTCGGAATTTAAAACACCCAACATTTTTTCCGATTTTGCTTCGATAGGTTCAAAAGCTGGAACTGATGCCGAAAATTCACAAACACCTGTTTTTGTTATAAACTTCTGTGCATGTGAATAATGAAACAAAAAGGTAGCGAATAAAAAACATATTAATTTATACATTATTCTAAGAACCCTCCTTCTGCCCAATCTTCAATGGCTTTAATATTATCCTCTGACATTAGTCCAGCTTGAGGCATTGGATTGTTTACATCTCTTATTCTACTTAACACATTTCCATTTTGTGTACCGTTCTTAGCTGCAGTATAAGAATCCAAACTTAGCCCTCCACTAGGGTTTGCCCCATTATGGCAAGAATTACAATTGGATGCGAGAATTGTTGATACACTATTAGTGTAAGTGACAGCATCTCCATCCATATCATCCGATTGATCATCGTCATCATCATCCATCGGATCATTTGTTGTAGGAGGAGTGGTAGGTTGTGGTGTTTCTAGTTCACCTTCAGAACATGCCAAGCAAAAAAGAAACGTTGAAAGTAGAATGAGTAAGCTTAATTTTTTCATGGTTAATAAATTTAGTCGAAAATATAATTATTGTATTTTGGTAATTCTCCCCATTTATTTCGAAGCACTCTTCGTCTGTACAGGAAAATTTCTTTTAGTTTCTTCTCGATCATAAAAGAATTAGCAATCGCTCCAAGAAAACCAAAAGGAGGTGAATAAGTAACAATATCCTTCATTAAAACACCGCCATCTATTTCTTCTAGTATATGTTGATGGTGCCATAAAGAATATGGTCCTACTCTTTGTTCATCTACGAAATATTTTCTATCCCTGACATGTGTTATTTCGGTCATCCAATCCATCTTGATGCCTAACATTGGACTCACTTTATAGGTGATGATCATTCCGGCATACATTTTTTCTGGAATGTCTGTATTCGTAATATCAAAACCCATGTAATCAGGAGTTATTTCTTTAAGGTTTTTTGGAGATGAAATGAAATCCCACACTTCATCTATCGTAGCTTTAATTCTTTGTTCTCGTTTGAACTGGTAAAAGGAGTTAGATAACATAAAAGTCTAGAGTGATCGTTACCAAATAATATTAATTGAGTAATTGTGATAACAACTAAGTAGTATAAATTGTTTAAACAAATGTAAATAAATCAGTAGTTATATAATTCTGTAAATTGAAAATAAGATTATTTTACTGATTATCATAGATTTATTTAATCTATTTTTAAATAAAAAAATCAACAATACTTTGATACATTGTTGATTTTCTTTTGAGGCTCAAAAATTCGGTAAGCCTAATTCTTTTTTGGTAAATTCACTTAACAGTTTATCACCTAACCTTAATACAGACGTTATATTATATGTAATTTCTTCATTTTGTTTTTGCTATTAAGTGGATGTCATCTAAAAAGGAATTTCTTTCTTATCTCTGAAAAACTTTCCTGAAGCAGCTCCTTTTTGAAGTAATGCCGCCCATATAATTGTTTCAGCTCCTTCGCTTACAGATCTGTTCGCTCCTGCTCCTCCCATATCAGTTTTTACCCAACCTGGACAAACAGAATTAATCAAGATATCGTAATTCGATGCTATATGAGCAAAATTAATCGTCAAGATATTTAATGATGCTTTACTGATAGAATATCCCGGTGTCCCTACTGTCATATTGGTAATGGCTCCTGATCCACTACTTACATTAACAATTCTACCATAATTATTTTGCTGCATTAAAGGCAAAAATGTTTGAATCATTTTCCAAGCACCAAATAAATTAGTTTCTAATGTTTCTCTTACATTGTTCAAATCGGCCGATAATGCATCTTGCCATGTATCATAGTTTATCGCGGCATTATTGACCAATATATCCAATCTGCCATTTTCAAGTTTTATCCTTTCGAAAGCCTTTTGGATAGAATCTTCTTTTGATACATCCAGCTCTATCACTTCAATATTTTCGGAGTTGTTTATTTTTGATTTAGCTGCATTTCCTTTTTCAATATCTCTTGCTCCTAAATAAACTTTATGACCTAACCCTGCCAATTGTGTAGCAGTTTCCAATCCAATCCCTTTATTTGCTCCGGTTACTAATGCTATCATATGTTGTTTGTTCATTATTTAATTACATCTGTATATCTCTTTGGTGTTCAATAGGAAACGGTATTTCTTCCTTGTTATCACCAATCATTTGTCTAATATCTATCTCTATTCCTCTTGCCATTGTTGTTATTGGCACATCGTTGGCTACTCCTTCAAATGGGTTTTCAGAAACTTCTCCAATTCGCTCCATTGTAAAGAAAATCCAAGAGATAACGATACTAAAGGGTATCGTTAACCAGGCGAAATAATTCCCAAGATATCCATACCAATTAGTAGAATTTTCTTTTAAAATTGTTAAACCAATTTCATCAAAAACATTGATTAAGCCAATAGGTAATAGTAGCACAAAAATCCAAACGAAAAACCTATTCAACGTTGCAAATTGTCGAGGATATGGAAAGTTCTTTATTCTTTCTGATTTACCTTGAAGTGCAAACATCTCGATAATTTGTTTTTCCATTTCTAAGAATGAGAATTCCCAAATTCGTTTATCTTCTTGTAAGACTCTTAAATGTTTTGATTGAAGGTTTAGACAAGCCGATTGCTTATTTCCTTGACTTAAAACGTGATTAATTTCTTCCTCAGATAAATATCCTGTCAGTTCTTCTTTTAAAGTATATTTCCTTTCATTGATAACAATATCATCCATATATTCTTTATCAGAAGCATTGATATGAGACATCTCCCAAGGTTTTGGTGTTCTCAATGCATGTCTTAAACAAGTCATCCATGCTATATGTCTTAGTATAATTGTTTTTCGAATCGCAAATAACTCTTCTTGTGATAGATCATTATCTGCATATTGGTTGGTAATAAAATCATTGACCATAATGGTAAAAGATCGAGAAGTATTTACAATTCCTCCCCATATTTTTCTTGCTTCCCATAACCTTCCGTAGGATGCATTGTTTTTAAAACCAATGATAAATGCAAGCGCACTACCAACTAGAGCAATAGGTAACCAAGGTAGGTGGATAAACTTCCAATCCAATAAAACATATAAAGCCGTAGGTATAGCAGATATAAACAAGAACATATAAATGTACCTTCTTGTCCATAACGCCATTGTTCCTATGGAATAATTTCGTTGCGTATACATGTAGAAGTAGTTTGAAGAGAATTAAATAATTGATCGGTTCTTTTAATACATAGTGTTGTCGTTGGCACTTTGTTTTGGAATCTGTTGTATTGCATCCCAATGCTCACAAATTTTTCCCTTCTCATCAAACCTAAAGAAATCCATAGTTACATATTGGTCATCATCAGGCCATGTTTGATGGGTATGTAAAGCAACAAGATTTCCTTCAGCTATACATCTTACAAATTCAATAGACTTTTCAGGGTATTCTTTTTGCATTCTTTCAAAGTACTCTATAAAGCCCGTAAGTCCATCGCTTACATCAGGGTTGTGTTGAATGTATTGATCACCAACATAAAGATCCACTGCTTTTTTGGGGTTACCTTCATAAGCCATTCGATAGAAAGCTATCGCATTTTCTTTATTCTGCGTTAAATCCATTTATGAGATAGTTAGGTTAATGAATTGTAGTAATGAATATACATCAATTTTAGATAAAGAATAATATCAAGTATAAAGTTTTACTCATCAAATAGAGTAAATTATTGGAAGACAATCTCATTAGGAATAACCCCAACTTGAAAAGAATCTAACTTTACTCCCATCTGAGAATATCTGAAGACCCACCCTTTTTGCACATAATCGATAGCATCTGTCACATAGATATCGTTATTATGTGGAGAGACTCCTAGACCATAAAATAAACGTTTCCCTTTTTCTATCATTAATTCGGGGGTTAAAGGAGAATTATCTATAGGCAGTCTGTAAATATTCTTTCTTATATAGAATAACTCATCTTTTTCATTATTGATTCTAAGCCTTGAAGGCATACTCAAATAGTCATCCTTTGTGAAAGTTATCTGGTCTTGTATAGTAAAAGTCTTGGGATCTACCTTTACAATGGCGGCATCTTCTTTATCCAGTCCACCATTACAAAGTATCCAAATTTTATTGTTTTTATCTTTCTGAAGATCAATCGGACCATACGGCAAAGCAAGGCTATCTTCAACTAGATCTGTTGCTTTATTTATTTTAAGTAATAACTGTCCTCCTTGCCTTTTATCGAAAACCGTTCTGGTAACAGTCATATAAACATATTGATCCAATAGACACATTTTTTCCGTCCATCCACTTACTTTTACTTCTTTGGAAAGTGAGAAATTATTGTGGTCAACAACATAAAAACGGTCAGCATATAAATCTGTTACATAAGATTTCCTTTCATCAATCTGTAAAAGATAGCGTGGACTACTTTTCGGTAGATCTATTCTATCCACCCACTTCGATGTTTTTGTTTCAATAACATCAACTCTTGAGGAATTATTTACACAGATATACCCTAGGTCTCCGATAATTGTCATGGATTGAGCGACATTACCTATTTCGAAACTATTTACTTGCTTATATATTTCATTATAGACCGTATCCGAATCGTATTTTTTATGTGATAGTGTACCATGTCCCCAGTCAAAATTCCCTTCATTAATTACAAAAACTCCATCCGTCAATTGTAGAGATTCTGGTATTTCTTTCTCATCAGAAATTGGCATACTATCTTCTACTTCATTACAACCTACTAAAAGTAGAAAAACCATCATTAACTTTTTCATCACTTATATTTTATAGGTTAGACTGATTTGATATACTTGAGTGGGCATTGGTTTTCTTGCTATTGATTGATAATAATATCCAAAAACATTCTCAATTCTACCTTTTAGATCAATCGTATGTGATCCTAAATTCCATTGCTTTCCTAATACCAAGTTGGTGAGATAGTAGGGTGGTAAATATTCACTACCATCACTTTGAGTATATCGTTTACCATACATTTGTTGCTCAATAATTGTATATATTGATTTATAATTACAGCGTATATACCCTTGAAAAGAACCCACCGGTGTATAGATTAACTGCTTCCCTACTGAATTGTCCAACTCATCGTAAGCCTCAATACTTTCAGATTTCACAAAGGATAAAGATCCATACAAAAGGATAGAAAAATCGTCCTTAGAATAAGAAGTGGTAATGATTTGTTCAACTCCTCTACTATGTACTTTTTTTAGGTTTTCAGGTCTCCATAAATTACTGACAGCTGGCTTCCAAATGATCCAATTATTAATTAAACTATTAAAAGCTGTACACTCATATTTGAACAACCAATTTTCATCCTGATATTTTATTTCCAAAGTACCTTCATGGGTCCACCCCTCTTCGGGTAATAAATCAGGGTTTCCTACCGGGTACCAATATCTATCATTTAAAGAAGGAGCATTAAAATTTTTAGAACTATTCCCTCTTACGGAAAGCTGCCAGAAATCATTTTCATATGGATTATATTCTACACCAATAGAGGGTAAAAATGGCTTTTGGTTAAAATCAATCCATTCTTGCCTACATAATGTACTGATCGATAGATGAGGTAGCACCCACCAATCAAAACCTGCATAAACATCTAAAGTATTTTGATGAACCAAATGACTCGTAGTATCTTGAGTGGATTGATAAGCATTACTATTCACTTGATCCATAACCAAATCTACACCACCTTTTATTGTAAAGTTTTCGTATAGTTGATAATCACTTCGTAAATGATTATGCCATTGATACGTTTTACTATCTGATGTGCTTAGTTTTGGATTTTCATCATTATTCAACTCTTTCCGGTACCAAAGTGATTCTTGTACAAAGGCGGTGGATGCATCGATAGTCAAATCGTTTTTATTATAATTCCAATTAAGTAATACTCTTGTTGAGGCATCACTTTGCCATGAATCACCTTCCTGACTGTCCATTGAAGGGGTTAACTCCCGATCACTTTCCTGATACCAAAAATCTAACTTTATTTGTTGATAGTCATCTATTCTCCAACCTACTTCCTGTAAAACCCCGTATTGTATTTGTGCAGAATGATTGTTTTCCCAAGTGGGATTACCAGGTTGTAATGGATTGACGAAAGTAAAGTAATTACCAGCATCCTTATAGAATACTTTTGTTGTACTCTGTATTCTTTCATTCCCTAAAGTGACGCTGGCATTGCTTATATAATTTTGCAATGTGTTCGCCGTTTGGGATAGTAATACATGAGTCTTACCATCCCAATTTAAATTACTATTCATTTGGATACCACCACCCAAACCTCCTGTACCATACAATAAACTCGACCCTCCATAGTTTACCGTTACTTCATCTGTAAATGCCACAGGAAATAAGGATAAGTCTACTTGACCTAGCATTGGTGAATTTAAGTTGATCCCATTCCAATATACTTTGGTATGGCTAGCTCCTGTTCCTCTGAAAGACGGTGTTGCAGTTCCACCAGCACCATAACTTTTAATGAAAATGGGAGTATTTAAAGTCAACAACTCCCCTAAAGATGCAGAGAGATTTTCCTGTATTCTTTCTTTATTTATGGTGGTTGACTTAAAACTAATTCTCTCTGTAACTCTTTGTCCAATTACTTCTACTTCATTTAAGACTCTTGCTGTATCAAATGTTTGAGAAAAGGTAGAAGAAGTAAAGAATAGAAAGAGGCCACACAAGAAAAGCTTACTCTTCATCACTTAGTAAAGAAATATCTGCGGCTTTAAATACTTCTGTTGATCTTTCTCCCAACCAACCCGAATTATCAAAAGTTGCTGTATACACTTTTACAAAATCAATTGCGATCAAATGAACAGCTTGTCCATTATCATCAACTGCATTAGAAATATCAAATACATCTGCACTTCTTAGTATTCCTTCATTTTCATATCCTGCATTATCACAATATCCCCATTCGTATTTAGGATTATAATATATGTCCCCTTCTTTTATCACATTAGAGGCTAATAATGTTCCCGAAAATGTAATCTCATCTGTTAAATAACATGTTGGAAACATAGGTTGATCATGATAAGGAATTATTGCTGTCAAATCGAACTCACCTGTTTGCTCTTCTCCATTCCATTCCATTTTATATGGAATAATATGATCATTTTCCGTAGGTCTGTAGTAAGTGATACTCACATTATGCTTTGTCGTTGATGCATTATATTCTGATCCTTTCAGTTCGTACCAAGGCTCATTATCATCAGGGTAGCCATTGTGATTCAAATCTTGACATACCATAACAATTCCAGGTTCACTGGAGTTTTCAAACGAGTTAGCATAAATGGCTATATCATTTCCGTCCTTATTAAGGATCGAGTGATCAAATTTAAAGGTTACCTCTCCTCCAAATGCACCTAATGAGATAAATTGATCTGTATTACCTACAATGTTTTCTGCTGCTTCAAAATCATTTTCTACCTTATTCATAAACTGACCGGGAGCAGGTTTGAAATCTATTACCTCTGAGATATAAGGTTGTGCATCTGGATTATCAATATGTTTATAGCTTGTGTCTTCAATCTCTGAATTATCACACCCAAAAATGAGTATTACTGGAAGTATTTTTAAAATATTTTTCATAATTAGAATCGTTTGGAGGGAATACTTTTACGTATTCCCTCTTAGTTAGTGTTTAGGGTAAGATTGAAGCGTAAACTTGCAATGTATCTTTGTTTAAAACAGAAACTGTTTCACCTTCTACTTGGATAGTGTAGATATATCTATTCTGTTCTAGATGGTCGTCAAATAAAGATGTATCACTTTCGGATAAATTCTCGTATGTGATATTCCCTTGGCCATCCTCCACTCTCTTTTTAATCATTACTTCCTCAGTACCAACAACTACTGATAAACCTTTTTCAGCAGAATAATTCACTTCTCTAACGTTACCTCTAATAATTTCATCGAAAAACTCGATTCCGTAACGCATAGGTGCATTCCATTTTCCACCATCATAAGCAGGAGTTCCCGTTTCATCAAATTCCTCATTTCGCATATATCCAAAACCTAATTGAGGTGATGACATGTAAACATCTTTTACTAGATTAAATACATAAGTACCGCCCATCATTGGGTCATCGCTTGCTACTGATAATGGGAAAGTGAACATTCCGTAGTTTGAATGGCTATATAAGTCTTTTGAGCTATTTTCTTTATTATCAACAAGGTAAACCTCAGTACCCCAAGCCCAACCTCTAGATAGGTAATTGAGTTGAGCTTTTACCATAATATGATCCCCGTTACTTAAACTATTAAAATCATCTCTTGAAATGGTCGCATATTCAAATGTAGTTTCTCCTGCTACGATTTTCCACTTTGCTATTAAAGTAATATCACCATTAACTTTTGAAGTAAAATCATAAAGTTCATCATTTAAAAACCATCCTAGAAACTCATAATCTTCCTTTTGTGGATTTTCAGGTTCAGTTACTTCAGTATCTTCATCGACCGTTACTAATGTCATTTGCTCACCATTATTTGGGTCAAAGGAAACAACATACTGATCAATGACTTCTTCATAAATTGCCGTCAGTTCAATATTAGAAGTTACAGCCTCTCCAAATTTAAATTCAGCACCATCTTCAGACCAGAATTTAAAGATAAACCCTTCTTTTAGTGGGATTTGAGGAGCTTCTAATAGATTATTTTCGATGACAGTAGCTACACTATCTTCTTGTCCATTGTCAAATTTATATGTGACTTGATAAGTGACTTCGATTTCTTCCCATAACGCCGTTAATGTAAAATCATCAACTACTTCTTTTGAAAAATCGTATTCTTGATCATTTTTCGTCCAATATAAAAATTCGTGACCCTCTTTCGTAGGATCCGTTGGCGTAGTCACCTTTTCGCCCGCTAAAACTTCTTGGCTTTCTATTTTTGTACCACCATTACAATCAAAATCAACAGTATATGCAGTGATTGATGCCTCTTCTTTATCACAACTGAATAGTCCAAATAATAAGAGTATTACGAAATAGAATGATTGTCTTGTAAATTGTTTGTTCATCACTTTGCTTTTAATAATAAAAATTAGGTGACAAAACTCTAGGTAAGCTTATATTTCTTCGATAGAGGGGATCTACCAAGTGGTACCATGAAATTTTTCAAACTTTATTCCCGAAGTTTTGTCTAAAAAATAAATGCTTGGTAGGTCTCCTGACTTAGTTCTCACTTTTCGCCTTCTCGTATATTACAATGGCCTATTGAAAAATGACTTTTTGAACTTTTACAGTTGCGGGTACAGTTCTAGATTTTCACTAGATTCCCTGTTATTCCTTGCGGAACCAATGCGAAACAAAAGTGGTGTGGTTTAATTTAATTGAAAGTGATGTTGATCATTATTTAATCTTATTAGTAAATAATATTAAAAAAAGGTTTGCGGTATCTAATAACCACAAACCTTAACATAATACGATATTTAAACCGCTTATAATTTTTCTAATTCTTTTAGCACTTCGTTCGCTTCGTACATTTTAAGATCGCTAGCTTTTCGATCTGTATGCGACAAACGATGTGATTCTTCCAAAAGCTTCTTGTATTTCGCTTCTAGTTTTTCTTTGGGTGATTTCTTTTTAAATAGTCCAAACATGATGATTATAATTTAAGTGTTGATATACCTCCATCCACATGCAAGATTTGTCCTGTCATCCAAGAGGATTGATCCGATAAAAGAAAAGCAGATAATCTTGCAATATCTTCAGCCTCACCAATTCTCTTTAATGGGTGAGTACTGGCATTCGCTTCCTTCTTTGATTCATCACTAAGTAATTTTGATGCCAAAGGAGTATCGGTTAATGATGGTGCTATTGCATTTACTCTAACTTTTGGAGCATATTCTGCTGCCAATGCTTTTGTTAACCCTTCTATCGCACCTTTTGATGCAGCTACTTGAGTATGAAACTTAAAACCTGTCTGCACTGCAACTGTTGAGTACAATACAATGCTCCCTTGTGATTTTCTCAGTTTATTGATCACTGCTTGTAAAACCTTTACGGCTCCGTTGACTTGAAGCTGAAAATCATCAATAAAACTTTGAGGTGTTAATCTTGTAAAAGGCATCAGGTTTATACTACCAGGACAATATGCTACTCCATTTAGTTCATCTGGAAGCTGATCAAAGTTATTGGTCTCCGAAAGTACATCATACTGTTGGTAATGTGTATTTTCGTTCTCAAACGTAGGCATTGTCTTATTATAAGTTGCAAATACTCTATTTCCACTTTCTGCAAGTGTTTTTACTAATGCTTCTCCTATTCCGGATGCCCCTCCTATTATTAGATAATTTTTCATGGTCTACATAAGTGTTACAGAGAATTAACTACCTATGCTCGGAAATGTTTTCAATAAAAAAAGAGAACATCCAATGTTCTCTTCTCTTATTTCAGCCTAAACTTTACCTATTCTTTTCTCAATAGATTCTGTTTTTGCCTTAATCATCCCTGATTTATTTTTATTGTAATCCATGTTCATTACACAATAAATACGGTCAGAGATGGGATCCATAATCTTATAAGCATCGTCTACTACCTTTAATAATTCAGTAACCGTTTCAGCTTCGATTACCGTCCCCATAGGAGAAAACTGATATGTAAGACCAGAGTCTTTAATATGTTGTACTACTTTAGAAACGTATTCTCCAATATGATCACCTTTGTCTATTGGAAAAATAGCAAAATTCATTATTGCACCCATAAATCATTAATTTTTGAAGTTTATGGGTACAAAACTAAGGAATTATTAAGGATGAACAACTGAAGTGGATGCTTTTAAGTTCTCCTCTAATTCTTTATACCAAATCACGAAAAAAGCATCGTATTGATCATCAGATTTCTCTATATTAATTTCATACTCTACTCCCTTATTTTTGGCAAACATCATGGTTGCTTCATCATAAACCAATACAGAATCAAAGGCTACATCAAATTCTTCTTCCATTGATGATTGAAATTGGTCTACTTGTGTTTTATTTAACGTTGTAGGTACCAAGGTATCATTGTTCACCGGCATAATCATTACGCCTAAACATAATTCGGAGTCATCAGACTCCACTGGCATTATCTGATATGTATTTCCTTTAATCGATACGATTTTGTCTTTCTGTTTGCTTTGCCCAATCTTAATGCCTTCTACATCTTGCGCGTTCACCATTAACATTGTTAAGAAAGAAACCGTAGCTAAAATTATCTTTTTCATAATAGGTCATCAACAATAAATGTTGTTATATAAATCGTTAAACTTTTGTTGTAGTCATATTGGGTTTATCCAAATCAATCTTTGATACGTAACATCATACACACATAGTTACACTATTATTGTTAATAGATCATTTTAACAAAAAAATCCGCTCATGAAGCGGATTCTTTCTGTATCCTCCTACGACAAGAGGATATTATATAACTACTTATTTGACTTAAATTTTTTTTCTTTTTGAGTATATACAAATATTCATATTTTCAACGAATTTTTCAATAACCATTTGTAGGTATTTTTCATTATTTTCTTAAATATATGGTACTTAACGAACATATTTTTTTGAAATATAATTATTGCAATCGATTGTTGGATTTAAATTATACAATTTCTTAGGACACTTCTTTTCTTAAAGTGTTCGGTGTTATGTGATAATATTCATTGAAACATTTTGTAAAATAATTCGGAGTATTGAATCCTGTTCTAAAAGAAATCTCCGCCATGGTAAGATCCGTATTTAAAACTAATTCATGAGCATATCTTAACCTGATGTTTCTTATAAAAACACTACTTGATTGTCCCGAGATTGCTTTCACTTTTCGATGCAGCTGACTCCTACTCATTCCTAAGTGATTGGCAACTTCATCAACGGATAAATCGGTATTATCTAAGTTCTCTTCTACAAAAGAAGTAAGGTTCTTAATTAACTTCTCATCTTCAGATGGTAGGTCTGCTATTTCCTTCTTCAGCATAAAATTCGAACTGAATTTCTCTTGAATTAGCTTTCTATTATTGATCAAACTTTTTACTTGCAGTAATAACTCTTGCTTCTCAAAAGGTTTTGTCACAAAAGCATCTGCTTTTAATGAGTACCCTTCTAACTTAGTATCTAAATCAGCTTTTGCGGTCAGTAATACGACAGGTATATGAGATGATTCAACTTCTGCTTTAAGTTTATCCAGTACCTCTAGACCGTTGACCTTTGGCATCATTAAATCGGATATCACAAGGTCTGGTGCGTAGCGTAAGGTCTGTTCTATACCTACCTCACCATTCTCTGCTGTAATTACGTTGTATTCATCATTCAACATTCTTTCTAAATATTGAAGAATATCCTTGTTATCATCAATCACAACAATTGTTGGTAAATGAGCATCGATCACCTCTACTTGGCTTGACTTCACATCAAATGTCTTTTCAAGAGTCGTAGTAGAACTTTCAGAAATGACAGGTTCTAACTGAACAGGTTCTATGATTTCAACATCAATATTTTCCGCCTCAAAGTCTTCTTTTCGAAGTAGAATATTAATGGTGAACCTACTCCACTGTCCTTCTAAACTATCAACACTAATACTACCACCCATTGTTTTAATCAATTCTGATGTTAATGCAAGTCCAATCCCATTACTAGCCGCTAAACCAGATTCTGAATGATAATATTGATCAAATATTTTATCCAAGTTGGCAGCAGGGATACCTTCACCAGTATCATATACCTCAATAGACAGTCGATCATTCTTCTCCTTCAAAGTTACATTGATCTCATCTTGAGGGTGTGTAAACTTAAAGGCATTGAAAACTAGATTATTGATCACTTTGGTCAATTTATCGAGATCCATCAGCGCCTTTTTATCTTCTGATAAGACAGACCAAGAGAAGTTCACCTCATTCTGTTCCGCAAAAGATTCAAATGAACCTAACATGACTTTGAAAGTATCATTAATACTATATTCAGACAGTTTCACCTTCTGTTTTTTATTGTTCTCTAAAGAAGAAAGGTCTAATATCTGATTGATTAAGCTTAATAGCTGTTTTGACTGTCTTTCGATTGTTTTAAGGTGTAGAGGACTATGCTTACTTTTTGTTCTAAGTTCCGTTACTGCACTTAATATAAGCGTTAAAGGGGTTCTAAACTCATGAGATATATTGGAAAAGAAGCGGGATTTAAACTCATCCAATTCCTTTAACCTTTTCTCATTCTCGATAAGTAACCTCTGCTTATGTTCAATTACTACCCTTTTTCCCTCTGACAATATATATTCTTTGTCTTTGTCCTTGTAGCTCTTGTAATAAAAGACACCTCCACCTGCAAAGGTGATAATGAGTATAATTGAGAAAAGAATAAGATTCTGCTTTTTTGCTAATTCTTCATTGTAAGTCAGTTGAGCCTTAAGCTTCTCTTCTTCTTTTTTAACGACTTCATAATTTGCCTCAAGCTTGGCTATCTTTTCAAATTTCTCAAGATTCAGGTATGCTTGTGATAAACTATCATGAATTCGATTTGTCAGATAAGCATTCTTATAGTCTTTTACATTAAAATAAGCCTGACCTAACATACCTGTTGTACCTACTTCATTTTTTAGATTTTTTGTCTTTTTAGATAAAGCGATACTCTTTTTAAACGCTGTGATTGCTTTGTTATAATGTTGTTGATCGTACTCAATATGGCCTTGAATCACATAGAGTAAATCTTCATCTTTTGTTTCACATTCTGCATCTAATGCAATCCCTTTATTAATATAAAGCATCGCACTATCATATTTCTTGGATTCTCTATACGCCTCTGCTATGGATGGATAGATACCTATTTTAAAACAATTTTGGCCGAGTTCATTACGTAATTGCAGAGCTTTTTTAAAATATCTAATTCTGTAGTCTACTGTTTCTAAGATCGCCTCAGTTTCTGTATTCGGATCTAATTGACTCGATAACTTATCATAGGCTCCTCCAATATTTGTTACCACTGTAGCCTGATAGTGTTTGTTGTTTAAATCTATAGAATACTCCTCTGCCAATTTGAACATTTCAATGGCTTTGTATATATATTTTTTAAACAGTTCTTTGTCTTTAACTGATAAGTTTTTCCAGATTAAAGCTTCGTTGTTGACTACTTTAAATAGACCCATTTTATGGTCATGTAGTTCATAAATCAAACGAGCTTTCTTAAACAGTTCCATCGCTTCATCATAATTACCATGATTTCTATAATAGAGTCCTGTTGAATTATAAATATCTGCCAATGGAATTTCCATCCCTTCTTCTTTGAATATTTGAACCGCTTTATCAAAATACGTCAAACATTCTTCTTTATTTTTGATATTATAATAAAGGCTAAACCCAGAATATGCCTTACCTAAGCCTGCATTGTTATTTGACTCTTTTGATAGTTGCTCTACTTTTTCAAAATAGAAGTATAGGCTGTCCAACTTTCTTTTAATAAGATAAGTCTTTGCCAAAATATCATATAAGTCAATTTCAGCATTAATATTATTCGCTGATTCTGCTTCAAAAATCAATTTTTGAAGGCCACTAACGGCATCATTGGGTTTTGAATAACGTAACTGGTTATAATATTGGCTACCCGTACTAAACTTGTTAGACGGTGTTGAATTCTCAAAAACTGTCCTCAACGAATCAATTTCGCTTGCATAAATAGAGGTAGCAGAAAAAATGATAAGGGTGTATATCAGAAATTTCATCAAATAGTAGTTGTGAGCGAAAAAATCAGAGTAATTAAATTATTCTACAGTAAAGCTTAATATTAAAATATCATCGGTTTGCGGCTCCCCTTGATATTTCCTCCAATTGTTCAGTGTAGTGTCAAGAACACTTTCTTGTTCTCTGACAGGTAAATCTTTTATTTCTTCCAACAAGTTTCTAAAGTTATTGGCCATAAACTTTCTATCTTTTGGCCCTCCTAGCTGGTCTTGGTAGCCATCAGTATAGAAGTAGAATTTAGTTCTTCCTTGAGAGATATCTATCTCATGGTTAATAAAACTATTAAATCTTGTATCCATTCCACCAATACTTCTTCGGTCACCTTTAACCACCTGTTGTTTTCCATTTTGGAAGTAAACCCAAGAGTTTTTAGCACTACTTACGGTTACTATCTTTCTTGAGTAGTTGATACAAGCCACCGTAATATCCATACCGTCCTGCACTCCGTAAGTTTCATATTGACTTAAGGTTGTTTGCAAACGTTGGTGCAATCCTTCAAGTATTTCTTTTGGAGAATGAATGTTTTTCACCTTAATGATTTCATTTAAAATACCATTACCAATAAGGGACATAAAAGCACCTGGAACCCCATGCCCCGTACAATCAATAGAGGCAACTATACTTAGGCGTTCGTTGTTTTTATATAATTTCCCTGAGTAATAATAAAAGTCTCCAGAAACCACTCCACATGGCTTGTAGAAGATCATTAAGTCGTCTAACAACTTCTCCATCTTTCTTCTTGATGGTAAAGTCGCAGACTGTATTCTTTTCGCATAATTGATACCCGATTGCACTTGCTTATTCTTAGTATCTAATAGCTTTACATATTCTTGTAAATGGTCTTTTTGTGCTAAGATTTCTTCCCTCTGGGCCTCAATTTCATTGTTTTTCTCAGTAATATGGCTGTATGCTTTCTTGAGATTGAGGTAAAATTTTAAAAGAAGATAAATGCCTAGTACCATCAAAAGGAACATCAAAACCATCACAAAAATAAACTGACGTTGTTGCTTTAATACCTTTTGATTTAACTCTTGCTCTGTCTTTAAAGATGAAATCTCCGATTCTCTTTTTTCTGACGAATAATTTTCTTTGATCTTAGCAATCCTCTCTTTGATATCAACATTATCAATTTGTTCTTTTATTGTTTGATATTCTTTATAGTGATGGAATGCGTTTTCAATATTGTTTCTCTTATATTCAACTTGGTATAGCATTTTGGACGACTCCATTTTCCAGAAGTCGCTGTCTTTTATATCTGCTCGATTATAAACATCTAATGCTTTCTCTTTAGCGAGGATGTACCGATCTAATGTCAGGTAATAATCAGCCAACCAGATTTCATACTCACAAAAAGCATCAAAATTATTGTTCTCCTTGAAATAAGCTAATGCCTCTTGTATTTCTTGAATCGCTTGTTTTACCTTTCCTTGGTTAAAAAGTACGCGAGAACGAATTGCAATAACATAAAACTCTTGTTCTTTAAAACCATACTTTAAAGACTCAAAAAATGACTCATTCAAGTAATACAAAGCAGAATCATTCTCGTTTAGAATAGTATAGGCTTCTCCGATATTAAACATCATCGATACCTGATTTTCTCTCTGATGTAATAGAATGGTATCCGATTCAGCCATAAATCTATTGATCGATGTTAAACCCTTATGGTAAAATTCTATGGCTTTACGATAATCTTTGTCTCTAAAATAGAATACACCAATATTGTTACTGATAGTTGCTACATCAGCCCAATCTTTTAAGGATTCAGAAATCGTTAATGCTTTTAACTCGTAATCAAAACCAACGGCCATGCGTCCTTTCTTGATGTAATAAGACCCCATGAATTGATAAGCGACACTTTCCCACTGCTTACTTTCTATCATCTTACTGACTTCAAGAATTTTTGTCGCGTAGAATAATGTCGAATCTGAAGCAGTGCGAATATGCTCGTAACACTTATCTTCATATTTTTTCAATATATCAATCCCTTTTCGATGTGTGTCAGAAGCTTGCACAGGTGCAAAGACAAATAGATAGCATAGGATGATGATGAAAAAACCGTTAGTATATTTTTTTGTAGTTATCAATGTTATTGAATACAAGTACAAGTAGAGTTATTTACAAGAAAGAAAACAATTTTCAAAAAGTATAATTTTTAATGGATTAATTTATAAGAATCACATAATTTATTGGGTGAGTTGTTAATGAATTCGAAAAATGGTTTAATTCATAACATTGAAAGCATTTGTGTAACAATTGTCACATTTTCAAAATCCTCTCTCTATTACGTTTGTAACATCATAAAAAAATAAGCGATTAAAATAGAGTTTGAAAATGGATAACAAGAAACGTATTATCATTATCGGAGGTTTATCTGCAGGTCCATCTGCTGCTGCAAAAGCAAGAAGAACAGATGAAAATGCTGAGATTATTTTGTTTGAAAAAACAGCTAATATCAGCTATGCAACTTGTGGTATTCCTTACGCATTTTCAGGAAGAATTAAAGATAGAAACAAACTTTTGGTGGTAAAGCCAGATCTATTACGCCAAAGATTTAATATAGATGTACACTTAGAGGAACCGGTAACAAATATTGACCCGGAGTCTCACACTGTATACACTCCAAAAGGGGAATACAAGTATGACAAATTAGTGTATGCAACAGGTGGTACTGCCATCACTCCACAAATTGAAGGAATTACTGATTATCAGGAGTGGGCACATGCCAAAACAATTGAAGACTTTGATAGAATCATCAAATCAAATGCTTTAGACACAGCTGAACATATCACCATTATTGGAGCAGGATTAATTGGTTTAGAAACAGCTGAAAATTTAGTTCAGATTGGCAAAAAGGTAACTATTGTAGAATTAGGTCAACATATCTTAGGACCTTGGGACGATAAGTTTGCCACAATGGGTGAGAAAGTACTATCAGAAAATGGAGTTCGTTTAGAACTAGGAAAATCTGTGGTTAAAATTAATGAAAATGGTGACTTAACTTTAAGTGATGAAACAGTCATCCCTTCCGATTTTCTCATCATGTCTATTGGTGTAAAACCGATCACTGAGATGTTGACGTCAAAAGGTGCTGCTCACCTCCCTAACGGAGCCTTGGTTGTTAATGAAAAAATGGAAACCAACTTACCAGATATCTATGCTGCTGGAGACTGTGCTTCTATACCAAATATTGTAACCAATTCAGAAGGTTGGTTCCCAATGGGTACTCACTCTAACAAAGGAGGTAGAGTCGCTGGAGCCAATGCTGTTGGTGCAAACGAAACTTTCCCTGGTGGTTATGGAACTGCTATCATGGAAATGTTTGATCATACTATCGCTAGAACTGGAGCAGGGCCGAAAATCTTAGAAAGAGAAGGCATAAAGTATGCATCTACATTTATTATTGCCAACTCTCACCCTGGTTTCTACCCTGGAGGTAAAGACATGTATATTGAGATCTATTATACTCCAGATACTCATGTGATCTTGGGAGCTGAATTGTTTGGTGAAAAAGGGGTAGACAAACGTACAGATGTATTAGCTACTGCTATTTATGCAAAATTGACTATTGAAGATTTACCAAATTTAGACCTAGCCTATGCCCCTCCTTTCTCTCCAGCAAAAGATCCTGTTATTGTGGCTGGATTTGTAGCTCAAAATGCTCAAAAAGGATTGTTTAAAGAGGTAAATGTTAGTGTTGCAAAAGCGGCATTCGAATCAAATGAAGAGATGACAATTCTAGATGTTAGAAATCCACAAGAACTAGAAAACGCTGGAATTATACATCCAAATGCGTTGAATATTCCTCTGGATATTCTAAGAGAACGTTTAGATGAAATTGACCCATCAAAACCTATTTATGTTACATGTGCCAAAGGACTTAGAGGCTACTTAGCTTCTCTAATTTTAGCACATCATGGGTTTAAAAACATACACAATATTGCAGGAGGATTTACTGCATGGAAAAAAATTAACTTATAAGATAGTGCTTGTCGATAGTGTCTAATGTTAGATACTATCGACACACTGCTAAATGATTCATCTACTCAATTATATAATTATCAATAACTTTCACGACAATGGAATTTTTATTAGCACCCTGGCCTTGGTATGTCAGTGGACCCATCGTTGGGGCTACAATGGCTTTACTTTTACTATTTGGAAAAAGCTTAGGACTTTCTTCCAATTTTAGAATCGTTTGCTCAGCATGTGGGGCAGGTAAGAAGAATGACTTTTTCAATTTTAATTGGAAAAATGAATCTTGGAACCTTGTCTTTGCAATTGGTTGTATCCTAGGCGGATACATCAGTATGGAGTATCTAGGCGGTGATCACTTAGCAGGAATTTCTAAAGCAACACAAGAACACTTAGCACAGTTAGGAATTACAAGTGACTCGCACTATGTATTACCTACAGAGCTTTTTAGTAAAGATGCCATCTTTTCCTTTAAGGGAATCAGTATGTTAAGTATTGGTGGTTTCTTAATTGGTTTTGGCTCTCGATATGCAGGCGGTTGTACTTCTGGACATGCTATTAGTGGATTATCGAATCTACAATTACCGTCACTTATTGCCGTTATTGGTTATTTCATCGGAGGCTTAATCATGACTTGGCTTATACTTCCTTTTATTCTTTAATACATTATATATGAAACCGATTAGAACAATAATATATTTAATTCTGGGGGTGTTTTTTGGAATCGCCTTATCAAAAGGTGAAGCTATTTCATGGTTTAGAATCCAGGAAATGTTCCGTTTTGAATCTTTCCATATGTATGGATTTATAGGTTCAGCCATTGTTATTGGTGCACTGTGTATTCAAGTCATTAAGATTTTTCAGATCAAAGATTTTGATGGGAAAGATATCGTTCTTGCTGACAAACAGAAAAGTACTTGGAGATATCTTTTAGGAGGTATCGCTTTTGGTCTAGGTTGGGCATTAGTTGGTGGATGTACGGCTCCCCTATTTATCTTAATGGGGTATGGTGAATACAGTATGGTCATTGTCTTTGTCTTTGCATTGTTAGGAACTTTCTCCTACGGAATATTTAGAAACCGTTTACCTCACTAACATTGTTAACGCACAACCCTTCATCTTGTAAAATTATTATTTTTTGATAGTTAAAATAGATCGTTTCCTATAGCTTTGCAGCATGAAATATTTACTTCATTTTGTAATTGTTTTAGTAGCGTTTGCTTCTTGTAAGAAACAACCTACTACCATCAATGATCTAGAGGCAGGTGATATCATTTTCCAAGATCTTGATTGTGGAGATTTTTGTGTTGCTATTAATAAAGTAACAGAAGGATGGAATGGTAGAGATTTTTCTCACTGTGCCATTGTCGCAGAAGAAAATGATTCACTATTTATCATCGAAGCGGTTAGTGCTGGCGTAAAGAAAACTTCTTTCAAAGAGTTTTTTGGTAAGCATACTGGTAATGGTGGCACAGTGTTAGGGCGTGTAAAACCCGAGTATAAATCTATCGCTCAACAAGCGGCAAAACATGCTTTTAAATATTTGGGGAAATCGTATGATGAGGTTTTCGATATTAATAACGACAAGTATTATTGCTCGGAATTAATCTATGAAACATTTAAGGAAGCAAATGAAGGCAAAGAAGTCTTTCACCTTTTTCCAATGACATACAAAGATCCCGACACTAAAGAGTATTTCCCTATTTGGGTAGATTACTTTAATAATTTAGGAGAGCATATTCCGGAAGATGAACCAGGGCTAAACCCAGGTGGTATCTCCAGATCATCCTATTTGGAAGTTACTCCCCTAAAGCTATAATTTAATAGATAACAAAAAAGCCAAGGTTCATTTTCCTTGGCTTTTTTGTTTATACTACTTCTTTAGCATAATATTCTTCAGCATATACTTTTAGAGCTTCAATGGTTTTCTTCGAGTTTTTTAAAAAGAGCTTCTTCACAAAAAACTCAATAAATAACTTATTGATCCAGTTTTTTGGCTCTAAGTGTAACTGAATTTCAAGCTTAGTATTATGCGTACCAATAGAAGACAGTTGATAAAAGGTATGAATTGACTTAACAATTGGAGGGCTGGCTGTATACTCACCATAAACTAAAACACCCGCCGGAACATCTTTTGTCACTGTCACAAGGTTAAAGTGTTTTCCATTTACCACACAGACATGTTCTGTTCCTAACCTTGTTACTTCATCTTCATTGTATTCAAACTTTTCTACTCCCTCAGTCCATTCATGCCTGAATTTATAATTGGTGATCAATTCCAATAACTGTTCTTTTGAAACCTGTATGTCTTGATCTACAGTAAACGTCGGAGGTTTTCCCAAATTCACCTTGTGAGCATAAGAATAAGGCTTCAGCTGTAGGTTTTTGGTATTTATTTCAGAGTATACATAGGGTATTTCTTCTCCATCATAAAAATCACTGGAGCTATTAAAATTGAATAGCTTCGATTGATAGTTTTCTGATAAATGGATTTCTTTTCTAAGATCATCTGAAATCAGAATATAGTTATCACTGTCCACTGAGTTTTTTAATAATCGATGAACTTGAATAACTGCTTTACCAAAAGGCTTACGCTTGTTCTGAACATTAATAAACTGTATATCACAACAATGGGCTACAATCTTTAATTGTAAATTTGGTGCCGACATACAAGCGTTACAAGGACAAACTCTATTCTTCTTTAGTAATTCAAGATGGGAATAAAATGCTGTATACATTTGCTCCGCTTGGGCTAGAAGACGTTCTAATGATGGCACTTCATTTTCTTTAAAGAAAAATAGGGCATCACCTTCCACCTCTGCTAACTCCAATCCTTCAATGTTAGATTGGATCAATATATCTAATAGTTCAGCAATCACATGCTGACTATGTTCTACTTCTGTATTTTGTATAAATTCTGTAAATCCAGAGATATCAGGAAGAAAAAGCAATGATTTCATAATTGGTCGAGTTATTTTCTTTTTTTGGATTTCCTTTTTTCACTCCCCACTTCATACATGGGTTTCTTTGGCTTACCAAAAAACTTTTCATAAACATTCATCACAAAACGAATAGGCCATGTGACAACTCTGATTACATAATAGAAGGCACTACTTACAAACATACTTGCCATAAAAAACAGCGTAAAAAAAGCCTCAAATGCGGCAACAAAAACCAATAAGACTTTCTTAATAATGCCTACAAAAAATGATCTCATAGTGTAGTTCAGTCAGTTTATAAGATAGATGTTATGTCTAATATAGAATTTAATTCCTTAAATCTATCATTTTCCTCAATTTCATGATCTATCATTTCATGGGCCCAAGTAGTATGGAAAGGAACATGGTAAGCGTAGGCTCCTAAGGATAATACAGGTACAATATCTGATTTCAAAGAGTTACCAATCATCAGAAATTCTTCGGGTGCTACATCCAAATGTTGAAGTAATTTTTGGTACTCGCTTTCCGTTTTCTCTGAGACAATCTCAGTATGGTGAAAATATTGTAATAAATCTGATTTAATTAACTTCTGTTCCTGTTCTAATAAGTCACCTTTCGTCGCAACTACCAATCGATATCTCCCTTTTAAGTATTCCAACGTCTCAATAACTCCATCCAATAGTTTTATTGGGTTATTCAACATTTTTTTACCTAAATCTAAGATCTGTTCGATTTCTTGGGCAGTTACTTTACCATTAGAGAACTTCACAGCCCCTTCAATCATTGATAATGACAGGCCCCTCGTTCCGTAGCCGTACATTTTTAAGTTATGGATGACGAGGTCGAATAAATTCTTTTTCAGTTCACCCTTGGGCATGTACTTCTCAATAATTTTAAAATAATTGTCTTCGAATTCTCTAAAGTATGGTTCGTTAATCCATAGTGTATCGTCTGCATCAAAGGCAATTACTTTAATATTCTTCATTATGAGTATAATTGAGTTAAAACTTCAACAAAGCTAGTAATTTTTAGAATAGAGGGTTCAATAAAAAATTAATTTTTGGACCAAAATTACTTAAATTCTGAAAAGTGAATCCAATATCTTTTTTTCATTAGTTCCATATCAAACATTTTTTTCTTGATGTATCATTTTATAAATTTCTAGATCATCTAAACAGTTCAAGCAAATGATACAAGTAATCCATGTACTAATTCACAATTCATTTATATACAAACCCAATTATACTCCAGAGACTAGAGCAACATTAAACGATTGGTTGACTAAGGATATACAAAGAAATTATACTTATCAAGACGGGATTTTATCATTTCATCAATCACTAAAAAATAGTATTACTGTCGATAAGAGTATTGGAAAGATTATTATCGTTCAAGATGTAGTAAATAAGACTGAGAAAGTGGTATCACTTCCGAAGAATAAGAATAATTTTGATGAAGGTTTCTATCAGATAAAGTTTCATGATGAAGAAATACCGTCATTACATTTCCAATTAGGCGAATATCTCAATATGGAGATCCCGAGTCCATCTAGAGAATCTCATAAATTAGCACTTCTTCATATTGGAAAAACCATAAGACACAGAACAAATTTTAAGTTTGAATGTAGAGGGGATAGTTTAGGTGCTCAGCGTTCCTATGGAGAATATGATACATTAGTCACCTACCTTGGTTCTACCAAAAATGTTGATTTCAATTTGAAAAAATCAACTGTACTACCAATTCAAATCTCCAAAGAGATCAATGAGCGAAAGATGCTATATTAGTTAAAGAGATAGAAATTTATTCATAACAAAGAATTAATTGTGAAAAAAATCAAGTGATCACTATAGCTATGATTTAAAGTTTATCGACTTTTTGTATATTTAATTAGAACTTAAAATAATTCAATTATGCTTACACCCGAAGAACAAAAAGCTGAGGATGCTTTAGATAGCAGTTTTAAAGGCTCAATTGCCCAAATAAAAAAGGGAATGATGGAGCAAGACCTAAATATTATTCGTGAAGTTATAGGTAATATTACTGTTTGGTGCGGCCATTTAGGTGACAGACCAGATTGGCTTACAAGTTTTTCTAGAACAGTACAGGAAAAAATAGATCAATACGGCAATAGTGATCAAGTTGATGCTAAAGAAAAATTCTTCGAAGAACTACAAAAGGCTTACGACTCCATTATCTTAAAAAAAGCATAGGTCAATAAGAAATTAATTGCATGCCCTTACAAAATGAGGGTATGCAACCTTAAAACAGCGTAATGTAACGCAAAAATACAATGATGTAACATCAAAGTGGGTACATGTAACGATAATTCACTACCATGTAATGCTAAATTGGAGGTATGTAACAGTGATATGCCGCCATGTAACGTCAATCTGAGTGCATGTAATGCTAATTTATGTAGATGTAACAGCGAAACACCCCTATGTCATCGCAAAATGATTCTATGTAACGTAAAATCACCTACTGTAAACGCTGAAAACATACCATGTTAAAACAAAAACACACCTTATAAAGGTGTGCCTTTCAACTTTTCTTCTATAAATTATTTCTGCTTGATTTTCATAGATGTATTCTCACTTATATATATACTTAAACTATTTATTCTTCTACTTTTGAATAAAAACAGTGAGAGACTTTGCTCCATGTGCACCTTTTACAAGGGATTGCTCAATATCTGCTGTCTTTGATGGACCTGAGATAAATACTCCATATCCATTTTCTTGTGGTTTGATATATGTATAAGCCTCATGCATATTCCAAACAACTTTTTGATAAGGAAGAACAATAATAAGATGACTTGCTATTGCTGTTAAAGCTCTATGTTCTAAGTCATCGCCTGCTACCCAAATAGCACCATTCTCTGCCACTCCTAGCTGTCCTTCAATTACAGAAAGATGAAGGTCTGACATTGCTGTTTCACCTAATGTATTGGTTAGTCCTAGTTCTTCAATCGGAGAATAAACAGGACCTTCCTTTTTTCTTTCTTCTACTAATTGGTGCAGGTGATCTCGGTTATCACTAATGATTACCTCTACTCCTAAAGTGCCTAAAGCATCAAAAAAGAAAGAGTGTTTATCGTCTGAAAGACCATCGAAAATAGGAACTAATGGAAGCGATTTTGATGGTAGTCCAAGTCCTTTAATATTCCCTAGAATTTTATCTTTTGCTGTCATATTAGTTCTTATTTTTCTTGTACCAATCATCAAATGTCTGCGTTGGAACTGGTAGTTCTCTTTCTAATCCCCAAGTATTCATACCATTGTAAATCAATGCTCTTGGTCCTTTCAAGAAAGTATTGCCTACTTTTCCCATCAATTTAAATAGCGTCGGGTTACCCATGGCTTTTCCTGCCATTTTCATACTCATCTTTTTAGCGGGATCATAATTGGTTTCTTCCATAATGATCTGACGCCACTTATAAAGCTGAGTATGTATATCAATTTTTACTGGACACACATCACTACATGATCCACATAATGTAGAAGCAAAAGGTAATGAACTATGCTTTCGTAAATCTTTACCTGGTGAAAGGATAGAACCAATGGGTCCTGGGATCGTGTAAGTATAACTATGACCACCACTTCTTCTATAGATCGGACAAGTATTCATACATGCTCCGCATCTAATACAGTTTAGTGATTTCCTAAAATCATCTCTTCCTAACTGTTCTGTTCGACCATTGTCTACTAAAACAATATGCATTTCCTTTCCTTCTTTGGGTTGGTGGAAATGAGAACTATATGTAGTAATCGCTTGTCCGGTTGCACTCCTTGCAAGAAGTCGTAAGAAAACGCCTAGATGTTCAACCTTAGGAATAATCTTTTCTATCCCCATACAGGCAATATGAACTGGGGCCAAATTAGCTCCCATATCTACATTTCCTTCGTTGGTACAAACCACAAATCCTCCTGATTCAGCTACAGCAAAGTTGACACCTGTAATGGCAGCATCTGCTTTGAGGAACTCGTCTCTAAGGTGCTTTCTTGCTGCTCTTGTAAGGTAAGTAGGGTCAGTAGCGCCTTTTTCAGTATTAAGGTGTTCATGAAAAAGCTCTCCTACCTCTTCCTTCTTTTTATGAATAGCAGGTAATACAATATGACTAGGGTGTTCTTTGGCCAATTGAACTATACGTTCACCTAGGTCCGTATCCACCACTTCAATATCATGTTGGTTCAAATGAGGGTTCAATCCACATTCTTCTGTCAACATGGATTTACTTTTTACCACATTTTTCACCTTATGTTTTTGGAGAATAGACAAAACAATGTCATTGTGTTCTTTGGCATCTTTTGCCCAATGTACATGAATCCCATTTGCCTTTGCCTGTTCTTCAAATTGTAAAAGGTATTTATCTAGATGCGATAAAGTATGTGCCTTAATTTGAGAAGCTATTTCTCTAAGTTCTTCCCACTCTGGGATGGAATGAGCTGCTGTATCTCTTTTTTCGCGTACAAACCATAACGCTTTGTCATGCCATGAAACACGCTTTGGGTTCTTATTAAAAACCTTTGCTCCTTCCTGATGTGATTTATATTGCGTTGACATGTTGACTATTCTTTGCGTTAGAGTTGATTGCTTTAGAAGCTAAGATTTCTGCCAGATGAATTACCTTAATTGGAAGTTGTTTTCTCTGTATGATTCCATCCAAATGCATTAAACAAGACATATCCCCTGAAGTAATGTACTCCGCACCGGCATTGATATAATCGTTTAATCTATCATTACCCATTCTCACCGACACATCAGGTTGAGATACACTAAATGTTCCTCCAAAACCGCAACATTCATCTGCTCTTGAGGGTTTCACTAATGATAATCCGTCTACTTGTTCTAAAAGTTTATCTTGTTTGGATACATCACAAGTGACCCTTTCTGAGCATTGTCCCAATCTCATTCCTCTTAAACCATGACAGCTTTTGTGTACAGCTACTTGATGCCCAAAAGATGCTTCTAAAGTATCATCCTTCATCACATCATACATAAATTCTGTAAGATCGTATACTTTTGGCACCAATGATGACATCTCCGGGTACAAAGTTGCACCATGCTCCCTAACATGCAACACACAACTTGCTGAAGGACCTACAACATAATCGAAGTCCTTAAAATTTTTATAGAACACTTTTAATGCCTCTACCCCATCTTTTTCACAACCAGAGTTAGCCATAGGCTGGCCACAACAGGTCTGACTCATGGGATAGGTTACATTACCATATTTTTGTAACAATTGTAATGTTGCCTTTCCTACCTCTGGGTAGAATTGGTTGATATAACAAGGTATAAATAATCCGATTTCCATTTTGGTAGTAGATTTAAAGTATTAGGTAGTAAAATGTCTTGCCTGCTTTTATACAGACAAGACATATGATCTTGGTCTGATTAGAACCAAAACTGTTGAAATTATAGTCACACAAAATCTGTAGCCACACAGAGTTTACTATCTTCTATTGATGATTTTAGCCTTTTTATAGAAGTCGTTAAGTAACAATTCTTCGTCTGCCCACTTCGAACGTTTATCGTACATTCCAAGCTTCTCTCTAATTGCGATCATTTCTCTAGCCTTTTCAACACCTACAGCAGAAATTTCAGGAGAAACAATAGTAGCTACTGCCACTGTCTGACAAATCGCCTCTACATTTTCCATTTTCCAGTAAGCATCTTCCAAATGGCTACCCCATACAATTACGCCATGGTTTTCCATTAATACCGCCTGATGATCAATTGCCGTTTCGCCAATTACTTGTGCATTTTCCGGTGAACCTGGAGTTTCATATTTTGCTAAACCAATCTGACCTAAGAAAATGTCTGCCTCAGGAATAACACCTGTTGGAGGTACAATAGAAGCAATTGCGAAGGCAGTACCATGAGGAGGGTGAGCGTGAACACAAGACTTTGCAGAAGGCATACGCTTCATTACAGCTAAGTGCGTCATTACTTCACTAGTTCTTGGTCGGATGCCTGCTTTTTGATTACCATCCATATCTACTAAACAGATATCTTTTGGTTTCATCGCACCTTTAGAGATTAATGTAGGAGTACATAATACAAGGTTATCACCTACACGTACCGTAATGTTACCTCCATTACCATCGACAAATCCTTTTTGCCATAAACGTAGACCTACAGAGCAGATTTCCTTTTTAAGCTTCTTGATAGGTTTAGAATTAAAAAACAACTCTACCTCTTCTCTAGTGACAGGATCCTCACCTTTTTTCCAATGGAATTCTAATTGAGGTAACTCTGGAGTTATTTTCCAGTTACTTTGTTCTTCTCTGTTTTTCTTAGATTTCTTTACTGATCTAATTGGAGTGATTGCGTTCATAATATATATAAATATTTTTTTGTTTCATTTTGCTTTCGATACTCCAAACATAACAGGACAAATACAGGAAAGTATCCTTTAGTGTCCTGGGCACACTACAGGATACTACAGGACATTAACACTAAAAATTAGTCGTAACTAGCAGGTAAGTTCAGCTCGAATGAACATCCAAACAAAGAATTATTACACTATATTTTTATAACACTATGTCACAAAACTCTTATGCTGTTGGTACGCAGGTGAAAACGTACCAACAATATATCGCGGGATCATTTTTTAGCTCAGCTAACCACATTGAAGTTCTAAACCCATGTACTGAAGAAGTAATTGCTTTAGCTCCAAGAGGTACTAAAGAAGATGCTGATAAAGCAGTTGCAGCGGCTAAAGCTGCCCAAGTTGAATGGGGCCTTTTACCCGCAGTTGCAAGAGCAGAGTATTTAAAGAAAATGGCACAAGTCATTAGAGACAACAGAGTATTTCTTGCAGAAACTTTAGCTTCGGAACAAGCGAAAGTAATGGGTCTTGCTCAAGTAGAAATTGATGTTACTGCTGTTTACTTTGATTACTATGCTGGTCTTGCTAGGTCTTATGAAGGTGAGATCATTCAAAGTGACCGTCCAAATGAGCAAATGATGTTACACAAACTACCTATTGGTGTGGCTGTAGGTATTTGTCCTTGGAACTTCCCGTTCTTCGTAATGGCTCGTAAAATTGCTCCTTCTTTATTAACAGGTAATGCTTGTGTCGTAAAAGTAAGTGAAGAAACACCTATGGTATGTTTTGAATTTGCTCGTCTTATCGAAAATATTGGTCTTCCAACTGGAATCTTAAGTATTCTAACAGGATATGGTCATGAAGTAGGACAAGCATTATCAGAAAACCCTGATGTAGGTATTATCAGTTTAACAGGTTCTGTAGGAGCTGGCCAAAAAGTAATGGAGGCAGCTGCAAAGAATATCACAAAAGTATCTTTAGAGCTTGGTGGTAAAGCACCTGCAATTGTATGTAAAGATGCTGATCTTGATTTAGCTGTAAAAGCAATTGTAGCATCAAGAGTTATTTTCAGTGGTCAGGTATGTAACTGTGCTGAAAGAGTATATGTAGAAGAAGAAGTATACGATGAGTTTATGACAAAACTTCTTCCTGCAATGAAAGCGGTTCGCGTAGGTGATGCAAGAACTGATGACAAAGCAGATATGAGTGCTCAAATCAATAAAACGCAATTGATGAAAATCGATAGCATGGTAAAAAGAGCCGTTGAGCAAGGTGGAGATGTATTGTTAGGTGGTAGAGCATCTACAAACTTCTCAAAAGGATATTACTATGAGCCAACGGTTATCGTTAATGTTGAGCAAGATCATGAAATCATGCAGGATGAAACTTTCGGTCCTATCCTTCCAGTAATGAAAGTTTCTTCATTCGACCAAGCTTTAGATTATGCAAACGACAGTGACTATGGCTTAACATCATCTATCTATACTAATGACATCAACAAAGTGCTTAGAGCAACTAAAGAGTTGAGATTTGGTGAGACGTATGTTAACCGTGAAAACTTCGAGGCAATCCAAGGTTTCCACGCAGGCTTCAGAAAGTCGGGTATTGGTGGAGCAGATGGTAAGCATGGTTTAGAAGAGTATCTACAAACTAAAGTAATGTATATACAGCAAAACTAATCCAATTAATTAGCAAGAGTCTATTGCTTTTGGTAGACTCTTGCCACCTATTTTTTTTCAATGATTCATATTTTTTAAGGACATGACTTATCCATTAAACAATCTTCAAGAAGAACAGCAAATCATTAATGCCATTTTACGTAATGATCAAAAACGCAAAAAATGGCTTAAGGCTTCCAATTGGTTAAAAACACAAATGATCAAATGGGAGATTCAAAATATTGCACCTGATCAAAGATCAGTGATCATAAAAAATAAGTAATAGACGAATATATACACAATTAAAGCTCTTCATAATTATGCAAGAGTTTTTTCTCTTTCTAAAAAGGACACCTCAAACTTAGTACTATTTAAAGAAATGAAATTTATTAATAAAATATTTATCGTTATGAGTTTATCAACAACACTAAGTTGTAATGAAGAGAGTAATCAAATCAAAGAAGGTACTTTTGGTTATGATGTTGACTTTTTAAACCAGTACCAGAATACCATTGTTTTAGAAAATAATAATGGAAAAAGTAAGGTAGCAGTTGTACCCGCTTATCAAGGTAGAATACTCACAAGTTCTGCAAGTGGTAATCAGGGAAATAGCTATGGTTGGTTAAATTATGACGCTATTTCTTCAGGTAAAATAGAAGAGAAAATAAATATATATGGTGGTGAAGACCGTTTCTGGCTAGGCCCGGAAGGTGGCCAATACTCTATTTTCTTTGATCCTAAAACAGAATTTACCTTTGAAAATTGGAGGACACCCAAGGAAATTGATACAGATGTATTTGAAGTTGTCGAGAAAAGTAAAAATAAAGCTGTCTTCCAAAAGGAAATGCAGTTAACTAATTACTCTGGTTTCCCATTCCATATTTTAGTCAATCGAGCTGTTAAAGTTTTTGATCAAGCAGAAATTGAAAAAAATATTTCATTAAACCTCAATGATTTATCCGTTGATTATGTAGGTTTTGAATCGATCAATGAAATCAAAAACATTGGTAAAAAAGCATGGAACAAAGAAACTGGCTTACTCTCTATATGGATTTTAGGGATGCTAAATCCTACCAAAGAAACTGTTGTGATGGTTCCTTATAAATCACAAGCTGACTACCAAAGTTATTTTGGTGATATTCCGACAGAAAATATCAAAGTAAAAGATCAACTCATTTTGTTCAAGGCAGATGGTACCCATAGATCCAAAATTGGATTGGCTCCTCAGAATACTATCCCTCTATTAGGAAGTTATGATGCGGAGAAAGAGGTACTAACGGTAGTCCAGTTTAGTTTTAATAATGATCAGGACTATGTAAACTCAATGTGGGAATTACAGGAAAATCCATATAAAGGTGATGTTGTAAATACATACAATGATGGTCCATTAGAAAATGGGGATCAATTAGGTCCGTTTTATGAACTAGAATCATCTTCTCCGGCAAAAGAACTTTCTATCAATGAAAGTATTGTTCACAAACATATTACCTATCATTTTGAAGGTAATAAAGAAGATCTCAATAAGATTAGTTTGCGGTTATTTAAAACTGACTTAGAAAGTATCAAACTTTAGTCTCTTATTAATTTTCTAATTTGATAAGCTCAACTTAATTTAAGTTGGGCTTTTTTCTTACCCAAATTCATTTACATTTGTATTATACTATTTATGAATCACTCAAAAACATGCGAAACTATCTAAATGCAACCGGCTTATTTAATCAACAAGAAATTGATGAGTTTCTCTCAATAGGTAAAAGAGTTTACCTGCAGAAAGGAGAGTTTTATCTTTCCGAGGGAGAAATCGCTAAGAAATTTGCCTTTGTCGTTTCAGGTGTGTTACGTTCATTTTATTATTCTAGTAAAAGTGAAGAAATCACCTATTGTTTTTGCTTTAATAATGAGCTTATTAGTGGTTATTCATCGATGGTCACTCAACTCCCTACAAGAGAGAACATCCAAGCAATAGATGACTGTGAATTGATCGAATTTTCTATGGAACAAGTCAATCAAATCATAGGAAATAAAAGTAATTGGTTACAATTTTCGAAAGAAATCGCTGAACGAAATTACATTAAATTAGAACAACGTATCTTTATTCTTCAGAAAGAAAACGCTCAGATGGCTTATAATGATCTTTTGGAACGACATGCAGAGTATCTCAATAAAATACCATTAGGATATTTAGCCTCTTACCTAGGAATTAGCCAAAGGCATTTAAGTCGTATTCGGAAAGAAGCAACATATATATAATCAAATTCCAAAACTTAAATTACCCTCTTTATGCCCGACAAGAAAAACTTTTTAGTAGGAGTAACTTTCCTTATTATGATTGTTTTAAGTATTTCACTTTTTATTAAAGGAAAAGATGCTGAACTTCAAGCCAAGGAAAGTAAAAAATTACAACAACTGTATTCTGTTGAAAAGGAAAAAGTAAGTGCCTTACAGGAAAAACTAAAAGAATGTAGAGCACAGAATAAATAACGACAGATCATTAACGCTCTATCTTAAATGAACAAAACTCATTTCATCTTCTTCTCTCTAATTTTATGCCTTGGCTGTAGTAAAAAATTAAATACGATTGTGATCCCAGAAGGTACAGATCCTAATTTTAAAATTGTATCACATCAAGATAAGGGGTTCACTGCTACAAATAGAAAAGTAGATGTATTTGGTATTCCGATCTATGCCTATAAGGATGTAGAAGATGAAAAACTTTTACATGCCGCAAATGTGATGGCACAGTATCTAGATAATGATGAAGATGGAGTTGTAGACAATCCTATACTAATCACTACTTTACTAGCAAATAACGCTGCTCTTTTTATGTGGAAAAAGGAGTCTCAAATCCGACTAAATGCTCAAGATTTGGGAGCAGATGAAACCGTTCCAGAATGGCACAGTAATCCTAATATGAGGTTTGATGCTTCACTTGAAGAAGTTTGGCATGTCATTACACATTCGGGTTATTCTAAAGCCTATCCAGAGGTTTTTGGTGAAAATGAAAACTCTCAATTGGCAAAAGCTATGGATATAGCTAGAGGCGGAGTTTATCAAAAAATACCATCCGAATACCCCTCAACAGCCTGGTATACCTACAATGACCGTACTTGTACTTATGATTGTCAGGTGACAGAATATTTTTATTGGGGTATGACTTCAATTCTTGGTGCACAAAAAGATCGATTAGAAAGTATTGATAATGAATGGAGATTAAATACAAAGGATAAAGTTGCCCAAACAGATCCTTTACTGTACCAATTATTGACTGACTCCACTTATCAATTCCCAACGATATTACCCAACGGAAAGTATCGACAGTAAAGACTACTTTCTATACTCACTTGGTTTTACTCCAAAATACCCTATATAGCTTTTGGATAGATGATTTACATCTGAAAATTGATATTCATAGGCTAATGTAGTAAGTGTCTTGTTTGTATTTTCAAGTTCTTCTTTCACTTTTAATAGACGTTGTTCATTGTAAAACTTATAAAGTGTCTGTCCATATAACTCTTTAAAAATATTGGTCAGTTTAGTGGATTGTATACCATATTCTTTGGCCAACTCTTTCAATTTTGGCTTTACTTTCAGGTTTTCAGTGATTAGATATCGGATTCTTTGAACTGCTGCTAATTCATGATCCAAGAAAAATAGTTGGTCTTCTTCTGCCTGAAATTTTTCTAATGTATTTTCTAAAATGACTAATAGTAATCTGAGTCGAGCATTATACCACTTCTCTTTATATTGAGGCAAAATTTCGTGTCTTAATCCTTTAATCATTCCTTTATACCAATCTGTTGTTAACTTATTTCCAGAATGATAGAGGTAAGTATTTATCTTTTCTAACTTTTCAATAACTATGGGAGAAAATACACTCTTATTGATTTGAAAAACAATGGCCTTTTGAGTGATTCCTTTTTTCTGATTGATTCTAATTTTTTGATCCCCTTTTAGAAAAATAAAACCTTTGGGAGTATTAATAAAAACTTCCCTTTCCCCCTCCATAAATGAGATGCCATTAAAAAACAAAGCTATCAGGTAATCGTAATTTTTTGTTTTATGTACATCGACTTTAAAATCCTGAAGAATTTGATGTTCATGTGCTACCACTACAAGCTGTTCATGATCTTCTGAACAATACGAATAACCTTTTATTAAATCATTATCTATCTCTACAGTATAGGGTGATATGATCTTCCCTTTTATATGCTTTTCTAAATAGTTAATGTAAGGTCCATCAAAACCTGATTCATGAAATTCGAGTGATTCTGCCATGTTAATACGATCCGTTTTATATTTAAAATATGGCTTTTACTTCAGAAATTCTATTAAAAAAAGGAAACCGTACTGTTCAATTATATTCAATATTTAAAGAATACTAAAAAGGCCATCATTTACTATGAAATGATGACCCCAAATTATTCTAGCTATAAATTTCTGTTTGAAATTGCTTTTAAAGATTTTTATCAGAGTGATGCTCTACATATATGTAAAAAGCATTTGTTTTTATTCCTTTATCTGTAGTGAACCAAGCGGTTAAATCACTATTTCCTTGAAGGATGTCAGCATCTATCGATACAGCACTTTTTGAGTTATCGACATCAACTGAATATTCTTTTTCTCCTACTTTGATGTGTGCTGTTTTGAAAGACATTGCTTTCCCTGCCACTCTTGCATCGGTATACTTTGTTGCTGGAATAGCATCATCAATTGCTGCATTTAATGGTAATCCACTTTCTTCTGGCCATCTGCTTAAATTAAATGTATACTTACCAGATTTCACAAAGTTGACCGCAAAACTTGCCGGTTTCATTGGCTTACCTTGACGAATTAGTTTCTGGTTCCAAGGTGGGTAATAATCAATTGTTCTAACATCATGGCAAGTCAAAACATCAATATCATCTACACCAAGATCAATTATCGAATATTTAGTTTCTTTGATCATCGTATCCCACCAATTGTTGTAGAAGTCGTTCATCTTTTGAACTCTTTCTTGATGCGTTGAAGCAATATTCTCTTTTTGTCCAGGATCTTTAGAAAGGTCATACAACTCATCTCCATTCACCAATCTCCATTGACCATCCATCACACAACTTTGCTTCCCTTTCTTAGGCCAAGAAATACGTTGAGTATCTACTACAAGCATTCTCTCTTTAGTCTTTGTTTGTTTTAGCAAATAGTCGCTGATATCCATACCATCCATTAACTTGTTTGGTGTATGTTCAATACCAGCAAAGGTTAATAAAGTAGGTAAGATATCTACATGAGCGGTCAAGTCACTTAACTCCTTACCTCCAGTAAGGTTACCATTTGGCCATCTGATGATAAAAGGAACTCTATGGCCACCTTCATATTCACTTGCTTTAGTACCTCTCATTTGAGCATTATAACCATGGTATTTTTTAGTCTTTTTATTCAACTTATAACCATTGGCTGTACCATTATCGGTAGTGAAGATGACGATAGTATTATCTGCAATTTCCAATTCATCTAACTTTGACAATAACGTTTTAAAGTTATCATCTACATTAGAAATCATACCATAAAAACGCTTCTGAGTCTCTAATAAACCTTCAGCATCTTTATACTTTTCGTAATATTTTTCTGGAACATTGTATGGACCATGAGGTGCATTTAAACTTACATAAGCCAAGAAAGGTTCATCTTTCTTCTCTTCAATAAATTTGATGGCTTCATTAAACCAAACATCAGTACAATATCCTTCTTGTTTTTCTGGCTTACCATTTCTAAAGTAAGTATCATCAAAGTAATCGTTATTCCAGTAATCAGGTGTTTGCCCAATTCCTCCTCCGCCATGATAAAAGGCCACATCAAAGCCTCTATCTTGGGGTAAAAAAGGATGGTTATCACCTAAATGCCATTTACCAAACATGGCCGTATTATAACCGTTTTCCTGGAAAATATCGGCCATGGTTACTTCATCTCTATTCAACATTGAAGCACCCATAATCGTATGCCATACGCCTATTCGATTTGGATTTCTACCCGTCATCAAAGCCGATCTTGTAGGAGCACAAGTCGTTGAAACATGATAGTTCGATAAGTTGATTGATTCTTTCGAAAATTGGTCAATAGTAGGCGTTTGAATCACAGTATTACCTGTATGCCCCATATCTCCATAGCCTTGGTCATCTGTAATGACGATAATAATATTAGGTTTTTTGGCTGAAGTTTCTTGTTGATTTACTTTTTGGCATGAAAACGCGAAAAAAAGGTAAACCATTAATCCCAACGAGGAGAATAATTGTTTTTTCATGTTACTGTCCTTAGTAGAATAATTGTTTATATAAAGTAACCACTATCCGATGATTGATAATCGGATAGTGGCATTCCGATTACCTGTTTGCGAACCTTCTAAATCCGAATAATGCGATCATACAGAAACATACAAGAGGTATAATAAACGAGAAGTTTACACCATCTAATCCCATAATCGTTTCTTGATCAATCAAAGTACCTTGCATCGGAGGCATAAGTGCTCCACCTACGATTGCCATAACAAGACCAGCAGCACCAAACTCCTGATCCTGATCTAAATTCTCTAATGTGATACCATAAATTGTCGGGAACATTAAAGACATAAATGCTGATGTAGCTACCAATGCATACAGACCAACATTTCCACCTACGAATATGGTGATACACATTGTAGAGATACCTCCTACTGCAAAAATAGCAAGTAATAAAGCTGAATTTACATACTTCATCATGGCTGTTGCTATGAATCTACAAAGAAGGAAAGTTACCATAGCAATGATATTCAAGCTTTGTGCTTCTGCTTTTGTATAGCCAATATTTTCAGCGTATTGGATGATAAATGTCCAACACATGATCTGAGCCCCTACATAAAATACTTGAGCAAGTACACCTTCTCTGTATATATTATTAGATACCAATCTTTTGATTGTATCCATTAATTTAAACTCCTCATCTTCTTTATTGTTAGGAATCTTTGTAATTGCTATCACCACAAAGAAACCAATAACTACTATACCCAATAAAGCATATGGGTTTCTGATCACTACCAAATCATGCATCTTAATCATTTGCTTAGATGCTTCATCTAATGTTGCGTAGATCAACGATCCATCAGCAGCTTTTTCAGCAGATTGTAATTGTGATAAGATAAATTGCTGAGCGACAAACATACCAGTAATTGATCCAATTGGATTAAAAGATTGTGCGAGATTTAATCTTCTAGTAGATGTTTCTTTAGAACCTAACGATAAGATTAGTGGGTTAGCTGTTGTCTCTAAAAAGGCTAATCCAAAAGTTAAGATATAAAGTGATACTAAGAAAAATCCAAACATCTGGAAATTAGCTGCTGGGATAAATAATAAGGCTCCCACTGCATATAATCCAAGTCCAATTAAGATCACTGATTTATAGGAATATTTTTTAATTAATATTGCTGCCGGTAATGCCATAGTAAAGTAACCTCCATAAAAAGCAAACTGAACTAAAGATGCTTTAAAAGTGGAAATCTCCATTACTGTCTGGAATGCTGACACCATTGGGTTTGTAATATCATTTGCAAACCCCCAAAGTGCAAACAAACTGGAAATCAGTATAAATGGCACTAAATATTTTTTTTCAACGACTTTACTCTCAGAAGTTTTTTCTTCCTTTTGAATATCATGTTGTTCCTCTATTTGCTCTGCAATAATCTCATTCATCTTTTATAAGTAGATAAGTGTTTTAAATTTGTTTTAAAAATTGACAGAAAAAAATCTTTGAATTGGTTATGATTTAAAACTAAAGAAAGTCTATTGCAGAAGTGTCCTACAGTTTCCTGTTTTCATCAATTTTTGTTCAAATTTTTATTGTTTATATAACTTAGTTTTTCTACCTAAGGCATTGATTAAAAATATACCTTTTGAATCGTCGGTAAGTTTAATTTTTATCATATGATCTAAACTCTCCATCACTTCATATGGTACATGTGTGCCTGATAAAGAATATACTTTTAAATAATCTTGTTCATTTCGATTTAAATTTATTGAAACTTCATCAACAAATGGATTCGGAAATACTAAAACATCATCTTTATCATCTAATATAAGTTTAACTTCCAAAATATAAGAATAACTTGTCGCTCCATCAAGGTCATTTTGTATTAATCGATAATATGATGTACCCCAATAAGGCTCGCTGTCTACCCAAGAATAGTCAATAGCAACATTCGAATTTCCTGCACCTTCAATTTTTGCTATAGTTTCCCATCTTTTCTTGTCTGCACTCCTTAAGATATCGAACTCTTTATTATTGAGTTCAGAAGCTGTTTGCCATTGCAATTCAACTGCTTTATCGATAACATCAGCTTCAAAAAAGGTTAATTCAACAGGTAAATCAAAAAGCTCATCTAATTCTACTGTAGAAGAAGAATAACCAGCCTTTGTCCCTCCTTGGAATATTTGTATACCAAAAGGTTGATCATAAATAATCGTTGCATCTCCACTTCCACTATCACCACCATAGATATCTATACCTTTAAACAGGTGTACTGCTAATGTTACTCCACTTCCATTCCCACCTTGGTAGATATTTTGTGCTTCTAAAGGAAGGGCACAAACAATAAGTAGTAAGAATACATATATTAATCTTGACATAAGGGTCTCTTGTTTTAGTAAATGAATGATAGTACTTCACTTATCTTAAGGAGCAGTTCTCACTCCTCTTCCTCCACTGTAACCATTACCTGTATTGTAAAGGGCAGCATATATCCTGTTAGACACTCTCATATGATCTACGTTCGTTCTATAACTCCCGCCTCTTTGCCCTATACCTGTATTTGAGGAAGCTGATGGCCAATCTGAAACATCATGGAAACCATTTGAATCCAATGTGCCATCTCCATGACTTCCTTCGTATAATCTTCCCATTGATGTTCCTGCAGAAATTACTGTTTCATAAACATTACCCCCCATATCTAATATACCATAATAAGTGGCCCCTGCTTCCATTCTTGAATTGGCATTGGAAGAAAAAATTCCAACTCGAACAGGAGTAGAATAGATAGTCAGGTAATTGGCGTTTCCTTCTACATTACTATATCCCGTACTTACTACTTCAGTACTTAAATCTGCATCAGTTAGTGTAATAGCAGAAGAAATTGCAGTTGCATCACCCCAAGGGTTCTCGTTTTCTACAGGAGCTTGATTACCTCTACATGCTTTTTCGAATTCTAACTCTGTCATAGGGCGTATTGCAGCCCAATCCAAATAAGCTAGAATCTGATTTGAATTAATAATATTGACGGGTAAATAAGGATAATTGGAGACATAATCGTCACCATTTAAAGTAATTCTATCTCTAAAATTAACGTTCCCCGAAGTCTTACTGTTCCCTAATTGTGCGTCCGTTAATGTATTAAGAAAATCTGCATATTGTCCTTGAGTAATCTCATATTTCATACAGTAAAAAGCATCATATCCTTTAGGATAATTACTTGGAATAGTTCCATCTTGTATAGTTGATGAATTCGCAGAACTATTTGAATAATATAAGTTCCCATCACTTTGCCCTACTGTAATTGCATTTTCATTTGCTACTAAATAAGGGTTCTCTGAAAGATCCGAATTGTATGTATAGAAAGCATCTGTTTCATTTCCATCTGTTCCTAAATAAAATTGGCCAGCAGGAATATACACCATTTCAATACCATATACTCTAAACTCAAAAGTATCATCATCACTCTGACCATCCTCTCCGTATTCCCACTGTAATGTTACATCATAGTCCACCGATTGCTGACCATGTTCATTTGAGGCATAAAGAAAAATACCTTTAGAAAAACCTGTACCTGTATCATCATCAGTAACAATTGTTCCATTCATGGCCGAATGACCCGAATTATGTGTTAAAGTGGCATGATGCCAACTTTCCTCGCTGAGTTTCCTATACTTTACAAAAAGCCAAACTGCATCCCAATTGCTCTGATCTGAATTCAATTTCCAGGAATTATCCCAACTCACATTCATATCCAAGGTTATGGTCTTATCTGTAGTATTTCTAAAAGCAACAGTTAAACCTGAAATCTGAAGATTATTGGCGTTGGAATTCATCGAAATGAAGACAATAAATAATGATAGTATTATAGGTAGGTAATTCTTATTCATAGCAATTAAAATTCAGTTGGTTGTAAAAGATTATAGTTATTATTATTGTCAGATTCTTTGTACAAGTTTTCTATATTTCTTGATACCTTATGAGATTCATTCTGAATATCCTTCCAAATTTCAAAGTGGATATCTCCCAGTATTTTTTTCATTTCTTTTTCATAATTCTTATTGATCTTCTGTCTCTCAATAACTAATGCTGCGTCTGATATTTCTAATACTCTTGTGATGGAAATATCATTCGTTACTTTATTTATGAGTGCTTTTTTTATTTCAGCCAATTGCTTCTGAGTCAATAAAAAACGCAATCTGTTTTTTTCTAATATTGGACCCGCGGCTAATGAGATGATCTCATTTAACAATTCTTCGTCGGATGTAGTATATGTATTGCAAAGAAAGTTTTGTCGATATGCTTTTTTCCTAATTGGAGTGGCCCCAATCAGCTTATGACATACGATATTATCTCTTTTTAATAGGACTTCAACATTACCCTTTTTGATATCTACATAAAAATTATTTCTTCCTTTTGCAGCAAAACCAACCAACTTTCCATTACAAAACACCTCTGCGGGTTGATTTAGATAAGTTGTTATTTCTACTTTATCTTGATCCTCTAATGTTCCATACCTCTCAACTACATGTAAGGGCATTTCTTTTTGTAACAGAGCATCTGACTTAACAGTCTGATAAGATAACATGACAAACTCTTTGCTGCTCGATGTGCTTTTTCCCCATTTATTTTTATAATAATTAATGAGCAATGAGTACCCCATATTATGATATAATTCAGGAGCAAGGTGAGAACTTCCTCTATAATCATTCCAAGAATCTAGATTGATCATCTTTGCTTTTTTCAATACAGCACTTTCTAATTCATCCTGGAATACAGCTGTTTGCTTGACAGCGGTTACAGCTAATTTCGGTTCATTTTTATTCGTGAAAAATACCTGAGATTTTTGAGGTGATACATATTGAATATATGCCCTGTCGTTCTTTTCAAGAAGCTTATAAATAGACTGATCTGCCACTTTATTCTGATTATATACATACCACACTGATTTAAAGTGATCCAAGATTTTCTGATTTATTTTTGTGTCAGATAAAAACCTCACCTGATAAACAATAGCTAGTGGTTGTTTTATATACGATTGAATATCAATCAATGCATAATAAACCTTATCGATATATGAGAGATCATTATGAATAGTATTTCTTACTGAAGTATATCCTTTTTTTGTAATGTTTAAATCTTCAATGATTGACTCCGTTGTTGCTGTAAGAGTTAAAATTTCATTGTCTGAAGATCTTACCCATTTTGTACTTTTTGAGGTTAACTCCAAAATATTCTGAAGCTGAACTTTCATATGTTGTATCATCTGACTTGATGATTGTTTACGACTATGATGAAAGTCGATATAGAGGGAAAATTTAAAATCAATCTTTTTCTCTTCCGCTACTCTATGGTAAGCTGCTATTATTCTGCTGATCAGATCAATATTTCGTACCGATGCATATCTAATTACAAACTGGAAACCATCTATCCCAGATGCAATGGCTGCTTTCATTTCAAATTCTACAGCATCATCCAAGAATAAAGGATTTGTAATTTCTGATATCAATGGTAAATATGTAGCTTCTGGTCGGTTTGGATTGGCACCTAAATTCGCATAGTTATCAAACTCCATAAAACTATACCAGGGAGATTGTGCACTATATAATGCTAGTGGATGATTTTGTGCCATGACAAGTTTTCCTTCAAAGAGAGAATACTTATCCTGAGCGAAACCCAAAACGGATAGAAACAATAAACAAAAAGTTAAGTATAATGATTTCATAATTTAATCATTAGTTAGTAGGGTGATTACTATATATTTGAATAATTCTAATTCGATTTAATATTGATAAGTTGATCTTTTTATAGATTTTATATTGCTCCTAACAGGTTTAAGTAAATGTCCTTATTGTATTTTCTTTCTATTCAAGGCTAAAAGCTCTTCTTTAAAAAAGTATGAAATTAAATTCTCAAAGAAATATGAGCTTTCAGCTTTGATTATTAGAACATTTAGATGAATTAATCTATAATTACTTTTGTAGTTAATTGAGATTTCGAATCGTATATTCTGGAAATTACAACTCCCTTTGTAGGAATGTTGATCTCTGTATAATTCCCATTTAGTTTTTGACTAACTAGAAGTTTACCAGATAGATCAACAATTATAATATTCTTGTCATCTAGATTTTCTTCTGAGTTTACAATCAGTTTAGATCCTCTACTATATACTTTTGTTGCTTTCAGTTTTTGATCCAAACCTAATACAGCATCCTCAGACTGTAGGACCAGCACAGAATATACTTTTTGAGTGACATTATCTTGAGCCGTTACGGTAATAATTGCAAGATCTCTAAAGCTACTTGCTTGTTGAATATCCACTGATGCATTCACATCTTGAGTGGTAACCGTTATCTCTGGAACCACCTGTGACAATATTTCAATGGTATAGTTAGAATTATCTTCCTCAAAATCCTCGAGACTTTCTCCATTCACCATTAGATCTGAAAGTAATGCATTTGTAGATGCTTGTGCCACTTCGAAGAAAACAACATAACTATTTTCATAATCTGTATTTTCTGCTGTTACAATAATCGTCGCCTGACCATCCACTACTGAGGCCTGCTCAATTGATACTTCAGCATTTTCATCGCTTGCTGTGGCAGTTACTATAGCCAAATCTGTTGTTCCAATTGGAAGTGTACTATAATATGTAAATTCTTCTTCGATAAGCTCAATTGGTGTTCCATTCACAGACAACATGGTCAAAGTGGCATCTGTAGAAAGCACTTTTTCAAGTTCAAAATTCACAATGTATGTCTTTGAGTATTCTGTATCTTCAGCAGTAACTATAATACTTGCTTGCCCTTCTAATTCTTCTGTCTGAATGATTGCTACAGCAGCATTTTCATCTGTTGCTACTGCTGTTACTATTGGTAACTCAACAGCATCAAAAGGTAAGATAAATGTGTAGTTTACATCCTCTCCAACTAATGTAATTTCTTCACCATTTACTGATAAACTAGATAAAGTGGCATCCTTAGATGGTGTATTTTCTAATTCGAAATTAATAGTATATGTATTACTATACTCTGAATTTTCTGCAGTTATTGTTACTATTGCTTGTCCCTCAACCTCGGTGGCTTGTTCAATATTTACTTCGGCTTTGGCATCTGTTGCTTCTGCTGATATAACTGGAATTTCTGTAGTACCATCTGCTAAAGTATAATAGTAATTGAATTTATTATCTTCCAAAGTGATTGCATTTCCATTTACTTCTAATGAAGCTAAAGATGCATCTGTTGATGGAACGTACTCATATTCAAAATGTACTTTATAAACTTTTTGATTACTACTTTGGGCAGTAACAGTTACCAATGAAGTACCCGGAATTTCATCCGTCTCATCAATTTCTAAAGTGGAAAAATTATCATTCACTTCTGCTGAAAGTACAGGAACACCTACATGATCGTTGGCTAATACAACTGAATATTCCTCCGTTTCTGAATCAAAGTTTTCAATAATCACATTATCAAGATATAAAGCTTTTAATGTTGCATCATCTGAAGGTGTCTCTTTTGTAAATGAGACAGTATAGTTTGATTCTGAACCATCAACAGAAGTTACTTTTACTGTTGATGAACCTGGTATAACTTCTTCCCCATTATCTATTGTAATGGAAGCATGCGTATTATAAGGAACTGCACTCACACTTGGATAATTCTCTACGTCATTAGGTAGTTCAACGGTATAATTGTAATTATCTGGTGTAAAACCTTCAACCTCTGTGTCATTTACAAATAATGAAGTTAACCTTGTATCAGAATCGATAGAAAGTCCAGGACCTTGTAAATTATCGACATAATAAACATTCCCTACACTAGAATTTACATCTCCATCTTCCTGACCAAACATTAAAGCAATCTGGTTGTAATATTCATTATCTTCTTCAGCAATTATACCTGAGAAATCGAAAGTATACTCAATCCATGAATCTTGTGTCACTAGATATGGAAACAAACTGACAAGCTTTACATTTGTTCCTTGTTTCTGAATTTGCAGTCGTATATAATTTTTTGATGGGTATGATATTCCCTCACCCGCTGTTTCTTGGTATAATTTTACCTTAAACTGCTTACCGTTTTTAAGGTTCAAATTATTATACCTAATAATATATTGTGAATTCTTGTGAGCCCCTTTTGTGATTTTAGTAACCTTCTCTGATGGACATATTTGATTTCGATCTGGATTATCTACTATCTCTGCTGTTACAAATGAAGAAACCTCATTCGACAAGTCAAATATATCATTCGACGTGTTATCAAAATAATACATATCATTTAGAAACAGTTCTGTATTATTATCTACTAAAACATCTGTGAAGTATGATAGTGAAATATCTGATTGATCTTTTATTTCCCCGCTATTAAAAGATAATAGTAAATCATCTGATGTTGATACTTTATCATTTAATTTCAGTTCTATATAATCTTTATAAATTACTGTCTCAGAAATAGTTGTTTCTATATCATTCACTTTCAAAGTAAAACCAGGGTTGTTGACAACCAACTCTTCTGTAGTTCCAAAAGTTTTTAGTAAAATACTACTACCTGTTTTTGAAGTAACTGGTTTTACCAAAACATTTGATGAAGTTATTTGAGGCCCCATAATCTCGTCAAAATAAGCCTCTAAACCTGTCGATTGAAACCCTCCATTTCCATCTGAAGGATCACTTACAGCAATATAGAATGAAACTGTGTTGTAACCTGTAAGGTCTTCTATTTCCACATTTGAAAAATCAAAGGAATACTCATCCCAATGACCAAACCTTTTGATCACACCAGAAATAGCTTTTTGAGTGGTATTATCATTGTCCTTTCTAAGGATCATTCTAAGATTTTTATTTACATCATCAATATTTTTATCGTTGAAATAAGCTTTCAGAGTAAATTCTCTTGATTTTGTGAAGTCGAATTCAACACCTTCTGGTAAGGCCCAGCGAATTTCTGAATTGGTAGCTGCTAATTTTATAAACCTAGCGACTTCTTTATTATCAAAAGAAGCAATATCTGGGTTTGCAGCTCCCCATTCCATATGGGCTTTATTTACGTTCAAAAGTTGTAAAACTGATGGCTCCCCTACATCAAGAATCAAACTTGATTGTAAATCTTCAGTTAAAGTGTTTACTTCTGCAGTTATAGCTGAAAGTTCTAGCAATTCATTGTTTTCCAGCTTTCCTCCCATTGAAAAAAATGATGAAAGGGAGAAAATGAGAATTAAGAAGATTTTTGTACTAAATCTCTTATTTATTAAAGTAAAGTTTTTATTCATTTCAATTACTTTGTTGATTATCGTTAGTGATTTTTAATAGCTCAATGTTAGTGTCTTCTACACTAAAAAAGGGTTGTTTTTTTTACAAATTTTTGTCTAGAAATTCAATAATGGTGATTTCCATAGTGTGAATAAATAGACAAACACATCTATAAAAAAGTCAAATAATTTTCTTCTATTACCTATCACAAATGTAGGATGTACACTATTAAATTCGTTGTTCAAAAATTACAATTAATGGTAAAAACAATACAAACAGGGGGTTAGGGTGAAATAGTCAAAAGCTTGTAGTTTTGAACAAACAAATCTAATGAAATAAGAATAATCCAAATTACTATGATGAAAAGTATTATTGATTAAATAAAAAACACTCTCTTCCAATAAAGGAAAAGAGTGTTGGTATAAATCGTTATAATTTATTTAGAGCAAATAAATTAATCTTTTAAATAAGTACCTTCAAGGTGATTAAAATACATCACCATCCCATCTGCATCTGCATTCGCTTGGTTACAGTATATGTTTACACTGAAATAATCAATAGGTTCGCCGGCAAATTTAGAGCCATCAAATTCATATTGTACCCATTCACCGTATTGTTCTGTATCAATACTCACAAAACCTAAATGCTTTTGATCTGCACCTACAGCGTCTGATTTTCTAATAATAATAGACATTCTGTTATTAGTGATTTCCTTACCAGGATCTTCAATTTTTGCCCAGAATTTAAAGCGTCCATTGGTTCCTAAATCAAGAGGTTTTTGAAAAGTGAATGATATATATGAGTTTTTATGATTTCCCCTAACTATTTTATACATGCTTTCCTCTTGGCCATTATAACCAGAACCAGTCACTGTTTCTACAGTCACTTCGAAAGGTATAAATTCACTTTCTAAATTGGAGTCATCTCCTACAGTAAAATAATGTAAGTATTCGCTAACGTTTATTGTAAATGACTTTTCAATTCCTCCCTCTTCCGAAATAGCTGTAATAGTTGCCATTCCTTGTCCAGTTGCTGTGATCAAACCAGCATTATCAACAGTAGCAATCGTTTCATCAGAAGATGACCATACTACTTTTCTATTAGTGGCATTCTCAGGAATTGTCAATACAGATAATTGCAACGTCTCATTAATAGTTCTGATAATATTCTCACCGTTCTCACTAATAATACTAAAATCTTCAAGATCAATCGCTTTTTCCACTTCAATCTCGATTGGACCTTCAGTAATTTTACCGTTAGATAAGAATATAAAAGCTGTCCCTACATCTTTTGCAATGTATTTGTCTCCATCAACTGCTACAATAGAAGTGTCTGATGAGAACAATTCAAAGATAGTATCATTGCCATTTTCTGGTAGGAAGGTAAAGTCAATTTTTCCTTCTAACCCTTGAAAAGTATTGACAACAGATGAAGCTAGTGAAATCTCTGTCAGTTCTACTAACTCATGCACTTTGATAGATGCCTGAGCAGCAATATCCTCATAAAGAACATTTTTTGTGATTGCTGAGACAGTTGTTAATCCTACCTGTAAACCAGTGACCATTCCCGTAGAATCTACCGTAGCAATACTGTTATCTTCCATAGCGTATTTGATCAAGCCAATTTCACTAACATCATAAGGTGTAGTGTAAGCATTTACATAAGCAGTTCTACCTTCTACCACATTTGTGATTCTTTCTCGAAAGGCAATCTTTTCCACCTCAGCAACCACATCATCAACAGCAATATAAGAGGTATCTGTCATTCCTGATGAATGCGTTGCCAATACTGTTGCCCATCCGTTAGTTTTGGCAATAACTAACCCATTCTCATCAATTGAAATTACATCTTCATTTTCCAGTGTAGACCAAGTTACTTCGGCGATATCATCATTGGGTTGAAGAAAGGCCATAAACTGTACCGTATCACCCATCGTCATATCAACAGGTGATTGCCAGGGACTAATACTTAACTTTGTATATTCTGTGGTATTTTTTTCTTCTTTTTGCTCACAACCTAAGATGAGAAAACTCAAAAGAAAAGTACCAACGGTATAAAATAAATATTTCATCTTTTGTCTGATTGTAGTTTTAGTATCCGCTATTTTGATCCCAATTAGCATTTAAAGTAAGCTCCTCTGCAGGTATTGGCCAAATGTACTCATGACGAGGATAAGGCACTGGCTCATATGTCACTAAAATTGAATCTCTTTCTACATTTAGCTTCCATTCTGGATTATCTGCTGAGGTATAATAAACATCTCTATTATCAGCCATTTCTTTTAGTCTATTTTGGCGAACAAGATCGAATTTCCTTTTACATTCACCATGTAGTTCCACTCTTCTTTCTTGCCAAACAGCTAGTCTAAAATCTTCTTGAGATAATCCTTCTTGCAAGTTTTCTAGACCTGCTCTATTACGTAATCTATTGATCTGAGTATAAGCATCTGCTGTTGGACCTCCATTCACTTCATTCGCTGCTTCTGCATAGATAAGCAATGCATCTGCCACTCTATATAAAATCAAATTAATATCTCCATCATGGTTTAAAGCTCCGTCTACACCTTTGTAAATTCTAGGATCACTCCATTTTCTGAAAACAGGATTAGAAAAACCTTCAAGACCGTTGGCCATAATCGTTTTGGTTAACATACCAAAGTCTTTTCTTTGGTCGCCCTCTTCAAATGCTCTAAAAAGGTCAGGAGTTGGAACATACCAACCTCTTTTTGCTCCATTAAATTGTTGTAATTGCCCTTGCCCCCAGAATAAGTTGTTACTGTTTACAGCAGATTCTGTTACAACATACAAACCATCTGTTCCTCCAGCCATTGCTCCAAATTCTACTAAAGACTCTGTTGAAAATGAGTTTTCCCAAGGCATTGCATAAGCAGGTGAATCTCCAATTCCTTGAGTGATGATATCGTACCCACCTTCATTATTGATTACTGCATAAGCAGCATCCATGGCATTTTTATAGTACTCACTATTTCCTTTTACCATAGTTCCAGTGGCATCTTTTCTCCACCCTGCCATTGTTAAGTACACTTCAGCAAGAATTACCTGAGCCGATGCTTTTGAAACTCTACCAAGCATTTCGTTAGAATAGCTATTAGGTAATACCTCAATAGCAGCTTCTAAATCTGGAATAATGATGCCTTCATAGATTTCCTGAACAGGCGAACGTTCTATTTCAGTGATATCACTTAGCTTATTTAGTGTCTCATCCACATAAGGTACGTCTCCCCACATTCTCACCAAATGATAGAAATATAAAGCACGCATGGTTCTAATTTCACCAATGATGGCTTCCAATTCTACTTGATCTTCCTCTGGAATAGACATTTGTTCAATCACTTCCAAAGCTTTGTTACACTTTGCAACACCACTCCAAAGCGGTGTCCAAATTCCCTGGTACATAAATGGTTCTTGAGAGGAAACATTATGCAAAACATAGGTATCTACAATGGATTGTAAAAAATGGAAAGATGACATATCATCCGTTCCTACATCCCACATATACATCCATCTAGAGTATAAACCTGTCCCTTCTACCCAGTTATCATAAGTAGAATATGCTAAGGTTCTAGCTCCTTCAACAGTTTGAGGAATATCTTTTTCTGTAATGAGGTTTTTAGGGTCTTCTTTTAAAAAGTTCTGACAGCTGAACAATGCCATTAATGACACTGCAGTTGCTTTTATTAGACTTTGTGATAATAAATTCTTCATAATTAAAGGCTAAGTGAAATTCCAACAGTGTAAGTAATTGGTAGTGGATAGATACCATAATCATGTCCCATCATTAATGAGTTTGCTCCATTTAAAGAAACATCTGGATTGTATCCTTTATAATTAGTCCATGTGTAAATATCATTAGCTGATAACATTATTGAACCTCTAGTTTTATTCATTTTAAAACGGTAAGTCATACTTACTCTCTTTAACCTGATATAAGATGCATCTTCGATCACAAGATCACTAAAAGGTAATTGTGATTGCGTATTATATCTTGATGGCCTATGGTTAGTGCTACTCGGATTGTCAGGTGTCCACCTTGTATCATACATTTCTTGAGTGATATTTGAGTTACCATCCATAAATGATAATCTCCAATTGGTTAAGTTGGCCATATCTTTTCCTTGTTCACCTACAAAATAGATGCTTAGCTCAAGGTTTTTGTATGAGAATGTGTTGTTCATTGACCATACAAAATCAGGCTGTGCAGTACCAATTATTGTTTGATCATCTACAGATATTTTACCATCACCATTTACATCCTTATATTTTTGCTGACCAGGCTGATTAGCTTGATGAATATCCGACTCTTTCCAGGGTGTATAAGTTACTTGTGGATCTCTAGCAATATCTGACTTAAATTTATTGGCCGCCTGCTCTTGAGTCATCCCTTGAAACTCTTCAAAGTCACTATACTGATAAATACCATCAGATTTGTACCCCCAGAATGTACCTAACTCTTCTCCAACAATTAGTCTCTGAGTAGGCCCAGACACCCAAGGGTTTTGATAACCAGAACTTAAAGGGTCTGTGAGAAGTTCCGTGATAATCGTTTTACCCAAGGTAATATTACTGGTTGTTGACCATGAAAAGTTTCTTCTTTCGATATTCACTGTAGTTAATGAAAATTCAAAACCTTCATTTTCTAGTGTACCTACATTAAGTAAACCTGTTTGGAATCCAGTAAATGCAGGTACATTTGTATTCAATAATAGGTCTTCAGTATTCTTTTTATAATAGTCTGCTGTAATTGCTATTCTTTCTTTAAAGAAAGCTAGATCAAGACCAAAGTTGATTTCTTTCGTTTTCTCCCATCTTAACTCATCATTAGTAAAAGATGCTTCTTGATAGGAAGAATATTGGTTTTCAGGGTTTCCTAAAATGATTCTCCCAGAATTGAATGTAGATAAAGACTGACCTGTATACGTGGCAGGGTTACCGTTTTCACCATAACCAATTCGTAATTTAACTAGATCAATATTCTTTTTATCCTTTAGGAATTTCTCATTGTTGATTTTCCATGCACCAGAGATTGCAGGGAAATATCCCCACTTGTTTCCTTCAGAAAATTGAGAGGCTCCATCTGCTCTAATAGACATCGTTAAGAAATATCTATCATCAAAACTTAGAATTGACCTCGCCACACCAGACAACATTGTTCTTTCATCAATACCGGAAACATTAGGCATCTGAATCAAACCTGCTCCCATATCATGATAAAGTGTTGCATCAGAAGGAAAGTTCTTCGCTTCTTGTTGGATATAGTGATTACCAGAATATCTAGCGTTTACTAATAGAAGGTTTTCAGACTTTAGTTTCCCCCATTTCTTGTTATAACGCATCATGTTGTCCCAGTTCCAGGTATTTACATTGGTAAATCTTCTTCTGGCCCAACCACCGTTGTAACCTTGTACATAAAGTGATCTGTCTCTATAAAATGAGTTTTCTCTCTGACTTAAATAAAATCCAAATTTAGACTCAAATTCTAAACCATCAATAGGTTTATATTTAAAGTACAAATTACCAATTAAGTTATTATTGATATAGTCTGTCGTATTACTGTTGGCTAAAGTTATTGGCGTATTATAGAGTGATTGAATCAGAAAGTCTTCGGATAATAGGTTTTCTCCATTTACTGTCATTGTTGGGTGCGATCTCAATGTATGGTATACCACACTAGATTGGCCTTCTTGATCATTAAAACTTGTCGCTGTGTTAACAACGTCTGACATACTTCTAGAGAAGTTCATTGATGATCCAACTCTCACTTTATCTGATAAGTTGGCATTAAAACTACCTTTTAAAGAGAACCTTGTATATCCAGAATTTGGAATGATACCTTCAGAGTCATAATAGCCAGCTGAAGTATAAAAGTTGTATTTTTTTGTACCTCCTGATACAGTAACATTTCCATCTACAGTTCTTCCTTGTTTATAAAACTCTTTTTGCCAATCTGTAGAAGGCATTTGCCCATTCTGAGCTAACTCAAGGTTTTCTTCTGAGACATTATGTCCTGCTTCTTTTCTTAAATTAATAAAATCATTTGCATCGATCATATCAATATACATCCAAGGGGCAACTTCATGAACAGAATAGTTTAAAGATGAGTTTACTCTGATCTTTCCTTCTTCACCTTTTTTTGTTGTGATAAGAATAACACCATTCGAGCCCATCGCACCATAGATTGCCGTTGAAGAGGCATCTTTTAATACTTCAATTGACTCAATGTCTTTTGGATTTAGATCAGCCAATGCACTTAATTGAGCACCTTCTTCTTGGGCAAAACCACCTGTAGTATTTGAGATGAGGGGAACTCCGTCAATCACATACAAAGGATTAGAATTACCACCCAAAGAATTAACCCCTCTGATTCTAATGGTTGAGGATGCTCCAGGTTGACCTGAATTAGAGGTCACTTGTACACCTGCCATTCTACCTTGTAATTCGTTTTCGAAAGAAGCGGTATTCGTTTTCTCAAGTATTTCTTTCCCTACTCGTCCAACAGAACCCGTCAAATCTTCTTTTTTTTGAGCGCCATAGCCAATGACTACAACCTCATCTAATTCATTCATTTCTTCAGTAAGCACCACTTCAATTTGTTTCCTACCATTCACTGGCACTTCTATGGTTTTAAACCCTAGAAAAGAAACAACAAGAGTATCATCCTTTTTTGCTTGGATACTGAACTCACCATTGATGTCGGTTACTGTACCTACATTACCATTACCCTTTACAGCAATCAATGCTCCTGGTAAGGTGACATCTTCACTCTTGACTACCCCTTTAACATCAAAACTTTGAGCATTAATTAGTTGCTGTGTTGTCAATGTTAAGAGAAAAAATAAGAATAAGATGTTAGTTTTTAATTTGTAATTTTTATTCACCGTATAGTCAGAAAGAAAGTTAAAAAATAATTCGTCTGATGATTACAAATGTATTGGTTACGCTTGCTAATTTCATTGTTTAAAAATTACAATTCATAGCTCATTTATACGATAAGTACAATTATACGATTTTTCTCCTTGATTTCATTGAAATTGACAAATAAATAGTGTGTAATTAACAATTAAGGCTATTTAAAAATTTAATAAAGCACTCATTATAAATACTGTTAAGATGTTTTTCATTATTAAATATCAATTAAATTAAACTTTCAATAACTTACAGCATATACTTATTAATTTGAGTACTGAAGATATTTTTTAGCAAAAAAATATCACTCTACATCATTTAATTCTATTATTTTAGTACAATTGAATAAATAAGCAAAGAAAAAACTCCTTAAACACTAAGTCAAAATAGTGATAAGGAGCATAAATTATCTTTTCAGAAGATAACGGATAATTATAAACTGAATAAATTTTATTGTTTTACCCAACGTTGTGTATAATACTTACCATCAGGAAGTCTAACTTTTACTAGAAAGATACCTGAATTTATTTTCTGTAAGTTCACCCATCTCATTTGATCAGAAGTTTCTTCAAATATTAATTTACCTTCAAGATTGTACACATAAACTTCAGTAACATCTCTATTAAAGTACATAATGTTGTGTGAAGAAGGATTAGGATAAACTACAAGTATAGCCTCAGAATCAATACTACTAGTAATTTTATCTTCCACAGGTACTTCGATGGTAAAATTCATCAACTCAGGGCCTCTAATGTCTTCAATAAAAATTGATTTATTTGAAGCATCAAAATCATAATCTGGTGATGCAAAAAAGAATAATAATTGATTGTATTCTTCTTCCAATAACTGAACACTACTAAAATCGAAAATCAGATTATCCCACTCGTCTTGCTTTGTGATAAATTTATCAACCTTAACTTGTGTTTCAGTCTTATTGTCTTTTCTCAAATAACATGATATCATATTATCTGTTATTGATTCATCCTCACTCTTCTGATAAATATTTATTGAAAAAGTACTTGATGTTTTAAGATCAATGGCCTTTTTTAAATTAAATTGTAGGAAAGAGAATACTGTATTTTCACCCCTAGTAAATTTTAATGTTGAAGTATCTGGAAAAAAACTTGTTATAATTGGTGAAGTAGCTGAATCTTCAATTATTGAGGCAGTATTTAATAGAGTATCTACCCTAACCAATGAGTTTCTCTTAGTTGTATTATAATATTCTACAAATTCGGTAGTCGTTTTGTTATTGATATTAATTTTTGATGATACTTCTAACTTATTATCACTTTCATCTACAATACTTCCTTTCGTAATATTAATTTTAATGTTTTTACTAGTTGAAGAAACAAGTGGTTTCGGTAGGTTTAATACTAATCTCTTCTCTGAACTAAAAACATTATCAAGGCCTTCGTAAATATCAGTATCAACTTCTAATTGGAAAGTTAGATCATTAGAAACTGTTATATTTTGAGTACTTTTAAGGTCTAATATGACCTCATTGCCATACTTATTTGAATACCCTTCCAACTCAATTGCATTACTCACCACATTTGGACCCATTACTCCTTCTAAGTAATATTCTAAAACCTTGTCGTTATCTGGAGTATCAAACCTCAATTGGATGGTATTCAGTTCAAGGTTTTTTAGTTGATCATAGGGTATTTCGATAGTATAATTTATCCATTCGTTGTATTGCTCTATCGGCAACTCTTCTTCCCAGATTAACCCATCATTATCAGTAATATTTACTGATATAGAATGATTTAGAACACTAAGATGTGATCCTTTTTTTACATAAAGTTGGAATTTAAATTGAGTGGTTGACTCAGAATCCAATGAACCATTCAAATAGAAAGATATTGAAGTTTGCTCATTTGGTTGATTCTTAAATTTACCTACAAATGTAGCCGTATTGTTTTTGGGGTCTGGATTCTTTACTTTTTCAAAATAATCCAATCCATCTGAATTAAGACTATCTACTAATGTTGAGGTCTGAGAATTGGCGTAATAATTAAAGAAAGACTTTTCAAAAGTGGCTGTTTTATTTTCTAAATCAACCATTACTTTACCATTTTCAAATTCTCTTGAGAGTATCCAACCTTCTTTTTTAAAGTTTGATAATGGCTTGCCAAAGTTCTGTTTAAGCTTCTCATAATCTTCCATCCACCCTTGTGTGTGGGCATATCCCCAACCATAAAGAATATAAGAATACTCATGCATTCCCATCAGAAAACATCCTAACGGAAAGTCCAAGTTATCATTAGCTAGTGCAATTAATTCATCCTGTGAGTATTGATCCATAAATTCGTTCTCTCTCCAATACCAACCAGGCCATGCTTTTAATAATACCATCTTTCCCTTCTTGCCCATATTGTCCATAGCTTTTAAATCAAGCAATATATTCTCCTTGCTTTCAGCTTGTAAAAAGGCAAAATGTTCAATCATAAATGCATCCACATAGTCTGCATATTGTGTACCGTTAGTTTGTTCGTTTACAGATCTTATTCCATTTACTAGAATAATTTTATCGTCTCCAATTGCAGATCTAGTTTCCTCTAAAAGCTTAAAAACACTTTCTCCAAGTTCATAAAACTTCTCTTCTCCCCAGTAGTTTTTATTGTTTTCAACAGTAATCTGAGTTAATGCATCCACAAATACACCATCTGTATTGCTGTTCACAATAGCCTCTTTTAATGACTGTACCCACCATGATCTCATCTCAGGATTTGTAAGATCATAATTTGTATTTGATGTCTCCCTACTGTCTTCTAAAACCCATTCAGGGTGTTGTTGAAATTCTTCGCTAGCCTCATAGACATCATAGTGTACAAATCCATTCCAATAATATAACACCTGAAGGTTAGGGTTAATTCTTTTAAGTTGACGAGTTTCTGCCGCAATCCCTTTTTCCGTACTTCCATAAGCCTTCATCGCATGAGTTTTCTCTAAAGTGATGAAGGGGCTTTGATGAGCGACAAACTGAACTTCCTCTTCATTTAGTAAATCAATATTCTTGTGAAAATGAAGGTGTGTATTGATATGATTCCATGAAAAATTTGGGTAATAATCTGGAAACTTCACTTCATATTGAACCGTATTTTCTATCGTTCTTTTCTCAAAAGACATCAATGATACCCCTTTATCGTTCAACTGATTATCAGAAAAAAATGTCAATGTGAGTTCATCGTAATCACTTATCTCAATCCAAGAAGGTATTAGTAAGTTGAGCATATTTTCAACCTGAGTCACCTTCTCTATAGTATACTCAACATTATTGATCCATAGGATATAATTCTCTCCACTAATTTCTTGTTCAAAAACGCCAATGTCCTCATATTCTATTGCTATAGTAGATCCATCTGAATGAATAGTAATATCAATAGGCTCAAGTTCGTTTCCTTCTTCACTATTAACAGCAAAAACAGAAGCAAATGAGATAATTAATAATAGAGGGATAAGAAGTATTTGTTGTTTCATTCGGTTGTTAATCTGAGTGATAATTCATTTCAAATCAAAGATCGCTGTAATGCATTGATTTTTGGGGCTTTTTTCTTTCAAAGAATTTCCAATTTGGACTAAAAACTGCCTTTACAGTATAAAAAAGACCCATTACTAAATAAATTAATAATGGGTCAAATTTACATTTTCAATAAAAACTTATTGGATCTTCCAATCGTAATTTGCTGTTTTATTTTCAAGGTCAACAGTGATAACTACATTCTCGAATTCTCTTGTTAAGACCCATCCATTTTGTTTAAATGCACCAGTAGGTTTACCAGGTGCTTTCTTGAATAACTCATAATCTATTTCAAAACCATGTTCATAATGGTACCCCCATGAGTAACTAAAATAAGCTTTATCATCCGCTCCCATCAAGAAGCTTCCTAAAGCAAATGGTAAGGCCTTTTTAGAAAGTTCTTCTTTTTCTTTAAATGACAATACCATTTTATCTTTATCCATCCATGCAAAACCAGGCCACCCTTTTACTAATGCCATTTTATTTGCCTTACCAATCTCTTGAATTGCTTTTATATCTGCTAACATCATTTCTTTTGATTCACTATGAAAATACCCAAAGTGTTCAATCATAGCTGCGTCTGCATATGGTAAGTATTGCATGCCTTTTGTCTCCCCTCTTAAAGAACGTACACCATTATAGATAATCATCTGATCATTACCAATAGCAGCTCTCAATTCTTCCATCAACTGAAAAACTCCTTTTTGAATAGCATCATATTTTTCTTTTCCCCACTTACGTTCGTTTACTTTGCTACCCACTTGCATAAATGCATCCATAAAAATACCATCACAACCTTTTTTAATGGCAGATTTTGCGACTGAAACCCACCAAGAACGCACTTTTTCATTAGAAAGGTCATACCTCTTCAGATTCTTTGTCTTTGGTTTATAATCAAGCGTTCCATCTGAATTCTTAAGCCACCACTCATCATGCTTATCGTATTCCGAATTAGCATCATAAAAAGGGTAATTTAAAAAGGCATTCCAATAAAAGATCACCTTTGCATCTGGATTTACTTTTCTTAATTTTCTTGCGTCTTTATAAATGCCATCCTCCGTATTTTTATTTTCTACAAAGGCATGACGTTTTTCTAAAGCCACAATATTCGTTCTTTCAGCAACGAACTTTACTTGTTCTTTGTTCAACTCATGTTCAACTTGTCCAAAATGAAAGAACAGCGGCATTTTATCCCAATTATGTTTAATTTCAATGTTTTGTGCTTTCGATAAAAAACTAGTTAACGAAAGAAGTAGTAATAAAGTCTTTAATTTCATTCTATTGTTGTTTTATAACTTCCAATGGTTGTTTCATCATCCACACCTTTAATTATGCTCACTTTATATTCGAGGTGAAAGTACTTTATCTTCCAATCTTATTGATATCATAGAGCCTTTATTATACTTTCATTTCACTTGTTAGCATTATCTACTCTCTATTGATATTCATCAAATAAGCAGATATTTATATAGGTAAACTGTTTCGATTCATCTCAAGGTAATGGCTCCTATTTTATCAAAGTAAGTGTTGCTGACCATGTAAAAGTAGATAGTGAATCCATGAAAATTTTGAACAAAAGTTACATTAATTTGTCACTTTCTTTCTTAAACTGCTTTTTATATGCTGCTGGTGTTACGGCATATTGTTTTTTAAACGCCTTAGTAAAATATGATTGACTATTGAACCCTACAGTATACATCACTTCCCTAATAGATAGTGCATCATCATGCTCTAAAAGGTGTGCTGCTTTCTTTAGTCGGTATTCTCTTAAGTACTTATTCGCATTCAATCCAGAAATCAATTTAAACTTTCTATAGAACTGAATGTATGACATGTTTACTGAATCAGCAATCTGATCAATATTAAATTGATCATCGCCATAGTTTTCTTCAATGATCTCTTTAATCTTCTTTAGAAGTATTTCATCTCTAGTAAGAATTTCTTCTTTATCAGGACTCATGATAATCTTTTTCTTAAGTTTTTCAGATTCATGAGATTTTTGTGCTATTAGATTATTTACCTGCAGTTCTAACATATAAGGGGAGAACGGCTTTGAAATATGAATCTGTCCACCTTTTTCTAGAGCCTTTTTCTTTGATTCATAGTCTACCAAAGCTGATAAAAAGATGATCGATATATGGCTTGTCTCAGGGTTTCCTTTTAAATGTTCTGCCAATTCATAACCATTCATTTTTGGCATATTGATATCAAGTAATAATACATCAGGACCTATAGACATTGTTTTTTCTAAACCATCCTCTCCATCTACGGCATCAAAAACCTGGTATCTGTCATCAAATAATTGATGAATTAATGAACGTATATCTTCATTGTCATCTACTACAAGAATCTTCGGCTTATTATTCTTTGTAACATCAGGAACTGAGTCTTTCTTAGCTTCCTTTTCGATCACTTCATCTTCATTGATGTTTTGAAGTTCTTTTGTTGCTTCTTCAATATTGGTTGGGATTGAAACTACAAACTTAGTACCTCTATGCTCTTTGCTATCAACTGTGATTGTCCCATGCTGTAGATCCAGAAGTTGTTTTACTAAAAATAGTCCAATGCCACTACTTCCAAAGACAGTTTCTTGGTTTTCACCATTGTAAAACCTTTCAAAAATATGACTAATTTCTTCTTGCTTAATACCAATTCCATTGTCTTCTACTGTCATAACCATATTGTCATGATCTTGTACAACATGGAAGCTTATTTGCCCCCCTTTTGGGGTATACTTAAAAGCATTAGAAAGTAAATTAAACATAATTCGTTCTATCACCGCTTTATCAAACCATCCTTTTATAGGGGCTGTTTCTATTTGTACATCATAATTGATATTCTTGTCTTTTGAATAGTCAATAAAAGCATCTGCTGTCTTCTTAACAAAAGGAGCAATGTCTTGCTTGATTGGCTTTAATTTCAATTCACCCTTACCAATTTTTCTAAAATCAATAAGAGAATTGGTAAGGTTCAATAATCTTTGTCCATTAATATTAATGTTCTCCACAAAACTCTTTAACTCAGGGTGAAGACGGTTATCATAAGCCAGTTTCTCTAACGGACTTAGAATTAATGTTAGTGGAGTTCTTAACTCATGACTGATATTCGTAAAGAAAGTTAGTTTGGCTTCATTAATCTCCGTTAAATGCTCCTTATCCTTCTGCTCTGCCAAAACCCTTTTCTGTAATCGAATCATATTTGATAAGTATTTTGTTACACCAAATATGATTAATGATAGAATAAGGAGATAGAAAAAATATGCTGTAAATGTACGATACCAAGGGCTTTCAATAATAATATCTAATCTTTTCACCTCTTCACTTTCTACCCCATCACTATTGTAAGCTTTCAATTCAAAAGTATATTCTCCAGAGGGTAATTTTATGTAGTTCGCATGACGTTGATCTGTCTCTGTCATTGTCCATTTGGTATCAATACCTTTTAATCTGTATGCAAACTTTGTATTGTTTATTCCTTCTGGATTTAAAGCTCCTAGCTCCAATGTAATTTGATTCATTTCATAAGGAAGCGTAATACTTTCAGTATTAAATATTGGTGAAGTCAACAGGGTTTTATCATCATATTTTTTATTGGCTTCGATCTCTTCATTTCTAATTTTCAAATGCAAAATCTGAGGGTTTGGGACAATAGGGTTATTCTTTATTTCCAATGGGTTGAATGCTACCACCCCTTTTAGGGATCCCATTAATAGGGTACCATATTGATCTTTAAAATATGAAGACTTTCTAAAATTATTAGCACTTAAACCGTCACTAGTATCATATATTTTGATAGCATTGTTTTTGGGATTAAACTTAACGATACCATCATCTGTAGATAGCCATAAAAGGCCTTCTTTGTCTTCTAAAATACTATAAATCACATTATCAGGTAAGCCATTTGCTCTTGTGATTCTTTCAAAACCAATAATAGAATTATCCCTTTCGATACATTTATGTAATCCTCCTCCAAAGGTACCAATCCATAGCACATTCGTTGAACTTCTATATATTGTAAAGACCTTATCTTCACCCAATGAATTTACATCTACTTTAGAAGTATGGAAGGATTTCACTTTATGAGAATCCTTAAAGTATTGAAATAACCCATTATTCGTTGCAAAGTAGATGCTTTTATTGTTGTCAAAAATCTGATTTACATGTCCTTTTACCTTTAAATTCTCATGAAAAGGAATCACATTTATTTTTTGATTATTAACGACTTTTTGTCCACCTAGATCAAACTCGTAAATCTTTCGTCCAACAGAAAAAATAATCTTACCATCAATACCTTCCAACTCGTCTACTACATTAATATTTGAAGGAAAGCCTTTAATTTCTAGGTACTTTTCTTGTTTTAAATCATAGATATACAACCCTTTGTTAGTACCAATAAAAATCTGATTGTTTATTTCCTTTAAGCTATTAACATTCAAATGACTTAAAGAACTTTTAAATGTCATTTCATGTGATTTTTCTAAATTAAATTCTTGTTCACTGATATTGATACCATTCAGGAAATGACCTACCCATAATCGGTTTTTACTATCAATTAATATATCGTTCACAAGATTAGAACTTAGTGAATTGCTCCTAACTTTATTATTACCTATGATATGAAATAACTTTTTATAAGGATCAAGAATACTAATTCCTCCATGACCCGTTGCAAACCAAACAACTCCTGATTCTTCCAATAATATATCGTTGATGATATTACTCGACAAACTGAAATCCTCATCACTATGTTTGTATCTTAAAATAGACTGACTCTCATTATGATACCTTATTACACCTCCACCAAAAGTTGTAACCCAAATATTCCCTTTATTATCGCTCTCAAAGTTTGTAATATGAAAATGGCTATTTCCAATCGCGTAATTAGATAAGTCTTTAGAATTGACTAATCTGATTTTCTCCCAATTAAGATCAAAAGTCAATATTTTCTGTCTAGTTGAGACGTATAAATTTTTCTTTTCTTTATCCAACATCATTTTTGAAAAGAAATGATCTTTATACTGGCTAATTTCTAATTCCTCAATTGTAAAAAAGTTTCCCTCTTCACCTCTTTTACTAATGTGTAATGCTTTATTAGTCAGGATATAATAAGTGCCATTATAGATCACCATATCCGAATATGTGATATCCTTTTCTATTCTTGAACCAGCAACATCTACTTTCTTTACAGATATATTTTGTAATTCTCCTTCTACCAGTAACAAGTCTTTTTTTGTCAAGATCCACTTTTTGTTATCATTTACCTCAATAATCTTGACTACTTTATTTCCATTGATTAAAAAGTTATTTATTTCAGGAAGATTTAAAAAGGAATTATTATTTATAGAATAGATTGAAATACCTGCATTTGTACTTAACCATAATTTCCCTTTTTTATCATCATAAATATCATAAACTGAACTATTGATCAATGACTTTTCATCTCCAGGTTCATGAATAAAAGACTTAAATTCATTGCCATCATATCGAATTAACCCATTGGGTGTTCCCATCCAAATAAACCCAAACTCATCCTGGTGTAAACAATTAATTGTATTCTGGTTTAAACCATCCGTATTTGTAAGGGTATTAAAATAAGGAATACTTTTTATTGAAGCGTGTAAATTTGGTACTAAAAGAAGTTGTACTATAATCAGTATAAAAAATCTATTTATCATATTATAAAAATCTTTTAAGCGGTGTTCTATTACTATTTAGGCTATTTGATATGATAACTCATTGATCATTGTTGTAAAATTACAATTCGAACCTGTATAAACGAGCAAAAAAAGTAACAATTTATTGTTCATTTCTTTCAAAACACTCAAATTAGACAAAGAAATAGGTGTTTTATATATCAAGATATAATTTCTTGGAATACTTTATTTGGCATATTGTTAAGAAAGACTTCTGTCAAGAGAAATGCTCTAATCTTTACTATGTGTATAAAGGACTGAAAAATATCACCAAATGAATATATAACTTTTCTAAGAATCAATAATTAAAAAAAGGACAAAAACAGCTGTCTTCGTCCTTTTCTATTTACTTGATTTTTTGAAATGAAATGATTGTTCTTTTATCAGAGTATTTTATTTATATGTCCACTTTTTTCGGGTAATCTATAAATTAGGTATAACCTTTTTGTGATCTTAGATTATCAATTAGTTTACATTTTTATCTTCAGATGTAGGTACTGGCTCGAAAGAAACCGAAGCTAAATTAATCCAACCTGTTTTATCGATATCATTCAGCTCAATAGTGATTTTCTGTTTCCCTTCTTTTTCAAAATTGATAACGCCTAATTTTCTTTTCTTAAAAACATCCATTCTTCGTACCTCTCTCTGATTCTTTACTTTACTTACTTCTCCACTATATGTTGGTACGAAATTATATTTTTTATCATTGATCGTCAGTAATCCTTCTTGCATATCAGAATCTTGGTCGCATGCATAATCAATTGATACTATATACATACCTGAAGATGGAACGACTACTTCCCAAGATGCTTTACTTCCTTTAGAAGCCCATTGAGTTAATACAGGCTTTGAATGCCAATCACCAAAGATCTCCATCCATCTATTTTTACCTTTTTCTACTGCAACCAATTCTGCTTCATGAGGTAATAACAAAGTTTCAAGACCAGAATTAATCACCTTATCGGTTGATACTTTCGGTGTACCTTCAAATTCAACAACGATTACAGAAGCAATCGCATCATGTTTCATTAGTGGAAGTGTTAAGACAGTAGAAAGTTCATTGGTAGAAACATTTACCTCTTTTTGAGAATCCATGAAATAGGCTTTTAATGTCTTGTTCTCAAACTTTGGTAGATTTAGTGTATAATTTTCTGGCCACTCTTTTACAAAAAGATACATTTTATTTCCTTTTTGGGTAGCAGCAAATTGTGTTTGTCCACCTAAATACAAGGGTTGTGTTCCATAGATTGCCTCTTTATATTTTGAGATCCAATGTCCTGTTTCTCTTAAAATCATAGCTGAAACATCAGGAACAGAACCATCCGCTTTAGGACCAATATTAAACAGATAATTTCCGCCTTTAGACACAACATCAATGAGTCTGTGTATAATCTCGTCTTGAGTCTTCCAGTTGAAATCTAAATTGCTGTATGCCCATGTGTTGTTGTGTGTATCACATGTTTCCCACAGACCATCTAAAGGCATTGAAGGAATTTCATTATCACCTAACGTTGTGAAATCACCTAACCCCTGACCAATTCTAGAATTGATAAGACAATTAGGTTGGTATTTCTCAACCATCTCTTTTAACTGTACTACTTGTTCTTCACGAATAGGACCTGGAGTATCGAAGAAAATGCAACCAATTTCACCATAACCAGTAAGTAATTCTTTGATTTGAGGTAATGCCTTTTCTGTTAAGTATTTCTGAAAATCAGCTTCATCAGGATTAAACTCCCAATTGTTTCCATACCCATTTTTTTCAAACCAATCTTGTGTCTGTGAATAGTAGATACCAAATTTAAGGCCTTTCTTTTTACATGCTTTTTGAAGTGCTTTTACAACATCTTTCTTATATGGAGTTGCTTTCGTAATAGTAAAATCACTTACTTTTGAATCAAACATAGCAAAACCATCATGATGCTTGGCGGTTATTACCAAGTATTTCATACCTGCATCTACTGCTAACTGAGCAATGGCATCCGCATCAAATTGAGAGGGGTTAAATGTCTTAGCTGTTTCTTTGTAGTCTTTAGTATTAATTTTGGCTCTTTTCATGATCCATTCATTAATACCAAAATAGTGTTGACCATCCCATTCTCCAGCCATCTTAGAATAAAGGCCCCAGTGAATAAACATGGCAAATTTTGCTTCTGTATACCAATCGGTATTTTTAGTGATATTCTTATTAATAGTCTGTTCTCCCCATAATTCGTCCATCCCTTTTTCTTGAGCATTAGCAACTAAAGAAATGAAAATGAGGAATTGTAAAATAAAATTTCGTCTCATTTCAGTTTATATTAAATAGAAAAAAATGTTATCTGTGCTATAAGTGCTATTCCAAAAGTACAGTGTTGGGAAAAAACGTCGTTGGAAAAAAGTTTCAATAAATTGCTCTTTTCTATCAGACTGGAAAAAGTGTTGATTTTTTTAAGAAAAAGACCATTTTTAGTATCAAAAACACCTCTATCGAATTAATAGATCTTGTTAAAAAATGGTATCGTTGGGCTGAAATACTAATTCACAAGTAGTCAGGAATGGAATTATTTATGATCTCTTCTGATTCTAAACTCAAGAAAAACTAGCCAGATATAGATTAATATCATCACGAAGTTTTCTTTCAAGTTTCATGTTCTGAAAGTGATATTTCAGAACATCATGTGGACTCTCTTCTCAAATAAAATGTTTTCACCCTTGTTGTATCATAAGCATAAGATTCTCCTTTCTTATTATGTTCAATTTCGTCTAATAATAACTCTGATGCCTTCTCTCCCATTTCTTCCGCCGGCTGATTGATGGTTGATAATTTTGGTGAAGTATATATAGACAAAGGCTCATTCGCAAAACCTAACAAGGAAATATCATCTGGAATTTTAATGTTATTCTCTTTCAAATATTCCAATGCCTGAAATGCAAAATAGTCATTAAAGCAAGTAATAAGATCAATCTCTTCAAAAGTATATTTTGAGAAAAATCGCCTTAAGGCTGATTTCACTTCTGATTCATGATCACAATGAATGATAAAATCTGGATTTTCTTCAATGCCTTTTTCTCTAAGTGCTTCTTGATAACCTAATGTTCTATTGAATGACGTTGAAACACTATTGCTACCTTGTATATGAATAATTTTCTTTTTGCCTTGATCAATAAAATCACATACTGTCTCAAACATCCCAGTAAAATCATCAGAAACAACATAATTAGCGTCTATCTCTTCATAGATACGGTCCATAAATAATAAAGGGATTCCCTCATCTTGAATATCAATCAAAAATGACGGGTCTTCATGTTGGTAGGATAGAAAAATAATTATTCCATCTACATGATAAGCCGATAATGATTTACAAGCCTCTTTTTCCTGTTCTTTAGAATTTCCAGCTGTAGATATAATAATCTGATAATTATTTTCATGCATCACTTTCTCCACTCCTTTCAATACGCGAAAAAAGAAATTAGTATCAAAAGTGGGAAATATCACACCAATAGTTCTTGTACTTTGTCGTTGTAAACCTTGAGCTAGTGGATTGGGTATATAATCCATCTGCTTCGCTAATTGTCTTACCCGCTCCTTGGTCTTAATATTTATTTTAGGATGATCATTTAACGCTCTTGACACCGTTGAAACATTCATTTCCAAGGCTTTCGCCAGATCTTTTATTGTCGTCTTTCTCGATTTCTTCAAAGCAGTAGTCTATTTTTTACAAAGTGATCGATTCTTTTCCAAAGGTAAATTGCAAACGTTTGCATTGCAAACTAAATCGAACAGTATTTATAATTGTAACATCAACACGAACAACTAATGTATTACAACATTTAATCATAGATAAAATGGTTTTAAACGAATCTAACTTACCAAAAATTGGTATTCGACCTACTATTGATGCAAGACTTGGCGGTGTACGCGAATCTCTTGAGGAACAAACAATGGCTATGGCTCAAACTGTAGTTGACTTCTTAGAAGCCAACTTAAAGTATCCAAATGGAGAGGCTGTACAATGTGTAGTTGCAGATTCTACTATTGGTAGAGTTAGTGAAGCTGCTGCCTGTGCAGAAAAATTTGTAAAAGAAAACGTAGGTTTATCGATCACTGTTACTCCTTGTTGGTGTTATGGTAGTGAAACGATTGATCTTACTCCACATATTCCTAAAGCGATCTGGGGCTTCAATGGTACAGAAAGACCTGGAGCTGTTTATTTGGCTGCAGCGTTAGCGGGTCATTCTCAAAAAGGAGTTCCTGCTTTTTCTATCTACTCTCATGAAGTACAGGAAGCCGGTGATACATCAATCCCAGCAGATGTACAAGCAAAATTATTAAAGTTTACCAAAGCAGGATTAGCAGTAGCTGCAATGAAAGGGAAGTCGTACTTATCTATTGGTTCGGTGTCAATGGGTATTGCAGGTTCTATCGTAGATGAAACGTTTTTCCAAGAGTATTTAGGCATGAGAAACGAATATGTGGATATGTCTGAAATCTCAAGAAGAATTGAAGAAAATATTTATGATCCAGAAGAGTATAAAAAAGCTTTATCATGGACTAAAGAGTATTGTGAAGAAGGCATTGACTTAAATGAAGACAATGTAAAAAGAACTGATGCAGAGAAAGAAAAAGTTTGGGAGAAAGTAGTCAAAATGACATTAATCTGTAAAGATTTGATGCAAGGTAATCCTAAATTAAAAGCATTAGGTTTCGGTGAGGAAGCATTAGGACATAATGCACTTGCGGCAGGATTCCAAGGACAAAGACAATGGACTGACTTCCAGCCTAATGGTGATTTTATGGAAGCAATTCTCAACTCATCATTTGATTGGAACGGAATCCGTAATCCTTATATGATGGCCACTGAAAATGATGCTTTAAATGGCATTACGATGTTATTTGGCTACTTATTAACAAACCAAGCTCAAGTTTTCTGTGATGTAAGAACATTCTGGTCAGCAGATTCAGTTGAAAGAGTAACTGGTGAGCGTTTAGAGGGGTTAGCAGAAAATGGTATTATTCACTTAATTAATTCAGGTTCGGCTACACTTGATGGTACAGGTCAACAATCTGATGCTGATGGCAACCCTGTAATGAAACCATTCTGGGAAATTTCTGAGGAAGAAAAAGAAAAATGCCTCACGAATACAAAATGGCCTGCTGCCATCCATGAATACTTTAGAGGAGGTGGATTCTCTTCTCAATTCCTTACAAAAGGTGGAATGCCTGTAACAATGGCTAGAATTAACTTAATTAAGGGAGTTGGCCCCGTATTACAATTAGCTGAAGGTTGGTCAGTTGAGCTACCTGAACATGTACATAAAACATTAGATCAAAGAACAAATGAAACTTGGCCTACTACTTGGTTCGTTCCAAGATTAACAGGTGAAGGTGCATTTAAAGACGTATATTCTGTAATGGCCAACTGGGGTGCCAACCACGGTGCATTCTCTTTTGGTCACTATGGAGAAGAATTAATTACACTAGCATCAATGCTGAGAATTCCTGTATGTATGCATAATGTAGATACAAACGGAATATTTAGACCTAGTTCTTGGGCAGGACATGGTATGGATGCAGAAGGTGCCGATTATAGAGCATGTGATAACTACGGACCACTGTACAAGTAATAGTTTTTCTTTACCAATAAAAGGCTATCATTCCTGGTAGCCTTTTTTTAAATCATTATTCTATTATGACAAAGGATTTAGCAGTTGTTCTTGATTGTGGAGCAACAAATATCAGAGCAATTATTATCGATAAAACAGGTAAAGTAATTGCAAAATATGCGGTCAACAACAACTCCAGACCAGATCCCATCAATGAGGAATATACAATTTGGGATCTTGATGAAATTATAGATAAACTAAGTTACTGTTCACAGAAAGTTATAGAATTAGTTGATCATAAAAGAATTGCTAGTATTGGTATTAGTACTTTTGGTGTAGATGGTGCATTTGTCAATGAAAGAGGAGACCTTATAAGTCCAGTAATTTCATGGAAATGCGCTCGTACCATCCCTGTCTTAAACAATATTGATAACTATTTCAGTAAACAAGATCTTTTGATGAAAACTGGAGTGGGTTCATTCAGTTTCAATACAATCAATAAGTTAATCTGGTATAAAGAGAACCAAGAAGAAACGATAAATACAGCAAAATATTGGTTGTTCATTTCTTCGTTAATTGGACATCAGCTTACTGGCGAATTTTACACAGACCATACAATGGCAGGAACATCACAGCTTTGTAATCTAGTTTCACAAGATTTTGATGATGAGATACTGAATAAAATTGGCTTAAGTAGAGACCTTTTTCCTAAAATGAAATATGCAGGTGAACAGGTAGGGCTATTACATGCTAAAGGTGCTCAATTATTGGGCCTTCCAGAAAACATTCCTGTAAAAAGTATAGGGCATGATACTCAATTTGCTCTATTTGGAGCAGGTGTTGATTTAAAAAATGCGGTATTAAGTTCTGGAACTTGGGAAATTCTAATGGTTCAAGCAAAAGAAGTTTACCTTAAGCCTGAGTTAGAACAATATGGTATTACTGTTGAGTTTGACCCAGCCAAAGGTTTTTATAATATAGGCTTACAATGGATGGCTTCAGCGAATATAGAATGGGTTAAAAATACATTCTACAGCGACCTTCCTGAAGATAAAGTATATCAAGTGATGATTGAGGATGCTATGAATTCCAAGCTCACTGAAGATATCTATTCTCCTAAATTACAACCTGATCAGGATATCAATATCTCTGCACAACTAACCTCAAGCAGAGGTGATATTTTTAAATCCTGTATGCAATCGATCAGCAACCAACTAAAGAAGGCTGTAAGTATTTTGGAAGAAGTAAGTAACTTCAAAGTGGACCAAATTACTGTAGTGGGCGGCGGAGCTAAAAATGCGTACTGGAATCAATTAAAAGCCAATAAAACAGGCTTGAGAATCCAAACCATACAAGAGAAAGAAACTACCGTTTTAGGAGCATCATTCTTTCTATTTGAGGAATCTCCTGAAGTAATTAGAGAAAATTACAAATATGATTTTTCTAGTTTTACTCCAGAAGAGTTAGAAGTCAATGCTTAAGTTGTTTACTGGAGTATAACATCTTTTCTTATACTCCGGTAACTTAAATATCATCACTTATCATCAACGAAAATCAATGGGATTTTAAATTTCCATATGATTCTAAATAGGTTTTCCTACCACCATCTATGATAGACTTTAACGATCAGCTATATACCACTTTTCAAGAGGAGAGTAAACAAAATATACCAAAGTATGTTCAACTAAGTAATACTTTCAAATCACTAATTAAGATGGGGATTTTGAAGGCTGATGATCGTATGCCTTCATTTAATGAGCTGATTATTAGTTTAGATGTGTCGAAGGATACGATTGAAAAAGCTTACAAGATTCTAAAAGATGAACACTTTGTAATTAGTGTAAGAGGAAAAGGCACCTTTGTGATGAGTAGTTCTTCCATGGGTAAAGTAAAAGTTTTATTGATTTTCAATAAAATGAGTAACTCCAAAAAGAAGATGTACGAAGCCTTTGTGAAAACTTCCGAAAATCACTTAGAAACAGATATTCTAATGCATAATGGTAGTCTTCATCGACTAAAAAAGATATTAGCTGAACAGAAAAACAACTATCATTATTTTGGGATCATTCCAATCTTTAATCAAGTATCTGACTATGATGTAGATCAAGCATTAAAAATCATTCCAAAGCACCAATTATTATTATTGGGTAGAGCTGAAAACAATCTTACTGAAGAGTTACCTAGTGTTTATGAAGACTTTGCAGAAGATATCTTCAATATTCTTCAACAAAACATTAAGAACATCCTTCCCTTCTCAAAATTACATTTAGTGATTGCTAAGGATAGTTCGAGATCTTTAAAAGATATTTGGTCTGGATTTGTTAGGTTCTGTATTCATTTTAATCTCCCTTATACAGTTACTACCACCTTTGAAAGTAATACCATAGAAAAAGATTCCCTCTATATTGTTACAGATGATGAAGATCTTGCAAATATTGTAAAAGATAGTAGAGCCAATAATTATAAATTAGGCCAAGAGATTGGAATAATTTCGTACAATGATTCTCCCTTAAAAGAAATTATCGATGGGGGTATTACGATCATTTCTGCATCCTTTAAGGATATGGGTAAAATTGCAGCACTACAGATAATAGATAAGCACTTAGAGAAAGTGAAGGTTCCTTTTATTATGAAAAGAAGAGGTTCATTCTAATAAAAAAGGTTGATCTAATGAAAGACCAACCTTCTCCGTATAGGTAAAACCTAATAATATTTTTACTTCAATAACTACTATTTGTTATAAAAAGCAGATACTGGAGGAATAAAATCATTCTTACGAGAAATTTTTCCTGCTAAAGCAACACCTAAATCACCTTTAGTTACACCGTATGCCTCCTCTAAAACTTTAAAGTCTGCATCGTCTGCACCGATAATTACAGAATTGTTTGTAGTAAGGTCTACGTATGCAAAGAAAATGGCATTGTAACCATTCTTCTTATTTTCTTGCATTGCAGCAGAAATCTCATCATGTTTTGCAATTACTTTGTCAATTAGTAAGCTTTCACAAACACCAAAACCAATTTTAATATCACCGAAGATAAAATCTTTGTAATCTAAGTTTAAGATTTCAGCTGCAGTATATTTTGATAAATCAGACTTGGCGATCAACATTTGTTGTGCAAAATCCTCAACGTTTTCCACACCAGCGATTTTAGCTAACTTTGCAGCAATTTCTCTATCAATATCAGTAGTATGTGGTACTGTTAAACCTAAAGTATCAGAAAGAATACCTCCTAACATCACACCGGCCATCTGCTTTGTGATTTCTACGTTCATTTCTTCGTAGTAATCAGCGATAATTGTACAACAAGAAGCTACTGTACGCATATCAATATGGATTGGCCCTTTTTGGAAGAAGAAATTATCTTGAACCGCGTGGTGATCGATGATTGATAAGATATTTGCCTCAACAACAGAAGCAGCAGATTGAGTAGTTTGGTTATGATCAACAACAACTACATTCTTTCCTGAAAAATTATCTTCAAAAGCAGGTACTTCTACACCAAATTGCTCTAATACAAATGTTGTTTCAGGGTTGATTTCACCTTGAACGATTGGTGTACCTCCCCATAAATTTGCAGCTGCAATAGCAGAACAAGTACAGTCTGTATCTGGGTTTTTATGCCCTACAAATAAAGCGTCTTTTGGAAAAGATAGTTGAAAACTCATTGCCTTCTTTTTCTTGGTTATTTTGATAAATTTTTAAAACATGCGAAAATAAAAAAATTTCTTCGAATCACACACATCCTCTTCCCCACTTTATACAGGATTTCTAATCTATATTGAATAACGTCATAAAAAATAACATTTATAGTTCTCTATTTAATTTAGAAAGAGCCTTATTCATGGCTTCTACACCATTCTCAATCTCACCCAGCATATCAATTCTCAGTCTCAATAATTCTTGATTATAAATTCCTGATGGTAATAATAAGACTCTCAAGCGTTCCATTTTTTCTTCTTCAGTAAACTGTTCTTCAAAAGGCTTCCAATTGTCTTTAATTATTTCGATCCCAGTTCTTCCATTCCCATCTACAATATTTTCATCTGTCAACATATACCATATGGTTGAAGAGAATAGCTTTTGCTGATTAGTCTTGGCATATACAGAACGAATAATATTTTTGTGATGATCCACTTCAACAGTAGCATCTTGTCTCGATGATTTAACGGCTAAATAGGTACCAGCAACGGCACCTGCAATACCAATCCAATCTTTGGCATCACTATCGTTTAACCCTTCATCTTTCGAAATCAAGATACCTGCAACTAATACCGTTGATAAAGTACCTACGATAATGGCAGCATTGGATAGGCGAGTTTGCTTTTTATTATTTAATGCTGTTAGATCATTTAAGATCCTTGCTAATCTTAATTGTTCACAATGGATACTACTCAACAATCCATCATTTTCAAAAGAGGCCAATTGTAATCTCTTATCAATTTCATTTTGATAGTAACTTTTATGCAAAAGTATTCTATCATTCATGTTGCCTGCTTTTATTTTCTCATCCAAACGTTTATACGCTTTAATATCTTCTGATACACCATAAATTTCAGCTAAGATTAAGCTACTCTTTGAAAATCGATTGGTCATAAAAGTATCCTCTAATACATCATAATCTATAGATATTTTGAGCTCATCATTAGAGTAGACCGAAAAACAGTTATCTTTTGTTGATTGCTTTGGGGACTGATAATAACTTTTTTTTGAACAGCTGAAAACAATAAACAGTAAACCAATAAATAGTAAATATTTTTTCAAGTTTAAATCTTTAAGTGGATATCAATAACACTTTTACAATAAAAGGATCGGGCAAAAGTACGAACTAAATTAATCTCTACTTTACAATGTTATCATAAAATTTTATAGACTTTTATCAGCTAAAATTAAAATAATAGATAAACAAAAAAGACATCCGAATATCGAATGCCTTTCCGAAAAGTTTTTCCTGTACGAATACTAAATCTGTTTTGTTGTACTTATGATTAGTACATTAAATCGTCTATTTTAATAACCTATTAGTAAATTTAGATGAATTACTGTTTGTGTTTTACTTACATCAATACTAACGGGAATTAATGAATGATTAATCAATAAAAAAGATTGAAACGGAAATACTATTTACTGAAACGACATAATAATGAACTGAAACGACTCGTTGTATTTAAGTGTTTAGTATTCAATAATTTTATATTCGTATATTCGATATGAAATAGATTTCAATCATTGCTTTTTTAACTACATGCAACTCAATAAATTTATACTACTATTCTCTCTATTACTAACTCCTTTTCTCAATAATGCTCAAACCAATAGAGCAAATAAAAACTTATACTTTGATTTGGAAGCTTTAAAAGAAGATGAAGTTTTTCATGATCTTTCTAGTGCAATCAAAAAACCATTTAAAGTAAGGGTTTTAGATCTTTCTAATAGAGCACTTAATACGTTACCAAAAGAAGTAAGTACATTTCCCAATCTAGAATGTATTGATATCTCTTACAATCAATTTACTTCTCTACCTGAAGTGTTGCTACAAATGGATCTTAAAGTATTGTTTATCAATGGTAACGATATCAAATCTTTACCCAAAAAGGCTAAAACATTAAAAAATACAGTAATTATTGCTTCAGGGAATCCTATTACTAAAGAAGCTCAAAAGCTAGCTTACAAAAGCTATAAATCTTTATTTTTTAGTAAGTATACTGCCTTTGAAAGAATTGGCCTTGGTATATACCCTGGATTAAATCTTTCATTAAATGAAGCCATCAATGATTCATTAAATGCCATTTCTGGAATCCAAAGTTTAGAAGAACAGAAGTGTATCAATAATAAGTTGTACGAATTTACTGGAATTGGGCGACTGATTATTAGTAATACAAGTCTTTGTCACTCTGAAAAAAAACTAGGAAATTTTATTGAACTGTCTTCACTTCAAATTATAAATTCGTCCATTAATTTATCTACTGTCCCCTTTTATAAACTGCTGGGATTAAAAGAACTCTTCTTTGAATCTACCGAGATTATTGGTCAACTTTCTTCTTCATTGTCTTGTATTGAAGGACTCGAGTACCTTCATATCAGCAACAGCAAAGTATCTCAAGATGATTTGATGGATTTACAAAATAAACTCCCCTATTTAGAAATTATAGTCGATAAAAATTAATTGGGCACAAAAAAAGTAGATAACATCATCATCTACTTTTCTAACCCAAATTTTATCTTATAATCCCTTTTGCTGATTGAAAAACTTACTATAATAAAATCGTATTACTTATTAATATTTTTATTGTTGACTCACATCTTAGTAACCTTATTGATAAAAAGTTAGTTCAGCAAATCATAAATATCAGATGAGAATACTATTTCAACAGTAAATTCTACAATTAGAAAGGATTACCATGGGTAGAACGTATAATTTTTTCAGTAATAAAAGGGCTAAATTTTAAGCTTCTTAGTAGGATATTGGTCGTCATATTATCTCCAAATAATCGTTGAATAAACCTTCCTGTTTTTAAACGGTGGTGAAATGTATCCTTCCATTGTGTTGTATAATTGTACTTCAAATTATTCCATGAGATATGTTGATGTAAATAATTGTCTAACTCTTTGTGAAGAATCACAGAAGCCTGCATCGCCATACTCATCCCGTTACCACATAATGGAGCAATTAAACCTGCTGCATCCCCCAACATTGGTATTTCATTTTCTATCAATTTTTTATTAGAAAAATCAACTTGAGCAATACTTAGTGGTTTATCCCATAAACGTTCGTATTGGAGGTATTTTTTTAAAAAGGGGTTCTGAGATAAATACTTTTTTTCAATTTCATCGAGCGTATGTACTTCCTTTAGATTACTTCCTCTAGAAAGAAAACACATACATATTTTATCTTCTTCTACTTTAGAGATTCCACAATACCCTCCTCGAAAATTATGCAGTTCAATAACATCATCAGGAAATTCACCTCTTAAATGATATTTCACTCCGATAAAATTCTTGAGCCTGTAATTCAAAGGAGCTTTTTTGATATAATCACGTTGTAAAAGCTTGTCTAATAAAGACCGTTTACCAAATGCACCAATCACAACTCTAGACAGATAATCTGATTTATTTGTTTTAATAAACCAACTATTGTTTTCTTTTGAAAGGTCTGTCACTTTTTCAGAAGTATGTACTGTCACCCCACTATCAATAGCGATTTGGTATAATTGATGGTCCAATAAATATCGAGAAATGCCTTTACCTCCAACTGTTAGAGCAGCCTCAAGCGTAGTTCCATCAACAGCACTAACTTTTAACTTATTAATTTGGGGTAACTTTAAGTCAACATGATCTATTCCCAATCGATTTAAAAAGCCCCAAGCCTCATCACTGATGTATTCACCACATACTCGATGAAAGGGATATTTTTTTTGTTCGATGAGCAACGTATTCCAACCAGATTTTGCCAATTGAATACTTAAGGTTAAACCACCAAGACCTCCTCCGATTATAATGACATCATACATTTTCTTTAGTATCAAAAGTGATCAACCAACGAAATGCCCACATCCATTTCATTCTAAAAGCTTTAATATTTGATTGTTGAAAAATCTTTTTCCAATCTTCTTTTCGAAAACTTCTTGCTACAGAGAGGCAAGCATCATTTTTAACTAGATAAGAGGATGATGCTACTTGAGTAATCCATTTAATGCTGTAATATGCTAAATGATGCCTGTGCAGATCATTTACAACACCTCCCATTTTCGCATTATTTCTCATCCATTGAAAAAGTGAAACCAAGTCGTTTTCTTTTAAATGATGACAGAATAGACTGCTTACAATAATATCAAAATCGTTTTCCTGTTTTAATAAATCTCTGTAATCTGATTCAATAAATTCGATAGGTAAATCTTTACAGTTTTCTCTTGAGTAATTAATACAATCGCCTTTAAGGTCAACTCCTATCAACTTTAGCTTAAATTTTTTACCAAATTGTTGATGAATTACTTTTAGTGTATCACCTCCTCCAGATCCTATATCTAGTATTGTCACTTCTTTTTGAGGGTATTTTTGAAGAAAATACTCCACACCTTTCAACATCACCTGATAACCACCTAATAAGGTATTTATGGTATGTAACTCTTTTAGATTTTGATACAAATCAGGAGTCGGTATATCGGGTTGATCCAATAACTCAAGTTGGTTACTTCTTACTGATAAATCGATCATGCGGAAATTTTTGTTAGTAGCATTGCTTCCATAGTTAAACCCGGACCAAAACCTGCAGCAAAAATCTTTTCTTTACAGTTTTTATTCGTCAACTTATCTAAAACATGTAATATGGTTACAGAAGACATATTTCCATTTTCAGTAAGAACTTCATAAGAGTGATTAAACTCTTCTTTATCAACATTAATGGCCCTAGCAATACTTTGTAAAATTCTCACTCCTCCAGGATGGAATGCCCAAGTTAATTTTTCTTGATCTACCTCCTCTTCCTGAATAACATCAGTAATTAAGTTCTGAATATCTTTTTCTATAATATCTGGAACATAATTGCTCAACCTCATCTGAAAACCAGATCTAGAAACCGTCCAAGCCATTTCGTCATAAGCATTGATGGCTAATCGAGATGCAAACTTGTCAATTTTAAATAGTGATTTCTCTGTAGTAGAATTACTTATAAATAATGCAGCTGCTCCATCTCCGAAAAGAGTATTAGCCATTAAATGATCTTCTTCATATCTGTTCTGATAGTGTAATGAACATAACTCTACATCTACAAGCAGTACTTTGGCGTTTTTATTTGTATGACATATTTGATCAGCGATTCTTAATCCATGTAAAGCTGCATAACAACCCATAAAATTTACAGTTGTTCGGGTCGTTTTTGAGGAAAGTGATAATGCTTTAATAAGGTCGATATCAATACCTGGAGCTGAAATTCCCGTACATGATATCGTCACTAAATGTGTAATTTCTTTTAATTGATCTTCTGGAATACAATTTTTCACAGCTTCCACAGCCAATGGAACTGCACTTTTATTAAATTTTTCAAGTCTGTCTTCTAATGTTGGAGTCTCCCCGTCAAAAAAATCATATAGGTTATCTAAAACACTATATCGTTCTTGAATTCCTGATTTATGAGAGATCATTTTTAATAACCTTTGTTCTCTCACTTTATCTTTAGGAATTGCAGACATCATAAAAGATAATAGGTCTTCTTGAGGATATCTATTTTGGGGTCTAGCTATCCCAATAGAATGAATGTAAGTCATGTGATTAATTTTGCGTTTTCTTTATAACTGTAACAGTTCAGTATGGTTTTGAATAAGTAGAATTATATAGCAGGTGTTCATACAGAAGCCAGAAATATTATTCATTCTCATTAGGTTTCTGAAACTTGCTTCTTCAGGATTTGACCAAGTTTTAAACATCCATATGTTGAACCATAAAAGTACTGGCAATAGGCATCCTGCAAAGACTAAAAAAGAACCATGAAAAAGAGTGTTGAAATAATAAAATAGGATACCTCCTGCAATGGAGAATAATATCATTGAAAAAATAAATGTCCCTTTAATTCCAAGTAACATACTGATGGTAACATCACCACTCTCTTTATCCTGTTTATGTTGATATATTTGAGATAATGGATAAGCTCCTCCGACCATTAGCGAAGATGCTATTGCAGCAAATGGAAGATCTGTTTTAAAGAATGAGATATTTGTGCCATCTACTCCACAATAGACCATCCAAAAGGTCCAAAACCCTTGAAAGATAAATACAGTGAGAAAGCCAAGAAAAGGATATTTTTTGAGTCGTATTTTTCTACTGCTATACATTCTTGACATTAAAACATAAGTAGTAACTAATATACCAAACTCAATATTGAGAATATAACTCCAGGCTAAGCCAATAAAATCCATTAATAAAGTGATTTTAAATAAGAGTGGAGTAGATTCTGGAGGTTTCTCTAAACCACCTATACTCTCCGTATCTTTGTCTTCATAGCTATTGTAACCATTACTTGCTGGATATATCAGTAAATGAAGAATAAAAAACACACTAATGGCATACTCCCAATTTACGACCATCGTTTGACTTAATGCAAAAAAATAGATTGGCATTAAATAGAATGAGAACGGTATTCGAAGTAGAGTCAGTGTGTTTTTAAGTTCCATATTGTTTGTTCAAGAGAAAAAGGTTTTATAATGAATTAAGAAGTTAACTGATATTTCTCTATCAAACAAAAAGGTTTTTAGTTAGAACGATTAATTGTTAAGGTAAAATTTAAAAAACGGGGAATATCTCAAATAAAAAAAGCTGAACAGAATTAAACTAAGTTTATTAATTCATTTTGTGATTGTAAGGCTGTGAGTTTCCAACCACGATTAAGTGCCATAGTTTCAACTAAATCTCTTTCTTCTTGATCTAGTCCACATACTGTGAAAATTTCATTACATCTCTCAAAACCAAATGTTTTAAGCATTGAGATTAATTGGTATTTATCTGGTATAGATAAAGGACATGATAAATCTTCAGTATTAATAATAATCGTATTGATATTATTATTTTTCATCACATTAGCGGCTTTAATCATTGCATCAGCTATAAAAGTTTGGGAGATAAATCCTTCAAGTTTTAATTGAACGTTGTTTGCATGAACACTCAAAATCGCATTTGAGCTATTCTGGGAAATTGTCATCATAGTTATAATAATGGTAATTGGATTATGCTAATTTAATTATTTATCAGTTTGAGATAATGCTTTAAAATATATATTCTGTATTGTGAAACTATTGATAAAAAAGGTGAACTCAAAATATCTAACTAGTATTTTCAGTAAATAAAAAGTGAATAATTCTTCGTTTATCTAAGTTAATCTTGAAATAAGTCTATATACAGAAACACCTTATCAGGTTCTTTTGTGAAAATGGGTAAAGAATCACAGAACCTAATAAGGTGTAAATATTTCTTATGAAAAGGAGTTGGTATGATTATGTCATCATTTTGTTAGAACAAACATACTGCATTAGGGCATAAAAAAAACTACCCATAGGGGTAGTTTTAATTGTACTCTTCTAATATTTTGCTTCTATCAAATTCTATTCCTCTTAACATAAAAACCCTATCAAATCATATTGAAATTTAAGGTTTTAGTATAAAGTTCTAGTTTTCAACTTATTTCATTTTTGAAATATTTTTTTCAGGACTTCATTAAAGTTTTTCGTAAAATAAAATACTCCACCCCGCTAAGGGTGGAGTACAAAACATCTTTAAGTAAATCGCTAGAATCTAGGGGTATTACTCCAGTAGTATAGTTATCATTATCAATTATCAAAACATCATTATTATTCTTATTCAAAATCTTCGGCACAACATCGTTGTGCCTGTGATAGTAGTTATTCTGGGTTATTATAGTTTCAAAAACATCTTTTATTTCTAATTGGTAATCTGTTTTTGATTTGTTACATTTACTTATACGCGTTGTTTTTAAAGCATGATTTCCTTCAAAGGGTCAAAAGCTTCCTTATTTAGACCAAACTAGAAATAGTTTAATTTTCAAATTGGTACAATTATTTTCACTATTTCTATAAAACTTTTATTTCCGGTAAAATTATTTTTTCTTCATTCTAGTTATTAATACTTTTATCACTTCAGATTTTAAATTTTATAAAAAGCATGAGCTACGAAGTTATCTACACTACAGATTTTCATAAAGTTGAATGGAATAAAGACGAGAAGGTTTTAAAGACTACTTGGTTTACTCCAATTGACATGGAGGAAGAAGTTTACAGACAAGAAGTAGTGAGACAGATTGATATAAATCAATTATATGCTCCTGAAAAAATGTTAGTAGATACTAAAGAAGCGTATTACAACGTCTTACCTGCTACTCAGGATTGGATTAATGAAAGATTTGTGAAAGTCCTTAATATCATTCCTTTAGAGAAGATGGCTTGGATTGTTTCTGAAGATTTTTTCGCTCAAGTATCTTTCGATCAAGTGATGGATGACGCTAATGACCAAGCTCCATTTAAAATCAAACACTTTACTACAGAAGAAGAAGCCTTAGAATGGCTCAATGAATAATAACCTATAAATAACCCATGTGCTTAACGTCAGGAAAATGCTACTCTTTACACTGGGATCAGATGAAGAGGCTAATGCGTATATACTTTTCTATAAATAATGAAACTCAAGAAAAAGACTATCTTTCTGAAACACAGCATCAATTGATGCTTATGGAAAAACTTAAACCTAAATTTGTCTTGGTCTGCAACACTAATGATAGCCTATCGGTTGTTCAAAATAACTTAGGTTGGTTCAATACTAAAATTGCATCATCTATGAGACAAGCTGGTACGCACAAATTGGCATGGATTACATCTCAAAGTAAACACAGTGAGATTTTGAATAATGAGTTTCTAGAACTAGAGAGTATACCCGGACCGTTACAAACGAAATATTTTACTGATGAGTTAGATGCTTTTGAATGGTTCAATCATTAATAAATTTAGAAGGCTAATTACTAAACTGCTTTTATGCATTATATGATAACTATACAGCCATAGTAATTTTTGTAAATATGGATTGTGAAGTTGAAAATCAATAGAAATATAGTATTACAAAGTATATCATATTTATGTTATCAATAAAAAACGATAAAAATCACTATTTTTTCAATAATTTAAATAACAACACACACTCTTTATCCATTGAGGTTAAATGAGTCTTTTCTATCTTTATATTCTTCTAAAAGTATAATATTCGTTATTGATATCACTCTCATATATAACACCAAATTCTTCTCTACTTTGTACCAACCATTTGTTGAATTCTAAAATAGAGAGCTCTAATCCTTCTTCGATAAATTGTGATTTAAATGATGAAACAAGAAATTCATAAGAAAAAGTAGCCTTACCTTCTCTCTCTATAGTGTCTAATACTAATTTAATTATACCGTTCATATAGCGATGAGTCATTAAAATTTAATATCACAAAAGAATAAGGAACATCGCAATAGTACAATGTGTAATAATAATCATTAAGAGGTATTAGTTTTTATTATTGTTTATACATAAACATATTTAAGTGACGATCATCATCAAATTTATCTAATCGGTTTCATGTAATTTGCAACACGAAAAAAATGAATTATCCAGATTTAATATTCTAAATAAGTACTTAACTTTTATGATACGTCGATTTTTTGTACTCACTTTTTTAGGGGCAATTATTTTAACCAATTCTTTCGCACAAACTTCCTATAAAGTGAACTTACTTTTCAATATTGATTTTCCAGATCAAGTAACAATTGAAAATGATAAATTTATACTAAATGGAGAGGGTAGTTATATTCAAGGTGTACATAAGTTATTCGCTTGTGGCCTTTATGTAAAAGAGAAAAGTGATGACCCTGTAAAAATCATCTATTCTGAGGATACAAAAATTTTTGAACTCGTTGTCACAACCACACAATTTCAATCTCAAAAAACGATTGATGAGATCAAAAACTTGCATGAAGAAAATAAAGACTTACTGAAGAAAGGTGAAATCACGACACTAATTAGTAACGTAAAAAATGCTGATGTAGCATTACCTAGTAATTTTGTGGAATCAGTTAACTTCTTTGAGAAAGCATTTGATGGAGCCAATAGAGGGAATACCGATGATTACCATGGGTATATTGAAGAATTCATTCAATTATTTGAAGATAAAAATCTATTGGAAGACCACTACAGATTAACGTTTTTGGGAGAAAATAGAGTAATTATTTACAAAAACTCCCAAAAAGTTATGGATGTGCAAGACAAGGCGTTTCCAAAAGCATTATTCAATATATTTATTGGTAATGATGCTACTAACAAACGACTCAAAGGGAATCTATTACATACTGCTTCATAATACAAACTGTAATACGTAAAATATCCTATCTAATAAATGAAGGTAGGATATTTTACTTGTAAGCTCTAAATAGTCTTTCAATCCTTTCTTTCATTTTCTCTCGAAATGATGCAGGAGATAGCACAGTCAAAGCGTCACCAAAAGAAAATATTTGAGTTTCCAATTCTTTATTAGGGATTACGTCAATAGAAAATGTTGAGCCTCTTTCATCCTCCTGTTTTAGCTTTTGGGTACCATGTAAAGGCTTGGTTTTTACATAATCAGCCCTTTCTTTTTCAACAAAAAACTCGATCAGTATTGAGGGGGCATCATTTCTTGTTACACCAATGATGTCTTCAAAAAACTCATTGAAATCAATATTTATGTTCTCAACATAATTCTTCTCAATCAATGTTACCGCTTCAATCCTATCCAGGGCAATATTAGTTATTGTCGAAAAACGTTCGTCTTGTCCTAAGAGGAACCATCTATTATTGTACTGCTTCAGGTAGTATGGGTGAATTGTAAAGTCAATAATTTCTCCATCACTAAACGGTTTATATTTTATGTCTATTACTTTTTTATAATAGATAGCATCAAATAATTCGGCAAGGTATTCGAGTCCTACCAGATCAATATTACTATCAAAACCAATGATCTCTACATCAGACTCTAAGACAAATGTTGATTCTAATTTTGTCTTCAATTCTTTCACCCACTCAAATTGTGGTAACCCTTCGAACCTACTAAGTACGGTTAAAGCACTTCTCAGCTGATTGGCTTCTTTTTCATTTATTGGTTGATTTGATATAGAAAACTTAGGGTTTTTATATCGATAATAGGTTTTTCGTCCGTATTTCTCCTTTAGCAAATCAACCTTATACCCTGCTTCACTTTCCATAAAACGGATATCATCATAAATCTGTCTTTTGCGGATACCAGAAGAATTTGGATCTAACTCACTCAAAGCTTTATTGCACTCTTCAATCAAATCTTCCAAAAAATACCTTTTACCGGAGTTACTAAAACAACGGTCTAAAGTATTATAACGGATTTGTGCATTTTTATTTATAGGCATTTTATATCATCTTGGCTTCAAGATTTAATTTAATGCATATCCTCTGCACAACAAATACTGATTTAGAATTTTAAAGAGAAATTTCAGAAATAATAATATTTGTTCCTCCTGTATTGGATGTAATAGTGAGATAACCTCCGATTTCTTTTACTCTATTTGTAATATTCATCATACCCATGCCTTTTGTCTTACTTTTTTCCACAGGTAGTCCTATACCATTGTCGTTATAATGAATCGATAGTTTATTTTTTCGGGTATCTATTTTGAAGACGATAATTAATAAACTCGCCATACTATGCTTTTTGGCATTAGATAGAAGTTCTTGAGAAATTCTATACAATTGGTTGATAAAAACTGGAGGAATACTATCAAAGTCCTCTCCTTCAAATTGAACGAAACAGTGCATTTTCTCTGTATGAAACCTTTCCACAAGATTAAAGAATAGAGTTTCGAAAGTAACCTTATCAATCATTTCTTCTTTCATAAGACCCTGTGACAATTCTTCTACTTCTGTAGCTGTCATTTTTAGAATTTCTTTAATCTCTTCTTGAGATAAATTTTGTGCTTTATTAATTAAAGAAAGGTTTCCACCTACAAAGTCATGCAATTCTCTACCAATACGGATTCTCTCCTTCTCTTTACCTTTAATAATAGCTTTTGAATACTGTTGTAAAAGTTGTTGTTCTTCTAATTCAAGTATTGATTTTTGTCTATATTTTGAATAAACAAACTGAAGAAGAAGTAAGAAAAAAGTACCCGTATCAAACGTAAGAATCATATAATAGACATAATCTATTGCTAGAAAATGTGGAAGAATACCTAGATGTGGCATGGATACAAAGAAGGTCAATAATAGTACTGTTGATACATAACAAAAGAATGCAATTTTCGCTGCTGGGATCTTTTGTCTACAACCTATATAAATGTATCTGATATTTAGGATAAAGTTCAATAACGCTAAAGAAATCGACATCTGAACCAAAAGCCTTAAGGTAACATTCTCTACCAATACAAAATGTTGCACAATCAATACGATAATCGTTAATGCAACTTGAAGTGCTATGATTATTTTTAGATCCTTCGGAATTGGTTGGTTTTCTGAGAAGATAATCTTGTAATTAAAGACAGTACTAAAGATGACAAAAAGACCATTACCTATAATTCTAATATCATAAATAAAGATCTCATTCTCTCCAGATAAAAACGTTAAGAAATAACCAATTTCTGACTCTGCAAAAATAATAGCCCCAAAAATTCCAATGAGATTATAGAGATAAATTCGAAGGCTTGAAATTACACCTAATAAAGCGGCTAGAAATAATAAACCACAAATGATTACTCTAGATGTCTGTTTAAAAAGAAACTTATTTTCTAAATTATCTTGATAAGTGTTGGGTGTTACAAAATCTATTTTACTCGACAAAAAAGTACTGTAAGATTGTATTTTAAAATAAAAGACTTTTTGTTCACCCTCTTTAAATTGAATAGGAACTCCAAATTCTTGGTCAATCTCTATACCATCCGTCACTCCTATACTGCAATTATAATTTTTAAATCCTTTCTCTAGGTTTGATTTTTCATAAATCTGCAATGTGTTGAATATAGGAACTTCTACAGTTAGGTAATAAATACTATTGGATTTTGAAGAAATCTCAACCTTATACCATCTTGTGATATTTCCGCCATCATGCATTAAGTAGGGTTCTTCTTCAGTCCATATATTATTCTGTTCCTCAACTTCCATTAGTGATAACTCTTCCTGATTATTCAATGAATAAAAAGAAAATGAGATACCAGCAGCCTTCGTTACAAAGGAGGTAGGAAGTAGTAAAAAGAAAATATATATCCTTAAGTTAATCATATAAATAACACAGTAAAGAAGAAACGAGTAGTTAAAATGCGGAAGAGTAATAATTTATCTACAAATATAATTTTATCTTTTAATTACAGAGTCCTCATCACTTAATTCTATATCAAAAATTCTACAATAATAATCACCGGCTTGCTTTTGGTCCTCATATTTCGCCCCTATAGCAAATATTCTCATTTTAATATTATGGACCATCTCAGTGAATTGTTCTTTTGAATTTTCATGCTCACTACTCCATTCTATAGAAATCACACCTTTCTGTCCTACTTCAACAAATTGAACATAGAGTTTACCTTTTAATTTGTTCAACTCTAAAACATTTAATACCTCTTGCACAATCCTGTAAATATGTTGTTGTGTACTGATTTTCACATTCTCCCAACCTCGTATATGGTAGAAGCACTTTAAAGTAGTATTGTTGTATTTTGAAAACAGATCTAAGATTACGTCTTCAAATTCATCTTCCTCAAAAGAGGGTAACAGTAGATGATGACTAAGCGTTCGTACTTCATCTATAGTATTCTGCAGTAAATCTTTAGATTCTGTGATGTCATATGCATCGGATATCTCATGTAAATTCGTTGTAATATCCTTCGTTAAACGTTGACTTATTCTTTGCCTTTCTTTTTGTTCCCCTTCAATAATTGCGTGGTTGCTTTTATCTTTTATGTCTAAAATTGAAAGCTTCAGTTTCTTTTTCTCCTTTTCAGAATTGACAAACTCTATTACCATAAAAATTAAGAAGATAAACGCCTGTAAAGCATTTAAGAAATAAGTCAGCCACATCGTCATAAACTCTCTATCTTTAAAACCTAACGATGGTATTGTAAAGAGCATAAACCCAAGAAGGAAGTTGATAAACTGAGCAATAAATAATGACTTTGCCAACCTTGTTCCTCTATAAGCAAACCTTCCTATCATCAATAATGATAAAATGATACTTGCAGATGACATTAGAATACTTAAATAGGTTGATATTGTATTTACTAGATAATTATCAATACTAAATAGTATAAACGATAAGAATATCATAGAATTAACAATAACAAATCCTAAGATTGTCTTCTTGATAAATCGTAAATGTTTGCCATATAGTTTAACGAACTTGGAATAAAATAATAAAGAGAAACATACAAAAAATGCATTTCCTACAATTCGTATCACATATGTGAAAATCTCATTTTTTGTGATTAATAATATCAGACCTGAATCCGCTTCGAGCGGTAACATAGCCCCTAGGTAAAGAATAAAGTAGTAGAGGTATATTTTCTCTTTTATCACAATAAAAGTGAGTATTGATACGAGCACAAACAGTAAATAAACTGCCCTAAAAATATTTGTTAGTATGGTTTTATCATGAATTGTTTTCTTTAAAGAAGACTCCTTAAACAAATATATACCGGTATTGACAGGGTGACCTTCATTTTGAAAAAATATAAATACTTCAGAATCATGTTTTGGTAAGTCTAAAACATAACCTGATGCAGCATAAACAGAGCCTTTATTGAAATAAGAACTTTCTGATCCAAGTTGATAGGAATAGGTAGTATCTTCGTTAAAAACCCATGCTTTTATTTTAGGGATCAGCACATAATTGATAACAAGTTTGTAAGGCTCTTCTTGAGTATTTTTAAACTTAAGTCTTAATAATTTAGAGGAAGAGCCAGGGCCCCAACTTGCTTTGATTTCTGATAAGGATTGCCATTGAATTTGGTCATTATTGATCACCTCAGAAAATTGATTTTTTTCTAAATTAATATCAATAAAATCAAATTGATTTATGATGTCTTGACCAGACATTTCAGGCGCAACGATAAGTTGTGCAAGTGTAGTCGAATAACAAGAGAAAGTAATAAGTAAATAGGCAATTAATACTTTAAAATTCATCTTAATTGTGTAGAAAATATGTTAGTTAACACAATATACACAAATTATACTAACAAATTTTCAATTGCATATTTTATTAAGTCAGTTCTGGAATCTAAGTTTAATTTAGACCTAACATTCTTTGTATGAGTCTTTACTGTTTCATGACTGATATGCAACACTTCAGAGATTTCTTTCATGCTTAATCCATCAGCAATTAATTTGATAATTTCTTCTTCTCTTGGAGATATTTTAGAGGAATGAGGTTGAGCAACATTGATGATGTTTTGCAATCTAGGTGTAAAATATTGGTTCCCATTCAAGATAGATTTAATACCCTCTTTAAAGGTATTCATTTCATCATCTTTTAAGATATAACCGTCAATTTTTTGTTTAATTACTTTTCTAACAATCGATGGTTTACTATGCATAGAAACAATCACATATTTAGTATTCATGGATTGCTCTCTCGCTCTTTGAATAAACTCAAAACCCTTCATTTCGGGCATATCTAAATCCACCAAAGCGATATCAAAACTAGATAAATTCAAGTCTAAAGCATCAATTGGGTTAAAGCAAACAGTAACTTCTGCGGATAATAAATTTTTTAATAATTGTTCAATCCCGGTACAAAATAGTATATGGTCATCTACAATTAGTATATTTAGCTCTTTCATCTTCAGGTAATTTCTTATTACAAAAATACAGAATTCAAAAGCATTTAGAATCCCTATTTTGGGTGATTTTAAAGAGGTTTGTACCTTTGTCTGTTTTTTCACCAATACTTAGATCAAGTGGCATTAGATATATCTAAAATAGATCTTCCTGTAAAGGAAATAGCAGAAGAAATTATTTCTACCTGTACAGAGCATTCGACAATGATACTCAAGGCTCCTCCGGGTGCCGGGAAAAGTACACTTGTCCCCTTATTATTTCTTGATCAACCTTTTCTTGAAGGTAAAAAAATCTATTTGCTCGAGCCTCGACGATTAGCAGCAAAAACAATTGCTAACCGTATGGCTGATCTTTTAGGTGAAAAAGTAGGTGATACCGTAGGTTATCGTGTTAGGTTTGATACTAAGGTTTCTAAGAATACAAGGATTGAAGTTTTGACTGAGGGAATTCTTACTAGAATGATCCATCAAGACAATGCTTTAGAAGACGTTGCTATGGTTATCTTTGATGAGTTTCATGAAAGAAGTTTACATGCTGATGTGGCTATGGCACTTTGTAGGGAAACTCAGCAGGTACTCCGAGATGACCTGAAGATACTTGTTATGTCTGCAACATTAGACATGCCACAACTATCTTCTATGCTTGATAACGCCCCAATTCTGGAAAGTAAGGGAAGAATGTATCCAGTGGATTTGCAATATATTGGAGATATTGATCGCTTCTTGATCCCAGAAATGACAGCAAAAGCAGCTATCGATGCCTCAAAAAAACATGAGGGTGATATTTTATGCTTTTTACCTGGACAAGGTGAAATAAAGAAGTGTGAAGGTATTCTTAGAACACAACTAAGAGATTTTGCAGTACACCCTCTTTATGGGCAGCTTCCCCATAGAATGCAGCAAGCTGCAATAATGCCTAACAAAGAAGGTAAAAGGAAAGTAGTATTAGCCACATCAATTGCTGAAACTAGTTTAACAATTCAAGGTGTAACAGTTGTTATTGATACGGGGTTCGGTCGTACTCAACAGTTTGATCCCAACTCCGGTTTATCTAGATTAACTACAGTACAAATTTCTAAAGATGCAGCTGATCAAAGAGCAGGTAGAGCAGGACGTTTGGGTCCAGGAACATGTTACCGTTTATGGAGTAAAGCCACCAATGAGCGTTTAGATGAACAACGTATTCCCGAGATCGAACAAGCTGATTTGTCTTCATTAGTATTAGATATGGCACAATGGGGTATTATCAATCATTCTGAGTTATCATGGGTAACCCCTCCACCACAAGGTCATGTATACCAAGCTAGAGAAACCTTAGAGCAACTTGATGCAATTGAAGATAACCAAATTACAGACCATGGTAAAAATATACATCGATTACCTTGTCATCCTCGTATTGCCCACATGTTATTGTTTGCTGAAGAAAACGATCTTCTTCCTTTAGCAACAGATCTTGCAGCAATTGTTGAAGAAAGAGATCCATTAGGCAGAGAAGCAGGTGTAGACATTAACTTAAGAATAGAAGGACTTAGAAGGTTCCGTAAAGAAGGGCAAAAGAATAGAAGGTTTAATCAGATCGAAAAAATTGCCAATCAGTATAGAAAAATGTTTGATATCAAGGATGATAATTCTTCTGTAGATGATTACGAGACAGGTATTCTATTAGCTCATGCCTACCCCGAGAGAATTGCTTGTTCAAAACCTGGTAATAATGCTCAATTCCAATTGGCTAATGGTAAAATTGCAATGGTGGGACATAAAGATGATCTTGCCTATGAACAATGGCTGGCTGTCGCTCATATCGATGCTCGAGACGGTATGGGGAAAATCTTTATGGCTTCAACATTAGATCCCAAAGATTTGGCTCCAATGGTTAAGGAAAAAGAAATAGTTACATGGGACTCTGATGATGGTGGGTTAATCGCTACAAAAGACCTTCGTATTGGCAATATTGTTTTAAGGAGTGTTCCTCTTAATGATCCAGATCCAGATTTGTTAGAGGAAGCAATTCTGAATGCCATCAAAAAAGAAGGAAAACAACTCTTAAACTTTGATGAAGAAGTAGAACAATGGCAGGCTAGAATCATGTCATTAAAAAAGTGGAACCCACAAGACAAATGGCCTGATGTATCTACCGAAACACTTTTACTTACATGTAAAGATTGGCTACTGCCTTACCTTGATCAGGTGAAAAAACCATCTGACCTTAAGAAATTGAAGTTAAAAGATATCTTGCACCATTCTTTAGATTGGGAGTTACAAGAAAAGTTAGATGTATTGGCTCCGCAACGAATAGAAGTGCCTAGTGGGTCAAATATTAAGATAAAATATCAGAACAATGGAGAGCCAGCAATACTAGCTGTCCGCTTGCAGGAATGTTTTGGTTTAGAAAATACACCGAGCGTAAATCATGGAAAAAATAAAGTGCTTATGCATTTACTAAGCCCTGGATTTAAACCCGTACAGATCACTGCTGACCTAAATAGCTTTTGGAACAATGCATATTTTGAAGTGAAGAAAGACTTGAAACGTAGATATCCTAAACATTCATGGCCTGATAACCCTTGGACTGAAGAAGCGGTTCGAGGTGTTAAAAGAAAGAAACCTTAAACATCTCACTATGAGGAAGTATTAACATTGATTAGAATGTTTTAACTCAAACTTTATCAGTCAATTTCGTATATTTATGTATAAATAATTTATAAACGAAATGGCTGTTATTATGAAAGATTTTAAGGATTACTTTCTAAATTTTATAATAGGCGTATTTCCATTTCTAGCATTAGCTTATCACTTATTTTTTGTGCACAAAGCTTATCGAATGGAAGGTTTATGGGTTGCCATTGTATCATTCTTTACACCTGTAATCAGTGATATATTTTGGTTTATTACTACATTAACACATTACGGTTATCATGTATATCATACGCTTGGAATTTTAGGAATTGGATTTGGAGTATTATGGTACTTCTGGGGTAAAAAGAATCAGCATTTAACCACTTAACTAAAAGAGAGTGAAGCATTACAATAGCTTCACTCTCTTTTCTTTTATAAATATTTCATGATTGATTTTTGAAGTTGTTCCTGACCATATGGTTTAGGAATACAGGCGTTCATACCCACCTTCAAATATTTTTTAACTAGCTCTTTTTCTGAGTTGGCTGTGATTGCAATAATTGGAACATCAATATTAAGTTCATCCCTCATTATTTTCGTAGCATCTACTCCATCCATCACTGGCATTTGAATATCCATTAATATAATATCAAATTGATGTTTTTTACAGAGATCAACAGCTACTTGTCCATTCTCTGCTTCCATTATGTTCATCTTCCAACCTTCTAAAATTCCTTTCAATAATAATAGATTAAAAGAATTATCCTCTACGATAAGAACTCTAATACCTTCCCAGTCCTTTTCTTGTACCTGATTTTTATTTTCATGGGCCTTGTCATTCGTTTCCTGTAAGAAACCTTTAATGGTCTTTTCGAAATCTTCTAGATCAAACGGTTTAGAAACACACGCATCCATACCTGTTTTCATATATAGGTTTTGTTCAGAACGGGAACTATTCGCTGTTAACGCAATTATTGGTAAATTTTTATGCAAGTCTCCTCTGATTATCTTGGTCGCCTCTACTCCGTCCATTACAGGCATTTGGATATCCATAAGAATGATATCAAAATCGTTTTCTTTCACTAAGTCTACTGCCTTCTGCCCATTTTCAGCGGTTTTGATTTCCATTCCCCAACCTTCAAGGATATTGACAACTAATAGTTGGTTAAACATATTGTCTTCAACGACCAAGACTTTCTTCCCTCTCCAACTATCTTCAGGTCGGTGTAATTCAGGTTTAGTTTCATTGGGTTCAAAGTAGAAAACATCATGGATCACTTTCTTAAGTTGCCCTACTTTAAATGGCTTTGGAATACAACCATTCATTCCTACTTCTAAGAATTCTTTCTCGTACTCAGGAGTTAGATTGGCAGAAAAGGCAATAATAGGAACATCTTGGGTAAATGATTTTCTAATTTTCTTAGACGCTTCTACCCCATCCATTTTTGGCATCTGAATATCCATTAGAATAAGATCATATTCTTTTCTTTGGATAAAGGATATTGCCTCATCTCCATCATCGGCAGTATCAACATTCAATCCCCAACGGTTAAGGATATTCACTACAAGAAGTTGATTATATTGATTGTCTTCTACCAACAAGATATTTTTACCAGACCATTTCGAATGATCTACACCATGTTCATCGATAATTTCCTTCTGATCAAAGATCTTACTAAGTTCTCTTTGAAGATCGTCTTGTTGGAAAGGTTTGGTTACACAGGCCTCCATTCCCTTTTCCCTGTATGAGTCTAGATCACTTTTCATTGCATTAGCGGTTAACGCAATAATTGGTGTACCTATCTGAAGTTTATTTCGTATATATTGGGTTGTTTCTATACCATCCATTTCTGGCATTTGAATATCCATCAAAATGACATCATAATTCTTCTTTTTAAGCTTTTCTATCGCAATTTTTCCATTATCAGCGATATCAATATTTAGCTTCCATTGTAAAAGAATATTCTCCGCTAATAATTGATTGAACTGATTATCTTCTACTAAAAGTACATCAAAATCACTCCAGTCAATATCTTCTGAATTCAATAATGGTTTTTCTTCAGTAGTAATTGATTCACATTTTTCGAATGGAATAGAAACAATAAATGTAGATCCTTCGCCTACTTCACTTTCTAGCGATATTTCACCACCCATCAATTCAATAAGGCTTCGACTAATTGTTAGGCCTAAACCGGTTCCTCCAAATTTTCTCGTTACAGAGACATCTGCCTGAGAGAAGCCCTCAAATATTTTATGATGTTTCTCCTTAGGAATCCCCTCACCTGTGTCAATCACTTTAAAAATGATATTCTGAATTTCTTCATTACTCTTTTCTTTATCGATTAAAACCTCAATTTTTACTTCTCCTTCAGTTGTAAATTTGATGGCATTACTGACTAAATTCGTCAAGACCTGATTAAGCCTGTAGGGATCTCCTTTTAGAGTTGGATGAATATCTTCATCCATTGTATGATTTAATAGAATATTTTTTTCTGTTGCTCGGATCTCTAATGATTTTACAAATGATTTGATTCTATCCGTCAAATCAAATTCAATACTTTCTATTTCTAATTTTTCAGATTCAATTTTTGAGATATCCAATACATCATTAATTACAACCAAAAGGTTTTCGGCTGATGTTTTAATGGCATTGATAAATTCAGATTGCTTAGGTAATAATGGTGTTTTTGTTAATAGGTTGGATAGACCAATAATAGCATTCATTGGTGTTCTCAACTCATGTGATGTATTGGCAATAAATCGCTCCTTAACTCTAGAAGATTCAATTGCTTTTTCCCTCGCTCTTTCTAGTGTTTCCTCCATCTCTTTTCTTAAAGAAATATCTATCCCTACGGAAGTATAGCCAATGATTTCATCATTTTCTCCTTTGATAGATATTACCGTTTGGTACAACCATATTATTTTTCCATTTTTATTTGTAATACTAAATTCATAAACATCTTTATCTTTCTTTTGGAGCGTTTGCTGTAAGAACTGTTCAGAGATCTGTTCGTACATATCAGGAGTGATAAAATCAAAAAATGTTTTACCTAGAAGTTCAAATTCAGTATACCCTGTAATACTTTCGGCAGATGGGTTGACATAAAGTAGCTTACCTTCCTTATTGGTTCTAACAATGATTTCCGAAGCATTTTCTACCAGACCTCTATATAATATCTCTTTTTCTTCAACGATACTTTTTTGCTGCTTCAGTTTGGTAGTTAACTCTCTCAATTCCAGTAAGTTGATTTCATTCATTTTTAATAGTTGAACGGCATCAGGAGTTGGGTCATTTAAAGCAAAATCGGTAAGTGAAAGTTTATGGGTGACTAGTTCATCAGTACTTTTCATCCATGGTGAACCCAAAAAAAGTATATTTTTATCTTCCTCAAGAATGATAATCTGTCCTCTTAAGACAATATCTCTTTCTTGATTCTGGAAAACAAATACCTTTTGTAACTGGGTTTGTACCTCCTCATAGCCAAACTCGATGCTCCAAGGACGAACAAGTTTTAAGACTTTATCTAACTTTTCAAATTTACAGTCAGGAAATAACTTTTCGAAGCTTTTCCCGACTGATAATATTGATAGACTTCTATCAAGAAGAAAATGAAATGGATAAAGTTTATTGAAATCTAATTTCGTATTACCAATTTTAAAATCCATACTACCACTTTACAGAAAATTCATCGTATTTTAAGCCATCCTTTCTTCCTTCCAAAAGTTCAGTTGACACTTCAGTATCGAAAGCTTCTCCTAAACCAAGAATTAAACCATGAACAAAATCCGTTAGTCCTTCTCTTTTAGAAAAATATCTTAGTTTCAGCTCATTCTCACTTACACTTTCTACATCAAACTCTGGAGGCTGAATATTTGGATAGAGCAACATTACTCGGCTATGAAAATTTGGTAGATTAACAAAGAACTCTTTCAAGGTATTTCCTCCTGTATCCATTAATGAACCGTAATGTTTCTTTGCTGTATTTAAGACCCAATACTTTCCAAATGCTACTAATACATCCGATAATGGTAATTCTAAAACTTTAGATGCTGCTATCGCAAGATCGAAGGTAATACTATCATCGTAAATCTCATTTCCGGCGAACATATCTATACTTACTCCACTCTCTTTCAAAATTGATCGCCATTTATCCTCTCCAAAGTTCTCAATAACTAGCCCTTGAATCGCCTTGTTTACAATTCCATACATACTCTAAGTAGTTTACTGTTAAGTGTAAAATATTGACAGAATAGAAAATAATCAAAAGCAATTGAGGATCAAAAGTTCACCTAGAAAAGTGAAGTATTATCTCATAATCTTACAACTATATTAATTGATGTTTCCGAATAAACTCAACAAGATATTGAGACATCTTTGTATGCATTTCTACAGATGGATGAGCTAACTTAGCCAAGAAAGGATACTCTAAGTAATAAATTTGGTCATCCCTCATATAATGAATAGCCGACTTGACATATTCTGGAAATACTGATGATTTGCTTGAAATATCCATACAACCTAAAGTACAAATGATAGGTGTATTAGGATACTTTAATCGTATACCCTGGAGAAATTGTGAATATTTTTCAATGATCTCCTCTCCTTCCAATTGCCTTCTTCCAATACGCTTTAAGAAGTTTTCATTATCAGGGTTTTGCATCAACCACTTGTCATTTTGCATTAGGTTAATAACAACAAGATCAGGAATTTTCTTTGAAAAGTCCCATTTTGATTTTTTATCATTTGGGTTTAATCGATCATATAATTCAGGCATAATCAAATCAAACCAACTGACCATTAAACCTATACCACTTCTTGCAATAATCGTTTGTTCTGTATTTAATGCCCTAGATGTTTGTGAAGTATATGCCCAATAATTATTAGTGAAATAACTATCATCATTACCTGTTGTATCTTCATTGGCATATCCTACAGAAATGGAATTTCCATAATATTCGATATGTTTTTTATTGGGTTTTATTTCATCTAGATCTCCATCACAAACTACTGCGTAAAGTGTAGAGGTTCCTTTTGAAAAATCGTTTTTGCGATGTAATTCAACGGTATGATCTTTTTTATCTTTAGGAGCATACAACACATACCATTCTTTATTCTCTGTGGGCTGAATATCCTCTATTTCTTTACCATCAACGATGATTGAGTACCTACTTTCTCCTAAATCATCAGATAGCTGAACTTTTAATGGGCCTCCATTTATTTTGAAAGTGAGAATGGTACCTGGCCAAAATATTTTTATTTGTTCATTACTTTGTTCGACTCTACCTTGTATATATATATTTTCCATTTTTGTTTGGCTAGTTGATGTTTGACACCCCCCAATTATTAGGAATAGTATGGGAACTATTAGATTAGTTTGCAAATACTTCTTGTAGCATTTCTTCTGCTTCATCTTTGTTGTCTTCTTTTATGATCAGTTCACCTTTTGAAAGTAGTTGATGTACCATTTGAAGGTCTTCAAAATTAGCGTTTGAGAGGTGTTTGGGTACTTTATATATTCTCTCATCTTTTTTATCAAACGGACAAGCCACCTTAGATGAGTACAAATATGGAATAAGTATTTTTGAACAACTAAATGCTATTTTTTCTACTGTATTATCCTTAAAATACTCGGTAAGTCTTTCATTAATATGTTCAAAAAAATTGATGGTATTCGCCAACCTTAACCTTGATCCTGCTTTTGACTTACCTCTGGTTTTTAAATACTTTATCTGACTTTTCCCTTGTTTTTTCCTCACTGCATAAGTTGAAAAAGTCTTATGCAACACGATCTCATCGTTTTTTACTAACCCAACTGAAGCACTTTCTGTTTGGATAATACAGATGACATAGACAACATCTCTTGCTTCAAATTGTGTATTTAATTGCCAAGGTAACCTTAATGAATATTGTATCTCAGAATTTTCAAGATATTCTATCGTATGGGAATCCTTATTGTAATGACTTTCAAAATTTTGAAGCTTTTCGCTTAATACATCTAACTTCTTTACCGGAATAGTCCTCGAAATCATTTGGTATTATCTGATTAAAATATTGGTTAATTCTATAAATATACAAGATTGGTTGGCTAATTAATGAATTTTATTTGGGGTAAATGTGTTTCAAATTTGATATTACACTAGAACCATATTTTTAATTGAAGCAATCTCTTGAATTTTATTACCTACTACTATGCAAAATTCGATGATCCTCAGAACTATTATTCTACATCTCTTTTTTCTTGTTCAGGCTATTCCTGTTCTTTCACAATCACATGATAAAGAAGAAAGTGGATGGGAACAATTTACTAGTAGTCTAGATATGCCTATTAACGGGCGCTTTGATTATAGAAATATTCAGTTTGGAAATGATATAGACGGTTATGTAGATGATAGTAGATTCAGAATGTCTTCATTACTCTTTATGTTGAATGGTAAAATAAATGAAAACTTCACTTTTAATTATCGTCAAGCTTTTAACCAAACCGGTGTAGATGATTCTAACTTATCCAATAATATTCAAGTAGCAACAATTAACTATACAACAGATAACAAGAAGTGGCTTTTTAAAGCAGGGAAGTTCTTCTACGGTTATGGTACCATGGAGCAACAGTATTGGCCCTACGATGTTTACCGTTATTCATATGTCAATAATAATGTAAGATTATGGAAAACTGGAGTACATGCGGAACATATTACAGCATCTGGTCAACATATAGCCTTCCAGGTAGCTAATGGAGTGAATGAAATTGATTCTCTAGGGAAACAAATACAAGCTACTCAATTTAATGTGTATTGGTGGGGACATATTGTAAAAGATTTTATCAAGGTATATTCTAACGTTACCACCTTAAGTAACTATAACCTGTATGATGGCATGCCCTTCGCCTTCTCTTTTGGCTTACAATGGAATTTTGATACATTCTGGATCGATACAGATTTTATCACAGCGCGAAATATGCCCAATTTTAATAAAAATGGCACCTACTACTCGACCCCTATTAAGTTTAAATATAATGGTAAACATTTCAGACCTTTTATAAAATTAATATTCGACCAAGTGATGTTCGACTCTGAAAATGATGCTGTAATTGTGACTAATCCCGTTACAGAGAAGCCAGAGTTAGTAAAGAATTCTCTTATGATTACCTATGAAGTTGCTTTGGAATTCTATCCTTGGGAAGACAAAGATTTTAACCTTCATATTGTTGGAACGTATGCGGATGCAAACAATCATTATTTCCAACAAGAAAACACAGATCCATCTTCAAGGAATGAATACAATACACAGTTTCAGTTGTTGGCAGGTATCAGTTTTAACTTCGATGCTTTTCACTTAAAATAATAAAAATCACATTTCACTATAAACCTTACTTTATATGTAACCCTAAAAATAAGGATTAAAAAGAGATAACAATTGTACTTTACTAATAGGTTACATCTAATTTAGTCATCAATGGATATTTTGGTTTGTATTCTCATGTTAATCTAACATTACAAGAATTAATTTTTCTTACGTGATGTTTAATTAATACAACCAGATCATTGACCAGATATGAAAGCCTTACTTACTTTATCAATTGCACTTACTCTTAGCTTTTCTTCATTTGCAGATGTAAATGATTGGTATTTCAAATACATCCGTATTATTGATGTTGAATTGAATGACCACCTTGCTCAAGATATTTTACAGCAATGGGTAGGTATCACTGAGGAAGACAACGCTACATATCTGTACAATTTGACAACTAAAAATATATTCTGTGAATTTAAATCGGGGATAAAAACGGCACAAATTCAAGATGTAATCACAGAGTCTGGAACAGTACATGTAAGGCTTGTTGTCAATGAGTTTGTAATGATCAATGTTGCACTATGTAAACAGTCTGGAAAAGTTATTTATACTAAAGCTTCACATATATAAACGACAAAAGCCTCACAATTTGTGAGGCTTTCCTTTTTTAGAAATTATAATTAATTCCCAATTTTATATTTCTTCCACTACTAGGTATTTCATTCCAGGCAAAAGGGTCTATATAGTAAGCATCAAATATATTCTGAACAGCACCAATAAACTTTAATTCTCCTTTATTTAAATCTAGAGCATATTCTCCTTGTAAGTTAAACAAGTGATAACTGCTCGTTGGCAGCTCTCCTAATTCTTCAGCAGGAGTTGACATACCAGAATTGTAAACATATTCTACCCCAAAAGCAAAGTTCTTTAACTGTAACTGAATATTCTGTTTCACTGTCAAAGGTTGCATATAAGGCATAGAAGAATGTAACTCTTCAATTGTACCATTATCAAATGACAAGTGAATACCATATTTCAACCAATTGGAAATTAATTTACTACCATAAATATTTAAATGTGATGAATTCGCTTTACCCACATTCATATATTTCTTCACTCCTAGTGCTCCTATAGTCATTGGTAATAAGTCTTCTTGTACAATTCCAACAATATAATCATTGATAAATACTTTTCTTGCACTCATACCAAATACCCAACCATCTGAATTATATTCAAGATTAAAAATAAAATCAAATGCTTTTTCTGTATCCAAGTCAGGGTTTCCTATATAATCAAAGCGATCTCTTGCATTAAAAAGGTAATAACCATATAGTTCTGAAGCAGTAGGTAATCTATGCGTATAATCTATTCCAAATGATGAGGTAATTGATTCTGTTAAATGATAGTTGAAAGCAGAAGAGAAGGTACCTCCCAATTGAGAAATTGGACCATCTACAGTATAGTTTAATGTTTCAAATTGTTTTCTTGCCAATTCATTCGATAAGTTAATTGAATTGGCTTCAATACGAATACTGTTTTCCCATTCTAAACGGTCGTCCAGTTTCCAAGTATCTTTCAAAAATGTTGCTATTGAATATCTTTGAATATCTCCCCAAGTGATCATATACATATCCTTTCCACCTGTTGGAGAATACATCGTCATATCTGCAAATAAGTGGTTTGCGAATGCATCTATCTTTAAAGAAAACTGATGTTTCTCTGTTTTTCTACCCAATTTAGCCCAAGCTCCAAAAGTATTGCTCCTTCCTGGCATATCCATACGAATTGCTACATTCTCACGATTCGTATCGTCCATGATATGCTCAATAAAGTTGTAATAAACCTTAGCTTCTAAATGCTGAAATTTTGCTTGGTCATTATGTTTTTTATAACCAATGTTACCCATTATCCCAGTAGCAGAACTTACATCCATTGGTAATGCTGGATAACCAATATTTTTCCCTTGATCAAACATCAACATTGCTGTCAGTGTTTCGTTTTCAGATAATTTATACCCTGAAGTTAACGTATGGTTCTGTCTCTGATATTGTGTATATAGTACTAATTCTCCATTTCCATCTGTATAACTTTGATGTTTTCTATATGCACCAGAGTACCTTACTCCAAACTTCTCAGACGACTTTTCCAAGAAAATATTCCCATCATAACCGTTAGTATTTGTACTATAAAAGTTTTGAATACCAAAGTGTGTTTCCCCATCAAAATTGGGATATTTCATACTTGCGTTGATACTTCCTCCTAAAGAAGTTCCAAATTCTTGTGCGTCAGAAGATCTTAATACGTCAAATGACTCTAGATTAATGGGCTCAAGATATGAAGTAGCAGGGTCCATCTTATCAGTACAAGCACCAAATACTCTCATCCCATCTATCACAACAGCTATCTGTCCATCAGAATATCCATTGATAATGGGCTCCCAAGCAAAACCACCTCTTTTTACAATATTCAATTCGGGCTTTTCTGCCATTACTTGATCTATTGTTAACTGATAGTCTTTGTTTTCTATAGTATCTGAAGTAATTGTCACCTCACCTAAATAATAAGTCTTTAGTTGAGCTTGAGCAAACGTTGAAGTAATCGGTAGTAGAACTAAAAATAGTACACTACCGATTAATAGTTTAATACTTTTCATTAAAACTCAAGGTAAAATGATAAACCTTCTTCATTAATAATTTCTGTTTCTCCGTCTTTTACATTTAACTGAATTTGCCAGTCACCAGTCATAGAGAAATTCACTACACCAGTATAAACTCCTTCTTCCGTTTCTTCTGGATCAACATTATTTGACGAACCATGTGACATTGAAGGCATCCATGGAGTTGTTTTAATTGATAATTGAGTATATGGCTCATATGTTTCAAAATCATGACCATGTCCCTCTTCGTGGTGACCATGATCCATTGCTGGAATTCTCTTAAATGCTAAGATTTCAATATCGTTTGCTCCCATTTCTGGCCCACCAGATAGGAAGTTATATCCTAAGACAATTCTTTCTTCACTACCATCTAATTGTTGCATAATCACTGTTTTGTAATTAGCCTCTGATGTTTCGAATGTCACCGCATTTACCTCAATTGGCATCATCCACATTGCTTCGACAGCATCATTTACGATATATTCAATATGTAATTCCCAAGCTCCCTTTTCTACTGTAGGCATTACAAATAAAATTTGGCCTTCACCAGAAGTGGTATTCGAACTACCAATATCAAATCCTTTTATTGGTGTTGAGTGCATGTGTTTCATCCCATTATCCATCGTCATTTCCATAACAGGAGTAATTTTCCAAGTACCACCTTCAGATAAAGATTGACCATTACCAAGAGAGAACGTTACATTATTAACACCTTCATAAAGTGCTTCTTTCGTTGAAGTTAAGTTTAATACAACCCCCTCATCCGTTGTTGAAGAACCTATAACATTTGATCCTTCTTGTGGGTTGGTTTCATCTTGATTACATGAAATAAAAAATAATGCAAAAATTGAGATTAGTAAAAAAGATACGTTTTTCATGATTAAAATATTACGACAAAGGGTATACAATTCAACCCTTCATAAAGTTTTTATGATAGATATAATGATTAGTACTCAATAAATTGAGAAAAAAAGGCATGAGTTTTAGACCTTTAGATAAAAGGTGACTCATTAAAGTTATCTATACTATTGGAGGTCGTAATAATCGATCGACAAGATCTTTAGAAGTAAGAAGTACTTCTGTAGAATTTTGTACCACTCTTACAGGCAATACTTGGGTTTGATCTAAAGTAGGAATTAAAGTTTCAGAAGCACATAACGACATTACTACCTCTTTAGTAGAATGCATATTAGACTCTTTTTGCTTCTCTGCTTCCTTCTTAAGTTGTTTGTTGATAAAACATTGTCCGTGACAAGACATTTCAGGTTTGTCCTTATTAATACAAAAGACCTTTTCGATAAAGTCTCTTTGATCTTCAAGATCCATTTTAAGTAAGGACACAGAAAATGCATTGAACAGAATGGCTACTGCACAGACAAGGTGTAAACCGAATTTGAAATAATCTGTTTTCAATACATTTAACTTTGATTCGCGTCAAAATTAAGATGTGAAAACAGTTAATTCAAAAAAATTGTATAAAAATGTTGATTTTTATCACTTTTTATATGTTAATAAAAAACTTTTTTATAAATTTGGATTACAAATATTAACATCATGAAATATTAGGCTAAAGTCTTACTTCAGCCTTGAATATAAAGATTAATTAATAGTTAGTTTTCAGTTTTAGAGTTATACTCTAAAACAAGTAAAAGAGGCACTTTATAAGTGCCTTTTTTTATATATCTTGGCCGAGATTTTTATCTGTTTCCGTAGGATCAGTAAAATATTTAAGCCTTACTTTTTTCTTATTACTATTATTTAGAGAATCTTGTTCTGGAAACATTACCTCAAATTCAGTATTAACTGGATTATATTCAATAGGTTCTACCTCATTTTCTTGCATTGAACATGAAAAGGCAGTTAGTATAACTGAAAAAATAATTAACTTTTTTGATAGCGATTTCATAAAATTTCCCGAATTACTTGTTAATAAAAACTTTCTAACTAATCTTAGTAGTACTAGTAAGACATGTTCCTAGATAATATGTAATCAGTACTCTAAATAAATTATGATATTTTTTCTAATCATATTACAAATTCTCAATTATCCTTTTCTAAAAAACGATGATAGTAAATTAGCGGATGATGCATATATCAACTTTAAAAATAAAAACTATGAAACCTCTATTAATAGGTTTGAGTCTTTGAAAGAAAAAACCACTGACTATAATGCAAAGACATTTGCGTGTTTCTTTCTTGGGCACCTTTATTTAAAAGAAACATTAGAAATAGAAAAAGGAATTTGTAACTACAGAGAAGCTATTCAAATTCAAGAAAAGAATGGAATAAAATACGAATGGTTATATTCTAATTCTTTGAAAGCTATTGGAACCTATCACAATAGAGTAGGTTCATTAGATTCAGCCGAATATTATTTCCATAAGGCAAATAAATCATTTATCAAGCAAAATTCGAATGTTCAAAATAGTATGGCAGCAAAGCTTGGCCTTATCTATTATTTAAAAAAAGAATATTCATTTGGTGATTTATTATATCAAAAATACCATTCAAATATAAAATCACCATCCTCTGATTATTTTAGTTACTTGACACTTACCAAAAATGATTCTGTTATTGATGATTATTTTAAACAATGCCATGAATATTATAAAAATAAGAAGTTCAACAGAAGCAACTATTTTTACTTTTATGCTAAATATCAATATGAGAAAAATAAATTGATTGAAAGTATTACTATAGTAGATGAGTTCTTGGAATTATCTAAAGAAAATATCACTAAAAATATTAATGTATATAGTACAGATGAATTACTAATGACCCATTTCTACTTCTCAAGAGCCCACTTATTAAAAGCATTAGCTTATGAGAAGTTAGAAAAGAATGATCAAGCACTCACAGAATTCAATATTGCTTTAAATGAAATTAACCTCGCACTACCTGCCAAATATCAAAGAAATCTAATTCTCAAGAATTTAATATTTAGGAACCTTACTCAATTTCATCATGATCGTGGTAAAGAGTATCTTCAATATTTAGATAGTTCTGAATTGGTTTTGGATCAATATGTAAATGTAGGGAAGGACAGTACAGGTGTGGTTCATCATGAATATATGGAGCACTATTACCTAAAAGGCCTCTATGAAGATGATGAACAATTAAAAGACAAATATTATTGGAAAAGTTACCATCACTTTAAGAAGTTTATTGGTAAACAGCATGGCGACAAAGATCAATTAGTATCCTTTATTTCTCAAAAAGATTTACAGGATGAGTTTATACACTTTTATATCCATCAATATCAAAAAAATCAAAATGAAGATGATCTATTAAAAGCCTTAGAAATTATTGAAAATACAAAATCAACTATTCTTAATAAAAGAAGTTCTAACGTTAAGAATTTGTCTATTGATGAATATTTTGCCTTGGATAATGTTTTTGATTTCAAAAAGAAATTAAAAGAGACTCCACTACTCACACCAGATATTCTTAGGTCATATTTTAAAGAAAATTTTGAGGAGAAGAATATTGGATTTGTTTCTTATTACCAAGACGAACATAACAGGTTTGTTATCATTTCTTATAGCAAAGGGAAGTTTAATCTTGAAGTAGTGAATGCCCAAGAAAGAGACTTTAATTTACTGAAAGCATTTTCTGCAAAATTATATCAGAGTGATTATTTTATTGATCGAACCTATATTAATCAGTTAGATTCAATTAGTCATTTGTTGTTACCTCAAAAGGTATTCAACAATCAAGAAGATAGAATAATGATATCTGCTGATCAATTAACATCAACTATACCTTTGGGTATATTGAACCTTTCAGATGGAAAGAAGGTGATTGAAGAACATAGTATAAGCTATGCTTTTTCTTTACATCATGAGTACTTTATTTCTTCTCTCCCTAAGGTAAAGAATGATCAGATTGATATTCTAGGTATTGCACCTTTTGCAAATAAGGATTTGAAATTTTCTCAAGAAGAAGTAGAAGGCATCACTGAGAATACTTTGATCAATGAAGAAGCCACTAAAGAAAATGTTATCAAGGCAGTTAATGATTATGATATCATCCACTTTGCTACACATACAGTAATTGGTGACGATGAACAAAGTTCTCGAATTTTCTTGTACGGTCATGATTCCCTTCCGGAAGGTTTTACCTTTGATCAGGTAGAGGAAATGGATTTTTCAAAACACAACTTAATCTCTGTTAGCTCTTGCTACTCTGCTAACGGTAAATATATAAAAGGTGAAGGTTTGATGAGCTTTCAGAGAGCATTTGCCTACTCACAAGCTCCTTCGGTTTTAGCCGGTCTTTGGAAAGTAAATGACCAAGCCTCACTATATATTTCAAAGAAGTTCTTCAAGTTTTTAAAAGATGGATATGAAAAAGATATCGCCTTACAAAAAGCCAAGTTAGAATTCTTTGAAGATTTCCCTGCGCTAAAACAGAACCCAATGTTCTGGGGGAGTTTGATTATCAGTGGAGATATAGACCCTATAACAAAAAAGAGCAACCATTGGTTATGGTTACTCTTCCTCATTCTAATTCCCTCAATTTGTTACTTCTTATGGAAGAAGTTCAAGCATAAAGACCTTTAGTTTTAATGAATTGGTTATTTCTCGATGGTAAAGGTGAGCAGGATCTTTTTCCATTTTTTCCATAAGAACTTTCGCATCTTCATAATTTCCTGCACCTATTTCTGCCATGCAAAGAAAGAAATCTTTATGATCAGACTCTTTCGCTGTCATTAAAATCATTTCTGCATCATGGAACTTCTGTTCGTGTAAAGCTTTTACACCAACTTGTAGCGGTAATCGTTCTTCCGTTAATGTGTATGATCTGTCCGATAGGTTATACTTATCGATTGAATCATTAACAACTGATTGGGGCGAGATTAGTAAGGTTACATAAACAGAGCCAAGCAAAAGCAATGTTGTTGCAGCAACAGAAGCGACCTTCATTGATTTCAACCACACTGAAGAAGTCTTCTTCTTCATCTGTTGTCTAATCTTTCCGATTTCTTCTTTCTTGAATTCAAGATATACCCTTTGCTCAATCTCCGTAAAGTTATTGAGTTGTTCCATAGTTTTATTTTCTTAGCATTGAAAATATTTGACCATAAATGTTTTTCTATACATATATGACACAAATGCTAATAAATGTAATCACTTAGATTAATTTTTTATTCCTCTTTGTCCAAGCAAGGTCCTATCATATTGATCATATCCTCTTTACTAAGATCCTTGTCATCACCAAGACTTTTTCTTAAATATTTAATACAGCGGCTCTTCTTATTACGGATTGCCTGCTCAGAACTATACTTGTCTTTATGGGTTGTTAACAGCATTTCATAAGTCATAAGGTCAAAGTACAGTTTTTTTAGTAAATTCCTACAATCTGTTCCAATGCTTTTAAATGCTTCCGAAAATTTCTTTACAGTTTTCTGGTCTTCCTCGATAAAAGGTATTTCATCTATTAGGTCATAATCTTCTAATAGATGATCTGCACTTTCATCAAAAAAGCTGTACTTGTTCTGTTTTTTTTGCGTATTGATCCATGCATTTCTACAAATACTGTATAAGTACGTGGAAATGTTCGCCCTTCCTTTAAATTGAGATGTTTCAATACTCATAATTAGTTTTGAAAGGCTATCCTGAAAGATATCTTCAGCATCTGCTTCGCAACCACCCATTTTTATGATCATCCTTAGTATTTTATCAAAGTTGTCTTGATAAATAAATTTGATAGTATCTGAGTAGTTTTGCTTACGAATGATGTTATTGATAATCTGTTCAGAAGTATAGTTAATTTTAGATTTAAAAATCTTAAACATTATACATGTTATTTATGTCGTCTTACAGCACAAATAGTGATTTATTAATTTGTGATAAAAGATATATTTAATTGACACTTAAATAAGTTCGAGTAGTGTTTCAGCTCTTATTTATTGTTTTCAAAACAAGCTATTATCAAATCCTTTGCCATTTCAAGCGAATCTTCTTCTTCTAAGTTTCTTAACTTCAGCTCGCCTTTGTAGTAATCCCCTCCATCTTCTAAAAACCCTTGTCCTTTGGGGGTAAAAACAGGAAAGTTATCAGGAGTAGATACTTCATATCTTCCATCATCGTTGACTGTCAGAGTTGTTGTTACCTGAAAGTAAAATGCTTTTGTTCTTTCAAACATATTTTTTAAAGCATTCGAGATGTTGATGAGTTGTTCTGTGTTAAGATAATTGATAAGTTCTTCTCTTGTCATACTATAAATCCTATTGTATTAAACAAATTTAGAGATTTCTACATAATAATAAAGTTTTATTGAAAATGTTTTTAATTATTTATCCTTTCGGTAAAAACATTACAACATTACTATTAATGGCATGAATTAGTCAATTTATAAATACACCTTTATATCTATAACAATTTCAACCACTTAATGTTCCCTGTAGTTAGATTAATTATAATTTGCTATAATTTAATTCCTTACATGTAAATTGAGTTACAGAAAATAATAAAGGCACATTAACAACCGTAATGTGCCTTTAAATATTATATCAAAAATTGAATTATTTTTCTCTTGACATTGAATAAGGTGCACTATCTTCTGCAGTACCCCAGTTCTTATTTGGTTGATCACCCATTTCAAAAACTAACTCACCTCCAGCCATAATTTGATCATGTGTGATGAATGTTTTATTAAAGTCTTTCCCATTTAACTTTGCTGATTGAATATAAACATTCTTTTCATTATTGTTATTGGCAATCACTTTGAATGTGTTTCCATTTTCTAAAGACATTGTTGCCTCTTCAAACTCAGGTGAACCGATGGCATATTCTCCAGTTCCTGGAGCAACTGGGTACATTCCTAAAGCAGAGAATACATACCAAGCAGAAGTTTGTCCATTGTCTTCATCACCACATAAACCATCAGGAGTTGGGCTGTAAAGGTCTTTCAATACTTTTCTTGTCCATTTCTGTGCTTTCCAAGGTTGACCTACATAATCATATAAGTATATACCGTGTTGTATAGGCTGGTTACCATGTGCATATTGGCCTGTTCCATATTTTTCATCAGCTACTTTCATTTCAGTAATCTCATGAATTTCGAAACCATAGTAATCATGATTGGCAATAGATGGAGTTGAGAATACAGAATCTAATTTTGCTGCAAATGCTTCTCTACCTCCCATTAAGTCTGCTAAACCTTCTGGATCATGGAATACTGACCATGTATAATGCCAAGATGAACCTTCAGTAAATGCACCACCCCAAGCTTCTGGGATAAATGGAGTCTGCCAAGAACCATCTTTCATTTTTGCTCTCATAAAGTTTGTTGATGGATCAAAAACATTTTTATAATTATCAGCTCTCTTACGGAAAAGATCAATCTCTTCTTGAGGTCTATTCAAAGCTTTAGCTAATTCCATGATTGTAAAATCAGCGTAAGCGTATTCCAATGTTCTTGCTGTGTTCTCATGGATGCCTACATCGTAAGGGATGTATCCAAGATCATTATAATAATCCACACCCATACGACCGACAGAACCTAATGGACCATGGTTTTTAGTATTCTTGATAATTGCAGCATAAAGTGTTTCAATATCGTATCCTCTGATACCTTTAAGGTAAGAATCAGCGATAATAGCTGCAGAGTTTGAGCCAATCATACAATCTCTGTGACCCGGTGAAGCCCATTCTGGCAACCAACCACTTTCATTATATGTATTAACTAAACCAGCCATAATATGACTATTTAACTCCGGATACATCACTGTAAAGAATGGGAAAACAGCTCTAAAAGTATCCCAGAAACCATTATCAGTAAACATATACCCATCTTCTACTTGACCGTTATAAGGACTATAATGCACTAGTTTGTTATTTGCATCATACTCATAGAATTTTCTAGGGAAAAGCAATGTTCTGTACATTGAAGTATAGAAATTCTCCATACTTCTTTGAGTACCACCTTTCACCATTAACTTATTAAATTCTTTGTTCCATGCATATTGTGCTTCTTCTTTTACAGTAGTGAAAGATTTCTCACCAATTTCTCTTTTTAATGTAATCTCAGCCTGATCTATTGAGATAAATGAAGAAGCTACTTTTGCTGTAATCACTTCACCATCTTTTGTATCAAAGGTAACATAACCTGCTGTTCTATCTGCTTTTACCTCTTTTGATGAAGTAGCATCTTTACCATTCCAAGTACCTTGTGTTTTAAAGGGCTTGTTGAAAACAATAACAAAATAGTTGGCAAAGTTATCTGGCACACCACCAGAGTTGTTTTTACAATAACCGACAATTTTATTTTCCTCTGGAATTATCTTCACATAGGAACCTTTATGATATGCATCTACTAATACACTACTTTCACCTGATTGAGGGAATGTAAATTGGAAGACAGCACCTCTAGTTGTAGGTGTTACTTCTGCTCTTGTATTATATGTTTCTAAATCTACACTATAGTAATGTGGCTTCGCCGTTTCAGTATCATGAGAATATTTTGATTGTCTTTCTTTCTCATTAAACTTCACTTCTCCTACCATTGGGAATAATGCAAATGCTGCATAGTCATTTATCCATGGTGATGGTTGGTGCGTTTGTTTTATTCCGTTAATACTATCTTTTTGGTACATATAAGCCCATCCATCTCCATTATTATTGGTTTGTGGAGTCCAGAAGTTCATTCCCCAAGGAGTTGCCACTGCTGGATAAGTATTACCTGTAGATAATCTAAAGTCTGACTTTGACCCTACTAATGTACTTACGTATTTGGTTAAGTCTTCTAATTCCTTTTTTTCTTCTTTCTTCTGTCCACAGGACATAATCGTAATAAGAAGAAGTAGATAAGGTAGTATTGTATTTTTCTTCATTATGATAATAGGATTGTAGTAATTATTGTATTGGTGATTTAGGAATATCATTAACATCAGTTCCCCAATTTTTATTTGGTTCTGGTCCCATAACAAACTTAAGGATACCTCCTGCCATTATTTCTTCTTGTGTAATATAGCTTCTATCTAGGTCTTTACCATTAAGAGAAGCTGCTTGGATATAGACATTTTTATCCGATTGATTCTTTGCTTCGACAGTAAAAGTTTTACCATTGCTTACTTGCATTGATACTCTATCGAACAAAGGAGAACCAATAATATATTGTTTATCGCCTGGGCAAACAGGGTAGAATCCCATTGCAGAGAAAACATACCAAGCAGACATTTGGCCACAATCTTCATTATTAATCATGCCATCGGGTTTATCTGAATACATCTCGTCCATTATTCGGCGAATCATGGCTTGGGTTTTCCAAGGTTGACCAGCAAAATTGTACAAGTATGCATTCGCATGCCCTGGTTCATCTCCATGTGCGTAGCTACCGATAAATCCTGAAATATCTACATGTTCTTCACCTTTCATATCTAACTCTTGTGAAAATAAAGTATCCAAATCAGCAGCGAACGCATCTTTTCCTCCTTTCATTTCGATGAATTGAGAGATCGCTTGTGGAACAAAGTAATCATAAGCCCACTTATTGCCAGAGATCCAATGTTTCTGTAAAGGTTCCCATTGATCCATCTCTATATCACCAAACCATTGTCCATTTGACTTTCTTGGCCAGAATGTTTTTTTCTCTGGGTGATAAAGATTCGTGAAGTTCTGGGCTCTTTGCATGTATTTTTCATACAGTTTTTTATTACCTGCTTTTTGAGCTACTTGAGCAATTACCCAATCTTCGTAAGCATATTCTAATGTCTTCGAGACGTTTTTGGGAATATGAGCTGGTACATAGCCTAACTTGATATATTCATTTAATCCACCATCGCCATCAGATGAAGAAATTTTATTAAAATGTGCAATATCATCCATAGCAGCCAAAGCCTCATTAACATCAATTCCTTTGACATCTTTCTGCATTGCTTCATAAATCACTGGTACTGATGGATAGCCAATCATACAAGTATTATCAAACCCTGCTAGTTCCCATAATGGTAAATGTTCTTTTGCATCTCTATGTCTTGAAATTAATGATTCTACAAAATCAGCAGAGTAATTAGGCGTCAGAAAACTGATAAGTGGTTTTGTTGCTCTAAAAGTATCCCAAGTAGAGAAGTTTGAATAGTTCGTAAAACCATCTGCTTCTAACTTCTTACCCATGGCTACATACTTCCCATCAACATCCATTGAAAGATTGGGGGCAATAAAGTTATGATAGATACCTGTATAGAAGATTCTTTTCTGTTCTTCTGTTCCTCCATCAATAGAGAATTTATTAAGAACTTCGCTCCATTGTTCCTGTGCATGTTGTACCGCTAAAGCAAATGAATTGTGACCTTCTGATAATAGGTTTTTTCTTGCTCCATCTAGACTAACTGCAGAAATAGCAACTTTAACTTCGATAGGATCATTTTCTCCCACTTTAAAGGTGGCAAAACCTTTTACATCTTTATCTTTTACTTTTAGATGAGAAGATATTTTCCCATTTCTCGAAATTTGAAACTTATCATAAGGCTTTGTAAACTTAATGATGAAGTATACATATCTTTTACCTCCCCAACCATTTGATTTACAATAGCCCACAATTTCAGTTGGATCATCAGTTGATATTTGAGTTTCCAGAACCTCACCAAAAATCAAGTTAGTGGGATCTATAATGATATTAGCTGAATCGGTTGCAGGAAAAGTATATTTATGAAAACCTACTCTTTGCCCGGCTGTTAATGCTGCAGTAATTCCATAATCTTTTAGGTTTACCTCATAAAAACCTGGTTCTGCTATTTCTTCATCATGTGAGAATCTAGATCTCCATCCTAAATCTGGCTGATCTTGTGGTCCCGATTCTAATTGAATATCTCCAACAGTTGGCATAATCAATATATCACCTAAATCAGACCATCCCGTACCACTTAAATGGGTATGGCTAAAACCTTTTATTGTTGAGTCATTATAATGATAACCACTACAATGGTCCCACCCTTTTGTGTCTGTATCCGGGCTTAATTGGATCATAGAAAACGGGATCGTTGCCCCAGGAAAAGTATGCACGATTCCTCCTGTTCCAATAAATGGGTCAACATAATCAATTGGTTTTTGTTGTATTTCTTTAACTACTTCTTTTTCACAAGATAATGTGATAATAGTTAATAGAACTGATGATAAAAGTAATATAGATTTCCTCATTAAATTACGATGATTGATGAATCATAACTGCACAAACAAGCAATTTCATGCAACATTACGCAAGATATCTTTGAAAGATAAATTATCAAAATGACACTTATAAGAAGTTGGGTTTTCTTTAGAATTATTTACAGGAAATATGATTTTTAAAGTTTCTCAACCAACAATTGGGTTGCCATAACATTGAGATATCTTTAATCACAAAAAGATGGTCTTGTATAACGATTACCTATATTTCATGACAAAAAGGATTTTTTTTCTACATGTGAAAGTAAAAAAGAATATTTTTTTGAATGAGAGAAGTACAACATTTGAAAAATAGTAAGTGAAGGGTAAAACCTTCAAATTAAAGGTAATGAATCCACATTAAGAACAAATGTAAGTTCTTTCAAAAAAGGTTCTATCTAGGAAAAATTCAATCATATCTCACCTTAATCTTACAATTGAACTAATTTTTCTACTCGTATACACAAGTACTTATCGCATTAGGTACGAAGATTGCAATTATATCGATACTACTAAATAATTGTATAATTCTAAGACCATGTACTGCAATACTTAACTTAGAAGACGAATTCAATGAGAAAGCAAATAACAAAAGTTATCCATTTTTTTTTCTGGTTGACTTTACTACTTTATAATCAATACTCTCACGCTCAAGATGCACATCTGTCACAATACTATGCAGCTCCATTGTATTTAAATCCTGCATTGGTGGGCACAGCTGGCGATGGGCGAGCAAATATTAATTACCGTAATCAATGGGTAGGATTACCTTCTAATTACAGTACTTTTTTGGCGTCTTTCGATACTCCTATTCCAAAGAAGAATATTGGGGTAGGTGTTTCTTTGCATCAGGATGTTCTTGCTCAGAATTCTGGAGCAGTAATGGATCGATTTATTTTTAATGCGACAGGCGGTTATAAACTACAGATCACAAATAAGTATCAGTTAAGTTTTGGATTACAATTAGGTTTTGAACAATCATCTTTAGGGTTTTACCACCTTCTTTTTGGTGATCAAATTGATGACGATGGTATCACTGGTAATCCAACTGGTGATCGAGTGGATAGGGATAGTAGGATTTACCCGGATATTTCTGCGGGTACAATGTTTTATGGAAAAGACTTTTGGGTAGGTGTTTCCTTCTTCCACATCAATCAACCAAATATTTCAAGATATGAGGTAGGGCAAGATAACCTTCCTCTTCGCTTCAGTATGAATGCTGGCTATAGAATTCCCCTTACCTATCGTTGGCATGGCACTATTGGAAACTATGATGATAGAACGGTAAGTTTTATGATGCATTACCAGTCTCAAGGAAGAAAAGATCAGCTGTCAACTGGCGTCAATTTAAATTATCATCCTATTATTTTAGGATTATGGTATAGAGGATTAATAATTAAAGATAACGAACACCCTTCTCAATTTAATCAAGATGCAATTGTCATCATGAGTGGTGTACAATTAAAGCGATTTACTATTGGATATAGTTATGATCACCCTATTGGAGGTCTTAGTGTTTCTGAAGGAAATTCACATGAATTATCACTTAGATATGATATGAATTTCTACCCTGATTACAGAAAGAAAAAGAAAAAAGGCAAAGTAGGTGTACCGACAGATAAATGTCCTATTCCAAACCTGTAACATTGATAAACGACATACAAAATGAAACTGAGGATTTACGATATATTACTTTTATTTTTACTTACTTTATTTTTTGTTCCTGATATATATGCACAGCAGCTCATGGTGGGTAACCAAAATGCTGGCAATCCTTTTCCAAGTGACCTTGGTGGATGTAATAACTTCAATTCAAAATTCTATATTGATGAACAAGGTAATGGTAGTATCACCAATTTAAGATGGGATTTTGGTGATGGTAGTCCCATTATTTATGGCAATACAAACCCTACAAAGATATTTTTCAATACTTCTGACAATACCATTGTATATACCATTACGGCAACATTCGATCAAGGTGGTGGAGAGAAAGTATTAACAGGAGATGTGACGATCTTCCCTGCTCCAGAAGTAGAATTTGAAGCAAGTGTTTACCAAGGATGTACTGGAACACAGGTCGCATTTACTAAAACATCAACTATCAATGTTAATGGACTTCAGTTTCTTATCAATGGTCAAACATTAACAGAAGGTGTCTATTCTAACCCATTACCTGCTAACCCCGGAGGATATGTCGCTTACCTGGTTGGTACTACGGACAATGGTTGTTATATCAATAGTGAAATTCACACAAAAATTGTCATTACTGATATTGTAGAGCTTCAATTAAACCCTGAAGAGGTTGTTAGTTGTTTAAATACTCATACTGAAAACTTTTCCGTCTCTGCTATTCTTGCTGATGGATCAAATACTCCCGTGACACTACCTGATGATGAGTATATTTGGGACTTTGGTGATGGTAGTACAGCTACTGGTCAAAATGTGTCTCATACTTTTGACATTGCCAATGGCGATAACTATACCGTAACAGTTTCTGCTGATAATGGCGGTTGTCCTGTAAGTGAAACTATTCCAGTTTCTATTGGAGTTGGTACAGATATGTTTACTGTGACCGAACCTTCATCGTTTTGTGCTTTTTATCCCGTTACTTTTACTCCTACTCTTCCAAGTAATTTAGACGGTGATAATATTACTTGGGATTTTGGTGATGGCAGTTCAACACAAACTACACAACTTCCAAACAGTGTAAGTCACAACTTTACCAATTCTACAAATGCTAATATTCAATATACAATCACAAGTACATTGGATAATGGATGTGCTTACAGTGAGGTGATTACTGTACCTCCTATGACGTTAAGCGGAATTTCAATTACCGCAGATCAAACAGAGTTTTGTACTGATAATAATTTCACCGTTAATTTAGGAATAGATAACCTAAATAATGTGACCAACTTTTTTTGGCGATTAAAGGGTACTAATGATCAGGATGAAGTGAATAACACCACTCCTTCCTATACATTTTCTAGTTATGGAACTTATACTATCGAATTAGTTGCCAACGACTTTGGTGAGTGTGTGATAGACGAAATAGTTATTACATCAACTCCCATTGTTGTGTCAATTGACGGTATTATTGATGATTGTGAATTTCATAGTTTAGATTTAGATTATTCTTTAACTCAAAATGGCAGTCCTATTACTGATACATCGGTATCAAGGACTTGGACCATAAATGGTAGAAATACAGGGTTTAACGACAATAGCTCAAACACTACCTTTAATTTAAGTAATCTAGCAGCAGATGAATACGACATCACTATTGATCTAGATTTTGGTAATGGATGTACTTCTACTGTCACTGAAGTATTAAGAGTTGGGGAGAAAATCAACCTAGCTTTCTCTATTGAAATTGATGGAAATGATGGATTGATAGAACCAAATGTGTGTAATGGAACAGTAGTCGACTTTAATAACACAACTGTTAGTTCGATTCCTGATAATGATATTCAATACTTTTGGGATTATAACGTAGCGGATGTCAATAACCCTAATTGGACTCCAGCTAACAATGTTGGTGGTGATGGGCAATTTACCTATGACGATTTAGATGATGGAGAGTATATCGTTGGATTTTGGGCTAGACAAGATGGTTGTGAAACCGATCCAGTGTTCCAAAAGATCAATGTTATTATCCCAAGAGCTAATTTTGACCTCCTCATCACAGATGTCTGCGATCCTAATTCTATTACAATCCAAAATTTATCATCGGGCGCATCTACAGGAGGTGAATATGTCTGGGATTTTGAAGTAAATGGTAGAACTGAACAGATTCGTACCACTGATGAAAACCATGATATCATTAATGATCAACTATATAAAGATTTAAACGTCACTTATGGTGAGACGCTGAATGTGACATTAACTGTGTACAATACTGGTTCTCAACCTACAATTCAACCTCCAACTTATTGTGAGGATGAATTTTCTAGTAGTGTTACAGTAGCTTTAAAACCAGACCCACTGGCCATTACTTGGGGAGAATCAAGTACTAACTATAATATGCCAAGTGATGTTTGTACAAGCACCCCTATCTACTTTAATCCAGGTGTTTCTGATGCAGGAACCTATGAGTGGACTTTTACAAATACAAATACAGGATCCATAGTAAATATTACAAGTAGACGCCCAAATTATACATTTACTGAAGAAGGCACATGGGAATTTGAAGTAGATGTAAACTATGATAATGGTTGTTCTGATCAATTAAAGAGCGGTACGATCAATGTATACGAAATGACACTCTCAATTAGTGATAGTGAAAATAATATATGTTTGGGTGAACCAGTAACCTATTCAGTAGATGCTGGTAGTATTTTAAATGCTCCAAATATTACTTGGGAATGGTGGGTCGACAACCGAGATGGATCTACAGCTATTATGGAATCTTCAGGATCAACTAATGTTATTGATGATTTTACATACACTTATACCTATGTAAATAATCCACAAAGGAGGTCTAAAAGAGTTTACCTAAGAGTTTATTCGGATGCTTGTCCTTTAGAAGTTTTTGAAAATACTAGAGTGACGCAACCTCAACTTGATTTTTCAGGTGATGTCGATGATTATATAAACTTCGTATATAAGTGTGATTACATTGAAACATATGTTGATCCAAAAATTACTGATGAAACCGTCTACAATATTCAAAATGGTTCAACATTGTGGAATATTACAGCTCCTGACGGAAGCACAACGACAGTAACACCTGATGCACAAAGCAGTAATATCTATCAGTTTAATTCTTTCACTGAGGGGCAATACACCATAGAGTTAACGATTACAGACCAAAACGGATGCTCAGTCACTGATGAAATCACTTTTGATGTCCCTGAATTACCTATTGGAGAAGCTAGGTTTACACCAAGTGAGTTATCACTTGACTGTCCATCATCAATTACATTTACTGATTTGGCAGATAACACCGATGGAAATTCCATTACTCGAACAGATGCGGATGGTAATATTGTCCCTATCACTAAATGGACATGGGCCATTGAAAAAGGCGGCAGTACAGTATTCATGTTAGAAGAAACCTCAGGATCAATTAGTTATTTCTTTGAACCTGGTGATTATATAATAAAATTAACAACAGAAGATGCTGAAGGATGTACTTTCACTGCAGATGACTTTGTTTTAGAAGTTGGCGGAGTTAGTGGCTCATTTTACATCTATAAAAAAGCAGGTTATGCTCCTCTAACTACTTCTATGGAAGCTATTCCTGGATATGTTTCTGATGATGTAATTAGTATCGAATACATCTGGGATTCAGATTATGGTGATGGTGGAGACAATCAAATTCAGGAGTTTACTTATGCTTTAAATCAAGATGTTAGTTATACTCCTAAGTTGATTTTCCAATCTCAAATTCAAGCGCCTAATGGCACTATATCCAGCTGTGATTATGGTGCTGTATCAGATGAATTTATTTCAGTTTTCCGTATTCCAGAGGTTGTATTGGGTGATATTCATTTATGTACATCGGCAGGAGATACAACTGTAGAAGGTTATGATAAAACTTTTGAAGTAGCCAATGTAGACATCCCTGGGAAATTTAGTTATAAAGGAGAAACTAAATACCAATGGTTTGTAGATGGCAACCTTATTCCTGAAGCTGATGGAGGTATGGATTCTGTTGTAACATTCACCTATGGAAATACCGGTGGATATTTTGAAGTTGATCCTGACGATGAGGATGGCCGCGATTATACATTAAAAATTTGGGTAGATGCTGAGTATGTAGACTATGTTAATCCTGCATATAATCATACTGATACAGAAACTGCATCTTCAGAAAGGACATTTAATGTGAAGTATGATCCCACCTTAACTCCAGAATTAGAAGAAATTACCTCTATCTGTTTATACGATTCTGCAACATTCGATGCCAGTGCGTCTGGTTTTACACCATTCAGTAGAGGAACGATCACAAACTATACATTTGAAATTTCTGATGGTTCAAATATCATTGAGACAATAGCTCAAGAAGATAGTGTATTAAAATATAAGTTTACAACCGAAGGAACTTATGATATCACTATGACCATCACTTCTGATAATCTCTGTAACGAGGCATCAATTACAAAACAAGTTGTGGTTGAACCAATTCCAACGGTTGATTTCTCATCAACTACTGTTTGTCTTGGTGAACCTACCACATTCGATAACCTATCTTCATTTAATGGAACATTACTATCAACAGATTCTACAACAATACAAGAAGTTCGTTGGTATTTTGATCATTTAAATGCTCCTACTGTTGTACATTCAAATACCATTTCACCAGAGTATATTTTCCCTTCAGAAGGAACTTACGAAGTGAAATTGGAAGTATATACTGTTTTTGGATGTGTAGAAGAAATAATAAAGGAAGTCACTATCAACCCACTTCCATCAATAACACCTGATGAAGACACCTACATTTGTTTTGGTGAGTCTATCACTCTATCAGTTATTGGAGGCACAACATACGAATGGAGTACAAGTGAAACGACACCTAGTATTACAGTCACTCCTACCGCAGATTCTACTACATATTATGTTAAAGCATGGAATGAATTTGGTTGCTTAACAGAAGACAGTGTGAAGATTTATATGATTCCAACTTTCAGAGAATCACTTACTGAATTTAGAGCCTGTGAAGGGGAAACGATTGAGCTAGACGGTAGTATTAATGAATTTGAAGGGACAGTAGAAAATTTTGATTGGTCTAATGGTGAAACTACCTCTAGTATAACAGTTACTGAAACTGGTGATTACACAATAACAAACAGAGTACTCAGACCTGATGGTCAGTATTGTACTTTAGTAAAAACATTTAGAGCAGTATTTAATGAATTGCCTCAAGAATTTGATCAAGATACTTTAGTACATTGCTTTAATACTGGAGACATTACTATTCAAGCACCAGAACAACCAGGTTATACTTACTTATGGGATCAAGGAGAAACTACTTCGTCAGTAACAAGGAGTCAAATTGGCGTTTACTCTGTAACTATTATCGATACCTCAGATACAACCAATTGTGAAACTTATACTTCTGTTGAGGTGATTGATCCAATCACTGATGCCAATTTTACAGCGACTAGTGTTTGTGTTGGTTTCCCAACAACATTAACGGCTGACTATATTAATACAGATGATATTACAGTTGAATATGCTTGGAATTTATCTGGATTTGATACCACCACAACTACTCCAATACTAGAATATACTTTCCCTACACACGGTATTCAAGCGGTTTCATTGGTAGTTACTCCAGTTGGAGGTTGTTCTTCAGAAGAGATCATAAACAATGTTACGGTTTTTGAACTTCCCGAACCCTCTTTTAGTGTTGAAGATATCTGTGTATTTAATGAAGCAGAATTTATCAACCTTTCAACGCTTGAAGGGAGAAATCTTCGATCAGGTGATTTTGGTATAGCTAAAGTAGAATGGGACTTCAATTATGATGGTGTATCGGACAACTTTACCTCAGAAGAATTTTCACCAAGAAACTTATATAATGAAGTCGGAACATTTAATGTCTTACTACAAATAACAACTACTAATGGGTGTATAAAACGCTTCGAAAGAGAATTAAATGTACATCCTGAACCAACGATTACCATTACTGAAGACTTCTATATCTGTGAAGGTGAAACAGCAGATTTAACAGCAGAAGGTGGAGTCGTTTATTTATGGAGTAATAACCAAACAAGTGGAAATATTACTGTTCAACCTACAGAAGATCAAACGTATTCAGTTATGGTTACCAATGAATTTGGATGTGTTAGCTATGACTCTGTTACTGTATTTGTTATTCCAAAAATCGAAACAGAACAAGTAGTTTATGAAGTCTGTGAGACTGAAGAAGTAACATTAGATGCAAATATTGGAAACTACTCTGGAACTACTCAAGGTTTTGTTTGGTCAACAGGAGAAACTTCTTCTACAATTACCGTTAGTGAACCAGGGGAATATTCTGTTGTCAATACAGTATTACATGAAAGTGGAAAGGAATGTACATTTTCTCAAACATTCGAAGTGATACACCGTCCACTACCTCCTGAATTCGCTGTAACAGATACAGTCATTTGTTTTGAAACGGCGATAGAAATAGAACTTCAAGCACCGCAAGACAATGGCTTTTTATATTATTGGGAAGATACAGGAGAAACTACTTCATCCGTAAAAAGAGACGAAGAAGGTGAATATACTGTCAGAATTATAGATGCAAATTACGATACTGAATGTGAAACAATAACAAGTATTCAGGTCACTGATATTTGTCCACCAAAAATGCATACCCCAACAGCAATGACTCCAAACCAAGATGGTTTAAATGACGAGTTTCTGATTAGATCTAAATATGCATTAAACATCGACTTAACCATCTATAATAGATGGGGTGAAATCATCTTCAACCGAAGATATGCTGACTCCGATCAGGCTAGGACTGAAGGTCAAGGTTGGGACGCTAAGTGGAGAGGTAAATTAGTACCTGGTTCAGTGTATACGGTTATCATTGAGTACGATAGTGAGCTTGATGGCTCCCATCATAGAGAATCGTCTCATGTTACCGTTATTCGATGATTGTAATGCTCTGTAATGGGTAATTACAAAGGATGTAACTATTTGTAACGCACTTTGACTACAGAAAAAGCCTTTTTGGTAAAACGATTATTTATATTTACCGTACGATTTATATAAATAAATGTACCGAAAAGGCTTATTTTTTTTGACTGATTAGTACTCTATTCTCATTTCATTGCTTTATATACTACATGAGAAACTACTTTATTCTATTTACTTTCACGATACTATCTTTCTATAATGTATCATCGTACGCACAAGATGCACAACTATCACAATATTATGCATCGCCTCTATACCTGAACCCCGCTTTAGTTGGAACAAGTGGAGATGGAAGAGCTGTGTTAAATTATAGAAACCAATGGGTAGGTTTACCTTCCAACTACATGACAGTGATTGGTGCATTTGACACTCCTATTCCTAAGAAGAATATTTCACTGGGGTTTCAAGTACATGAAGATATAATTGGAACAGGAACTGGGGCACATTACGATAGAACTATTGTTAACGCTACAGGTGGATATAAACTAAAAATAGATAAAAAATACACACTTTCGTTTGGCTTACAAATTGGGTTTGAGCAATCATCCCTTGGATTCTACAACTTGATATTTGGTGATCAGATTGATGATGATGGAATCACAAATAATGCTACAAGAGAGAGTGTTGGCAATACTTCTCTGATTTATGCAGATATATCTTCAGGGTTACTTTTTTATGGAAAAGATTTTTGGATTGGTACTTCATTTTATCATATCAACCAACCTTCTATTACAAGGTATGAAACCGGAAATGATCAATTGCCGTTGCGTTTCTCAATAAATGCTGGGTATCGCATTCCTTTAACTTATAGATGGCATAATTCTGTACCTGATTACGATGATAAAACCATTTCTTTTATGATGCATTATCAAGCACAAGGAAGAAGTGACCAATTAAGTACAGGAGTAAACTTTAATTACAAGCCTCTAATTCTAGGTTTATGGTATAGAGGCTTAATTGTAAAAGAAAATGACCACCCTAATCAGTTCAATCATGATGCTATTGTGATTATGTCTGGTGTTCAGGTGAAACGAATAACTTTCGGTTACAGTTATGACCATCCTATTGGAGGGTTAGCTGTCTCTGAGGGAACAAGTCATGAAATATCATTGCGCTACGACTTTGACTTTTATAAAAACTACAGAAAGAAAAATAAAAAAGGGAAATCAGGTCTTCCATCAGATGAATGTCCGATTCCTAATTTTTAGATGAAATAAATATGCGAAATATCTATTGCTTACTTTTTATCGTACTAACACTAACGGTATTCCATACTTCAGAAGCTCAAGTTCTTAAAGCTAGAAACTTAAGTGTTATTGGAGATGATAATGAATTTAATATTACTGAAGGAGACATTGTGCAAGGTTGTGAAACTTTAAGTTTACAATTTTTTATCGATGGACTAGATCCTACAAAAACTTATACTTATTCTTGGGATTTAGGTAAAAATACATCTTTGTATACTATACCTACTCCAGCAGAGCAGTATCAGCAAAGTGGGGATTATTCAATCTCTGTAACAATTTCAGATGGAGAAAACTCTACTCAATTAGATGGAGTACTTCATGTTGCAGGTATTCCAGATGTCACCTTCACGATTACCAATATTTCTGGGGAGGACCCACAACAAGGGTGTTCTTTAGATGAATATCAATTTTCAGTTGATGATCCATCCGGATTGGCAAGTTATAAATTTAGTGTGGGACAATATCTGATTGATGAAGCACCTTACCAAAAAGAATTGCTAGCCGGTATTTATAATGTTACATTAATTGGTATTACAAATGAAGGATGTCAGGTATATACGTCACAATCCCTTACTGTTCATGATGATATTGAAACGACAATCACTTCTTCACCTTATGTTTGTGAAAATACTGCCGTTATTTCTGCCAATTCAATCGCACAAACACTAAAAAGAACAGCCCCAGATGTAGTTTACTTGTGGAATTTTGGTGATGGCACCCAAGCTACAGGAAACAATATCACACATACATTTAACAAGGAAGGACAATTTATTTATGATGTATCTTTAGTCGCATATAGTGGTTCTTGTACTCCAGTATTAACGACACAACGCTTTTACACTGCAGTTGAGGATAGTTTAATACAAAAACATATTCCTTCAAATTCATGTGAGAGTTATCAAGTGATGTATACTCATAATACTTCTATTTACCCTTCTGATTTAGAGATTGTCTATGATTTTGGAGATGGAAGTGAACCTGTCACTCATTTCGCAAGAGATACAGTATATCATACTTATACTAATATTACTTCGGCAGATATTGACATGTATCCAAAAGCCTATGCTGGCGGATGTGTAATTACAGATACTGTGACTGTTCCTACTTTTAAAGATGCCCTTGAAATTGCTTTTACAACAGATCAAGAGGTTTATTGTGGTGAAGATTTTAGTGTAAACGTCGAAATAGAAAATCGTAGACCATTAGCTAAATACGAGAGCTATTATTGGAAAACCTATCATTATGTTGATGGTGAAGTAAGTACCGTTTCAACTTACGATGGGATCGATGAAACCATAATTTTAAGTGGTTATGGTGATCATACTATTCAACTTATTGGAGTGAAAAATGGTGGAGAATGTACTCTTGATCAGAAGAAAGTTTCGTCTAAAGAAATAAGTATCAAACTAAAAGGAAAAATAAAAGGCTGTGCTCCTATTTCATCTGACCTCAGTTTCACATTATTCGAAGATACTTTAGAGTATGAAAAAGAACCTGAGAGTATTGTATGGACCATTAGAGACCTAAAGACAAATGAATTGTATGAAAGTAGTGTCACCAATTCAATTTCTTACACCGACCTGCCAATGGGACTTTACGTCTCGAAGATTGTTGTTAAGCTAGAAGAAGGTTGCCGTTATACTTTTTTTGAAGTGCTTCAATCTGGTGGAGAAGTGTACCCGAAATTTCATATTCCGGATACTACAATTTGTAATGGCACCTCCTTCTATTTCGAAAACTTAACGACTGATGCTGAAGATGGTGTCAACCTCAATGAAACCATTTATGAATGGAACTTCGATTTAAATAGAGGTGGAAAATGGGAAGTAACTGAAGAAAGAGATGGTTCGATTACACATGAATTTATTGGTGTTGAAGAAGGTACTGTAACTGTTGGTCTAAGAGCAAAACATTATGGCTGTACGTCGGAGGTATTTACTCAAGAGATTAACATCTTAACACCAAACCCTGATTACTCTGTAGTTAAAACACTTTGTAATGCATCCAATTTTTATATTCAGAATACCTCAACAGGACATGATGGACCATTTGACTGGACATTTAGGGTCGGTTCAAGTAAACATAATAAAGCTGATCAACATCTTACATTAACAACAACAACCGTAAGTGAATCTCCAAATGATCATCCAGACTATAATCTTATTGTGCAGGATGGTGATACAGTATATACTGAATTATACCTTGACGATCCTACTTCTTTATTAGAGAATAGCTTAGAATATTGTGAGGTAATTCGTTATGACACCACCATTTTCTCATCCGCTCCGATCGTTTCTGAAATGATTTGGGGGCTTGATGAAACAGACGATAGATCACCTAGTACTATCTGTTTAGGTCAAACTTTCAACTTCCGAACAGACTATGAGCATTTTGATACCCATCCAGTAACCTTTCTATGGATCATCAATAATGATAGTATATATGATCAGCAATTCGATTATTCTTTTAACCGATTAGGTTCTTATGATTTGCGTTTAGAAATGTACGACCGTAGAAGCCGTTGTGAGGTTGAGTTTGATACTATTATTGATGTAAAAGGTTTTCAGATGACTTCTACAGCTGACTCTGTATGTGCTGGTTCTACGATTAACTACTCGATGTATGATCTTAGAATTGAAGATGATGAATTACAATCTTGGGTCTGGTCTATTGATGGTGTTCCTATCGTAAGTGGTACAACAGCTCCGATACAAGACTCTTTTGACTATACTTTTACAGATACAAAAGCCAACCAACATGAAGCTTATGAAGTTTCATTAGAAGTCTTTATTGATGGATGTAGTGTAAAACAAACTATACCTACATATATTACGGGGCCTAAAGATTACCTCTCTTCTGCAACTGCGAGTTATTATTATCAGTGTGATTATGTAGAGGTTACTATCGACCCAAAAATCACATATGAGAACTTTTTCACTTCTTATGAAGAAGAAGGCATCTTTATTTGGGATATTACCAACCTTACTACTGGCGAAACAGAAACCATTTCTCCATCTAATACTGTAAGAGGCATACATAATGATTCTATCTTTATTTTCTCACAAATTGAGACTGGGCAATACCAAGTAACATTAACAGCTGAAGACATTATTGGCTGTACATCAACAAGCTCATTTAATATTGATGTCCCTGCAGTTTTAACAGCTGAAGCTGGCTTTACTCCAGAATACACCTCTGTCTCTTGTCCTCAGTTTATTCAGATTCAGGATCTTGCTGATGGTACTACAGGAAATTCAAGACCTAGATACGATGATATCAATAACGCACAAATTGATATTGTTACTTGGCACTGGAATATTGAAAGAGAGGATGGAAAAGAAACATATTTCCCTACTTCTGAAGGAGCCTTTATCAATTATTTTGAACCAGGAATTCATAAGGTAAGCTTAATTACAGAAGATGAACGAGGTTGTTACTTCTATTCTGATACAATAGATGTAGAAGTTGGTGGTGTAAGAGGTATCACTGATATCGTTCAAAAAATCGGGTACGCTCCTTTCACTGCAGAAATGAATGGTATTATCGAATATACAGCTACAGATGTTGTTGATATTTCACAATTCTGGACCAGTGGACATGGTTATACTGCCACAGATAATCCACAATCTTTTACTTATGAAAATGAGACCAATGAGGATAAAAGCTATTTACCAGAATTAACCTTCGTATTTAAAATTGGTTCTGGTCAACAATGTTCTTATGCATCGCAAAATGATGATACCGTAACGGTACTTCGATTACCTCAACGTACTGTATCTGATATTTTCAGGTGTGCTTATTTGGGAGACACCACATTAGCAGTTTACGACTCTACTTTTACTCCTGCTAATAAAGTAACCGATTCCTATAGTTACATAGGTGAAATGACGTATCAATGGTATGTTGATGGAGAAAAAATAAGTGCTGATCTAGGTGGAGCTGATTCTGTCGTTACATTTACACAATCTGATGAAACTTCACCATTTTATGTTGATCCAAATGGGTCATCTAAAACCTTTATTGTAGAATCTTGGGTAGACGCTCTTTATACTGATTTTGAAGATGATAGTCGTACTCATTGGGACTATAAACAGGGATATCAAAAAGACGAATTTACTGTGCAGTTTGAACCAACTGTAATTCTAGATTTATCACTCGACACACTCAGTTGTACTAATAAATCGATGGTTTTTGAAGCTTTCGAGACTTCAAATTATCAAGGAGAAATCAACAGTTATTTATGGTCATTCTCCAACGGGTTGGATACCACAACCACATCCAATGAGCTAGATATTAGTTTTGTAGATGAAGGTGATTATTCTGTAACTGTTGCTGCTATCACTAACCTATCATGTGAAACGAGTAGTGCTACGGCTTCATTCAGTTTACTTGAAAGCCCTATTTTGGCCTTTTCTGTCCTTCCTACCTGTGAAGGATTGCCTTTAAACATCGAACAACTTTCGACCTACAATACAGACCTTTTAACTGTAGACTCTTCTTTGGTAAGTTCAGTCCTCTGGAGTATAGAAGAAACAGGAAGTCAGTACTCACAGCTCACACCGGATATCTATCTTGAAAATTCTGGAGATTATACCTTCCAATTGGAAATTGCTATGGAAAATGGGTGCTCGTTCTCTTACTCTGAACTTGTTACCATAGAAATCAACACATTACCTACTGATTATTCTTTCGATACATTACATTGTTTTGAAGCATTAGGAGACCTTACTATAGAATTACCCAATAACAGCAATTATGATTATTCATGGGAAGGGTCATCCAATACAACCCCTATCCATACTGTTTCTGAAGCCGGCACCTATTATTGTACAATTGTAGATAATAGTAAATCAACCGCCTGCGAAAGAGTAGTTGAAGTGGAAGTAATAGAACCAAGAATTACCCCTGTGCTTCAATGGGAAAATGTCTGTTTAGGAGAAAGTATGACAATAGACGCCTCTTCCTCATTTAGTAATGTCGATGAAGATACGCTTACATATCAGTATTTCTGGAATATTAATGCATCATTTGACACCGTGACAACCTCTCCAAGTCTATCGTATACTTTTACGACAGAAGGAACGCAAAATATTTCATTGGCATTATTGCCATCACAAGGGTGTTTATCACAAACGATATCACAAGATGTAGAAATTCATTATTTACCAGAAGTTGCCTTTGAAATAGATACGGTTTGTCAAAATGAGCCTGCCTATTTTATTAATTATTCAAGACACCTTGATCAACTGATCAACCGCTCCAGTGATCAAATCGCAAGCGTACAATGGGATTTTGAATACAATGGCACTACTCCAAATTATACTTCCACTGATATTAATCCAACACATCAGTACGATACACACGGTGATCATAACATTCTTCTTTCAGTAACTACAATCTATGGATGTACAGTTAGTTCGGAGGGGCAAATTCATATTCGTGAGATACCAGAAGTCGATTTAATAGAAGATCAAGTCATTTGTTATGGAGAAGTTGTAACACTTACTGTTAATGGAGGTATATCCCAACTCTGGAGTACCAACAGTAATGAAAAACAAATTACTGTAGCTCCAGAAGAAGATACCTTCTATACCGTTACGGTTGACAATGAATTGGGTTGTTCGGTAACAGATACAGTTTGGGTATATGTGATTCCTACTTTTGAAGATACCGCAACTGTATATGAAGTATGTGAAGGAATTGAAATCGAACTATCTGCCAATGTTTCAGAGTACGAAAACATTACGCAAGCCTATTCATGGAGTTCAGGTTCTACCAATCAAACAATTTTGGTGGATCAACCTGGAAATTATACAGTAACCAATACGATCGTTCATGACAGCGGAAAAGAATGTATCATCACAAAAACATACGAAGTTATCTATAGAGATCTTCCTCCTTCATTTGCTAGTATTGATACCGTTGCTTGCTTTGATGATGGTTTCAAGATTGAATTACAAGCTCCACAAGGCGATGGATATGTATATTACTGGCATGATACAGGAGAAACTACGTCATCTGTACTAAGAAGTGAACAGGATACTTATGCGGTGACTATCACTGACACCTCATACCCTACAGCATGTGAGACTTATACAGAAATATTTGTCGATGAGATATGCGGTGACGATTTCTTCAATCCAACTGCTTTTACTCCTAATGGTGATGGATTAAACGATGAATACCATGTCCACTCGAAACATGCTGTTGATATTCAAGTGAGTATCTACAATCGTTGGGGTGAAATCATCTTTGCCAAAAACTATGAGAATTCTGATGCTGCCAAAGAAGAAGGTGAAGGTTGGAACGGCACATACAAAGGTAAAACGGTACCAAGTGGTGTTTACACTGCCGTAGTTAGTTATACATCAGAACTGAACGGCACACAACACCGAACAAGCAACCAAATTACTATTTTACGTTAATTTTTTAAGAAGTCGTATCAACATTTGTGATATTTTGAAACGAATTGTTGATACGACTCGTTACTTCTATACTTTGTTAAACCTACCCATAAGACATTCAATGTCAATTAAATTACTTATGCAACTAGGAAAAGAAACATACCAAGTATTAGAAGAATTATCTAAATATTCGAAAGAAGGTCCCGGTGTAACTCGATTATATCTGACTGAAGAACATAAAGCTGCTTATTCGTACCTTGAAAAGTTAATGACTGATATCGGATTAACGGTTGAAGTGGACAATATCGGTAATATGATAGGTACATATACCTCTCCTGAGAAAACAAATAAAACAATTGTTTTAGGATCTCACCAAGATACGGTTAGAAATGGAGGTAAATATGATGGAGCAATGGGTGTCATTCTTCCATTGATCGCACTAAAACACTGTATTCAGAATAATATTCCCCTTAAATATAATGTCAAGATCGCTTCTTTTGGTGATGAAGAAGGCGTCCGTTTTGCAACTACATATTTAGGATCTAAAGTACTTGCTGGAACTTTTACAAGTGATTTACTTGACAGAAAAAGTGAATATGGAAATACTCTTAAAGAGGAACTTATTTCTTTTGGTCTTGACCCTAATAAGATTCCTGAAGATAAATTAACAGATGATATTGTTGGTTATCTCGAAGTACACATCGAACAAGGGCCTGTTTTACAACATAAAAATTTAGCCGTAGGAGTAGTGAATGCTATACAAGGTTCACACAGATACACTATCAATATAAATGGTATGGCTGGTCATGCAGGAACAATACCGATGCCTCTACGTAAAGATGCAGGTGTTGGTGCCTCTGAAAGCATGGTCGAGTTAACAAGATACCTTGAAACTATTGAGAATATTGTAGCAACATTTGGGATCGTTGAGTTTCTACCTGGGTCCATTAATGTTATTCCTGGTGAAGCCAATTTCACTATGGATATTCGCTCCCTAGATGAAAAGTTGATCAAAGATACTGTCACAAAATTTGATCAAATCTTGAGAGATGTCTGCAACAAAAGAGGGTTAACATACACCTTGACAAATACCAATGAAGCTCCTCCTACAACATGTAGTGATACTATCATAAAGCAACTAGAAACAAGTGTTGCTAATGTAGGGAGCGATGTTTTTACTTTTCCAAGTGGAGCAGGGCATGATGCCCAAGAAATGAAAAACATCACTGATATGGGGATGCTTTTTGTACGATGTAAAGATGGTATTAGTCACAACCCACTAGAATCTGTTACAGAAAATGATCTTGATATTGCAGCAAAAGTTGTCGTTGACTTCTTAAAGAACTATCAAGTATAATATTATAACAAAACACTTTAATAACCTTTTCCCGTCACATAATAGTGATTCAAATACGTAAGTATATCACCCAATACACTTATAACTAAGCTATTCTATGTGAAATAATTAATAACCTATGACACAAAATAAGATATCATGGATAGATAAGATCCCTCACCCATTAGCTATTCTCTTTTTTATGCTAATTGGTGCTTCTGTCCTTACCTATATAATACCTGCAGGAGAGTTTGATAGAGAACTTGTTGATGGCGTTGCGAGAGTAGTCAATGGCACATTCCACTCTGTAGATCAGACACCTGTAAACCTATTTGACACCGTTATTGCCATTGGTATTGGTTTTCAAGAAATCGCAGATATTGTCTTTATCGTTTTTGCCAGTGCAGCAATGTTTGGTATTTTCGAAAAGAACGGCATGCTCGAAGACGTTGTGGGTTCATTTGTAAAAAGTTTAGGACTAAAAAGAAAATATCTTATAGTAGGGATGATGACCTACATGTATGGTTTACTAGGTATCTTCGTAGGTTATGAAAATAACATCGCATTAGCACCAATAGCGGTGATCGTTAGCTTAGCTATCGGTGGAGATGTTCTGCTAGGTGCAGGTATGGCTGTTGGCGGTATTTCTGTTGGTTTTGGTTTGGCCCCTTTTAACCCCTATACGGTAGGTGTAGGACATCAAATTGCCGAAATGCCGTTATTCTCAGGTTGGCAATTTAGAAGTGTATTGGTCTTCGCCTTGCTTACGGTATTGGTGTATTATAACATCAGTTATTTCAAAAAGATATTAGCCAATCCAGAAAAGAGCTTATCTAAAGGCATTGATACACACGGTTTAGAGTTATCAAAACCTCTAGAAGAATATAAAACTTCTGCAAGAGATAAAACCGTCCTTGGTATATTCCTTTTAGGGCTATTAGTTATGCTTTATGGGGTCTTTAACTTGGGATGGTACATCAATGAGATTTCTGCCATTTTTATCATAATTGGTATTGTCAGTGGACTAATATCTAGAATGAGCATTGAAGAAATTAGTCAGGTGATGTCTAAATCATTTGAAACTTGTGCTTTGGCTGCAATACTTATTGGTGCTGCCCAAGGGCTAAAAGTTGTGATGGATGCTGGTCATATCAGTGATACCATTGCCCACAGTTTTATTGGCTTATTAGAATCTTTGCCTAAAACAGCCTCTGCAGTGGTTATGACAATGACTCAATCTATAACCAATATCTTTATTCCAGGTGGTAGTGGTCAAGCATTAGTAACTCTACCAATTATGATCCCTGTTGGCGACACAGTTGGAATTACTCGTCAGTGTACAATATTAGCCTTCCAAATTGGTGACGGAATCACAAATATCTTTACTCCAACTCTAGGTGGTCTAATCGCCATGTTAGGGTTATGTAGAGTTCCTTATGGAAGCTGGATCAAATATATATTCAAGTTTACAGCAATGGCTTATGTCGTTTGTTGGATCGCCATGGCTATAGCAGTAGCTATTAATTATGGTCCTATGTAATCATTTAGAAATGAAATTTTGAGATTAAGAAAATGGAAAATCCAATTGAAGATATGTATGAAGGACAAAGTGTTCCTGAACTAAAAAGAAAAAAGGTAGGTTTAATTTCTATAGATATTCAATATCACGATGCTGCAATCGGTTATGGCTTCTTTAAGGATGCAAAAAGAGAAGACCATAGTTACTATTTTGATCGTTTAGATGATGTTGTTTTTCCTACCGTCAACAAATTACAAGAACTCTTTAGAAGCGAAGGTTTAGAGGTGATCCATGTAAGAATTGAAGCACTAACAGCTGATGGTCGCGACAGAAGCTTAGAACACAAACGTATTGGTTGTCATGTTCCTAAGGGATCAAAAGCTGCTGAAATTATGCCTCAGGTGGCTCCAAAAGATGATGAAATCGTATTAAGCAAAACGGCCTCAGGTGTTTTTAATAGTACAAACTTAGAATATGTACTCAGAAACTTGGGGATCGATCAATTAGTAACGGTTGGTGTGCTTACTAACGAATGTATTGAAACTGCCGTTCGAGATGGTGCCGATAAAGGGTTTACAATGTATATAGTTGATGAGGGAACTGCTGCTTTAACTCCAGAGTTACATGAAAGTTCTATGAAAGTACTCAATGGAGTCTATGGTTACAGAGTTTCCGCCGAACAAATCATCGATATGGTCAAGAATTCAAAATAAGAAGAAGCTACCTTAAGGGTAGCTTTTTTTTAAAACAAGCTTTTGGCTTCTTCACTCGTTAGGCACATCAAACCAGCAAAAATGGCTAAACCAAAACTAATCAGCGTACCTATTAAAATATACTCCGTCATCTGACGGTCTTTTCCTCCTTTCAAGTCGCCAAAACGGAAAACAGATTTTGCTGTTAAGAGAAATCCTATTGACTTAAGGTCTCCGTTTAATACAAAAGTTAGGATCAATATTCTTTCTAAAATACCAATCCATTGTCCTGCATCTTGTAAGGATGCATAAGTAGACCGATCATTCTGAAATTTTGTATTCTTCTGAAACTTAAATTTCTTTTCCAAACGTTTTGGATCGTTACGGTTGAGATCAATTTCAACTTCCATAAGGTTATCATAAGCATCTTGAATAATCTGAGAACTCTCAGGCGTCCAACGTTTCAATAAAACTTTCATGATAATCCCTGCCGGAGTTGTCACAAATAAGTAAGCGACAATAATCTTCCAGGGTATTTCTACATTATAAATCTTAGCGAATAGAAAATTCCAATCGAAGTTAATCGAAAATAATGCTAGAATACCGATATGGATGAGTTGATCTGATGTAAATAATAATACCCCTTTACCTGGAAACTTCTTTGAAAAGTATGTCTTTGCGATATCTACTAACCCATGCAAAGAGGTTAAACTTAGTGTGGCCACCCCTGTCTGAGATAACCCAGAAGCTTCCCAATGCCCAATAAGATGATAATGAAACGCAAATACTACGAAATAACACAAGCCATGTATCACAATATGTTTCCAAAAAGCCGAGGAGAAATAATATTCAGCCTTCTCCACAGCCATTTTCTCTGATTGTAATAAAAAGTCTGCTGTTAAGTGTGCGAACAAAAGTTGGAAAAAGAGTGTATTCATATTAGTTCTGTTAGCTTGTCAGTAGGAGTATTTTCTGTGAAAACCAATTCAAGTAATTGATTAGTCCTTCCATATTATCTTTTTGGATTCTTTTGTGAATGGCAGGCTGTGATACTCCTACTAATTCTGCTAAATCCTTCTGCTTGGTAACACCTAAAAGATAATGTTTTCCTACCGTAAAGCTACTGAATGACCAATTGGAAATCAAATGTTCTATTAGTTGAACACTCTCTTGGAACCCCATAAGATCATAATCCCATGCGGTTGCGATCATAAGTTTTCGATTATTGGCCTGAAGTTTATCAAATGTTCTTCCAGAAAGTTTGTATGCATGTCCATCAGAACTCATTACGTTATCACCTTCATAACCTTCTTTACCAATGCCAATACTTATTCTTACATCTATTTTTAAATCGTATAGTTCTTTCTTTGCATTAATAAATACGCGTAATAAAATGGCTAAGAAAAGGCTTCTACTAGGGTCTGATAATTCTATCTGAAAACTATCTCCTCTAAAAATATCCCATCTTGTATCTTCGAAAAATGGTAAATCCATCACTTCCTCTATGCATGATGACCATAACGCATTATTTTGAGTTTTTGTCGAAGAAACGATATCAGCGGTAAGTATTGCAATCATAATATCAATTTTCAACAAAAATATAACCCATTTATTTATAATCAAAATATATAACCACATGAGTTATAATTAAATTAAATAACCTATTTGGTTATAAACCTAAATCTACTTTTCTGTCCTTGATAAGTTGTGCGACATCAAGCTTCGAATTCATCTCAATAGATTGATCTACGATCAAAAGTTGATATGTTTTTCCCTTCTCCTTGAATAAAATTTCTTGACCAATTTTTAAGTCTACACCACTATTAGAAAAAGGAGATAAATTAGGATTCATCACACCTGGTATAATCAGAGGGATGGATTTAGCGGTATTATTTCTTAAGGTAAATGTAACAAAAGGTTCTTTCATCGCTACAGCTTCTCTTGTCGTTTCTTCAGTAGAAAGAACAATTTTTATAGGTTGGTTAGACGTGTTTTTTAATGTGAGCATTCCTTCTTTTTCAACCAGCACTATTTCTTTAGCATGATGATTCAAGCCAAATCCTCTAATATTTTCTCCAGAAAATTTATTGATTACTTGAACTCCTACTTCTTGGTTACTCTTATTGTTGATTTCACATGCGTAGATATCAAGATTTGATAGATCATAGTTTAAAGTTTGTTGGGCAGGGATAACCACTACAGATTTAGATGTAGAACATGATATCAAAACAATAAATAGCAGAAAGATGGATAGCGTTTTCATAGTTACAGATTTTTGGTGATTATATTGTTTAACCTGTAACCCAGAAAATTGTTTACAAATCATCCTGATTTACAATTCAATAAATCAGGATGATTTGGTTACACATCTAGTAAAACTTCATTATTCTGAAGTAATTTTAATAGCTCCTGTGTATTTAGTTTCGAAGCTTTTGAAGTGCCAGAAAGTAAATCATCTGCCAACTCTCGTTTATCCGCATGGAGGGCTATCATTTTCTCCTCAATAGAATCTTTTGTTATCATTCGATACACTGTAACTGGTCTTGTTTGACCAATACGATGTGCTCTATCTGTTGCCTGATCTTCTACGGCAGGGTTCCACCATGGATCCATATGTATCACGTAGTCTGCAGCTGTGAGATTCAGTCCGGTTCCTCCTGCTTTCAAAGAGATAAGAAATACATCCCCTTCTCCATTTTGAAAAGCCTCGATCCCTTTCTTTCTATTGCTCAAAGTTGTCGAACCATCAAGGTATTGGTAAGATATCCCTTCCTTGTCTAGAGCATCTTTAATTATATGTAAGAAGCCAACAAATTGACTAAATATTAAAGCTCTATGTCCGCCCTCTTTCAATTCATGGACGGTTTCTAAAAGAAGTTTTACTTTATTTCCTTGAACAGTCCAAGTGTGATCTATAAGTCGAGGATGACAACACAATTGTCTCAACTTGGTTAATTCAGCGAGTACTTGAAGCGTAGCATCCTTATTTTCATTTTTCTTAATTATCCCCTCAATTTCTTCCAAAGCAGTTCTTCTGTGTGCCTCATATAGTGTCATTTCATCATCAGAGAAATTCACAGTTAAGACTTGTTCGGTCTTTTGAGGAAGTTCATCCAATACTTCACTTTTCTTTCTTCTTAGGATAAAAGGAGAAATGAGTCTTCTTAATACCTTTTTAGCAGATCTTGCATGATGCTCTTCTCCTGATTCAGAGATTTTTAATACAAAGTTTTTATTAAATGACTCCCAATTTCCTAATAGACCAGGATTGATGAACTCAAACAAATTCCATAGTTCTGCCAAATTGTTTTCTATAGGAGTACCTGTAGTAATAATTCTGGTATTCGCTTGCAATTGCATGGCTATTTTAGAACGTTTTGTCCCTTTATTCTTGATAGCCTGTGCTTCATCGAGCAAAACAATGTTCCAATCTTTATCAATTAATTTTTTATTATTTGATTGTAATAAACCGTAGCTGCAAATGACAAGGTCATGGGGCCCTGCTTCTTTAATTACTTTCTCTCGTTTCGTAGCTTGTGATAACAAATGGACTTTAAAAGTAGGAGCAAATTTTCTAGCTTCATTTACCCAGTTAAAAGTCACAGAAGTTGGAGCAACCACTAAACAAGGTCCTTCAGATGCTTTACTAAGCATTAATGATAAGCCTTGTATCGTCTTTCCTAACCCCATATCATCCGCTAAACAGGCTCCTCCTCCCCATGAAGCTAATCTAGACAACCATTGGAAACCTTCCTCTTGATAGTCTCTCAAGTCTGCCTGTAAGGTAGTAGGTATAGAAAATGACTTCTGATTCGCTTCCTCTATTTTCTCCTGCAGATTTTTCCAGGTATCATCAGAACGGACTAAAGCTTCTTTTGTCAACTCATTTAGAACACCATAAGAAGCCAAACGGTGTACTCTTAATTCTTTATCATCATCTATTGCAACACTTGTAAGAGCAGTAAGTTGCCTTCTTAGTTCATCAGTGAGTGCAATAAATTCATCTTTCTTTATTTCTACATATTTGCTATTCGGGTCATTTTTGAATTGACGCATTAAATCGGCTAAAGAAGTCACCACCTCTTCATTTAGTTTCACATCTCCACCAATAGCAAACCAGTCTCTTTTTTTACTTTGGATGTTTACTGTAACATTACCGCCAGTAACTTTTCCAAGAAGCTTAAAACGAATGCCTTTCGGCCATTCAATAACAGGTTGTATATCTCCAAATTGAAGTTCATTTAAAGCATTTAGGGTTTCTTCTCTATCTGTCAGTTCCCAAGCATGGTGTCCGTCGTTGGTCATATCCAATTGCGGGCGTTGTGCATAGAACTTATGTAATACCTCCTGTTCTTCTTTTAATTGTCTTATGACCCTAGTTCTTTCTCTGTCTACTTCCTCCACTAAGATCTCTTTTCCTTTTCCTGGAACAACATAAGGAGGTTGTGTTTTGAATGGCTTCATGTACAACTCCAAAAGAATATTATTACCTCTTGGTGTAAGTAAAGCATGAAGGGTCTTATCAGCTACCAATTCTGGTAATTCCTCTTTGATATCCTCTACATGTGAATGTACAATTAAAGACTGTCCTAAAGAGGAAACTACCTGTTTTAATTTTTCCTTTCCATTTTTTGGGATGATAACATCAGTAGGGAAATTCCTTGCCCAAGATTTAATGTTACTATCTACATCATACAAAATAACCCTAGTCGGTGTTTCTCTTTTTAAGGGAAAATCGATGTTGACATCCTTATCAAAAAACAGTTTATAGTTCTCCCCTTTCTCTGTGATCTGTAATTCTAATGGTCGTTTTTCAACAATAACAGATACATTATCATCACTTTCCAAGACCACGTTTGGATGATTAGGAAGAAGTTTCCAAACCTCTAGTACATCATAATCAAAGTATCCTCTTCCATAAGCTTTAACTGCTTTATCAAAGATCTCATTATCAATGTCTAACATCCCTTTGATTGACCTTGATAGCATTCGTCGATCGGATATTTTTTTAGGTTTAGACCAGATACCACTTTTCAATTTTGTCTGCTCCATAGGCTGTACATATAACCTGTGGTCGGCAACAACCCAAAGTAGTCTGCTTTCTGATTTTGTTGTTTTCTTTTTCTTGTTGGTCTCTTTAAAGTTTTCTGCTAAGCCTTCAATTTTCTTTAAAACCTGTTCCCACTCTTCTACTTCAGATACCTCTAAAATATCTTTCAGCTGAAGAATATCTTCATCCATTAAATACTCTAGGTCGATATCACTATCAAACTCAAACTTTTTAGCTAATTGGAAAGCCTCAGCAAGGATTGAGGCATACCATAAAAAACCAGATCGATAAAGTTTTAAAGCTCTACCTCCAACTGGATTAATCAAATGGTCTGATAACTTAAACTCTTTACCAAAAACTTGAATATATAGCCAAACCAAATAGGCATGCGAAAAGGGATTCAATAGGTTAGGTTCTTCCAGAAACTCAATAATTTTAAACCTTAGATCATATTTATCATAATAACAATCTAGACTATTCTTATTCTTAAAAACACTCTCTAGGTCCAATTGAGCATGAAGTAATTCTTTATTGATTAAAAGCTTTTTAGCAAGTGCTGAATTGTATCTATTTCTATTTAGAGAAGTCGCATCAGGGATCTCTTTTAAGATGATGGCAGAAAAAATAAATTCTAAGCTATTAGACAAAAACTGCCATGATTTAGAAGATTTCTTCTTTGCATCTTTACTGAGGTCCTTTACTCCGATGGCCTCTAGAAAGTTCGGTAATGCTTTACCATTGCCCTTTCTGATAAAATGACCTAAGCCTACATATTTCTTATCAAGGTGATGAGAAGTAATTTTCTGAAGAGCAGTATCGACATCTCCTCTCAAAATGAAATCAAGTAATTCAAAATTATAGATCACATGAGCATTTGAAGGGAGGAATGTTATAGCATTTCGGAAAAGTTGAATATCTACCTTAGCATCAAAAAAGTCTGCTAAGAAATATTCTACCATTTCATGTAGACGTTTTTCAGGAATTTCATTTAACCATTCTCCTTTATCAAATCCCGCTTTATAAACGGAAAAAACACCAAGAAGTAGTGTTGTGATATAATCAAAATGGCCTGCTTTATTCTGAAATATATTCATGAAAATAATTTCAGAAAGCTGAGAGTTTCCCAACATTAAGTCTCTTACCGAATTTTCAGGTTTATAAACAGAACGCCCAAATGAATGTTCATATGGAGGGAAAGTATCACTCAACTTTTCAATAAAAGAGCCATGAGGTGCATGTTTTTTAATATAAATCACGCCCCAAACAAAAGACTCTAAATCTACTGTATGGTAATATTTTGTCTGTCGATATTCAAATGAATGTAGAAGACCTTCTCCTTCTAATGTATCGAAGAATGAAAAGACTATTTTTTTTACTTTAGATTTTGTTTCAGACAAATAGAACAAACGTTCAAGAACTTCAAGAATTACATTCCGAGGTTCTCCTTTATAACCACTACAAGTATATATTGTAGCAATTTGTAATTTCTCTTTATCAGAGAATACCGCTAACTTTTGATCTATTGATGAATAATTATCTAATGAAAAAAACATGCTTATAGAATGTAGTACCCCGAAATAAATTTATCTTTCTTAGCGTAAGCTTCGTATTCTTCTTCTAATTCCTTCTCTGTTCGTAAGATAATCGAAGATTTACTACCACTGTTTAGGTGTTCAAGCACTCCCCAATAATTATTATTTTTGGCATCTAAATAGTCTTTACTTTCAGGGTCCATCCAGATAAATGCAACATTTTTATTCATTACTTTCAATGCAGAAGACATGAAGTCTTGGATACGATTTTCGTAACCTTTTTTCCAGAATAAACCTTCTACCGTCACAAAAGAATGATTTTTGAAGTTGAATAAACGGTTGGCTAGAGGTATGTAAGGTAATAAGTATTTTGCGACCACTCCTTCAATACCAGGAAGGTGTTTGAATTGCCAATTTCCAACAAACAGTTGTCCGCCTGCTACAATCTCTCCATTTTCTTCCAAGACAAAAACATCTTCATTTTTACAGATATTTTCTGAAGAGAAAAAAGCATAATCTTTATAGAAATCATCAACAAGAGACATATACGTACTCTTCTCTGATTCTTTTATCCTTCTAAAGTTGTTATGAATAGATGGAGAAACCCTACTGTAAGTTAAGGTTGTCATTTTGCCAATCGTTTGGAAGCCTACTTTTTCAGTAAACATCTTCGATCTCAAATTGTCGTTCTCCACTTGTGCATGGAAACATTGAGGTGTACCATTTTCCTTGCTCTCAGGCATCCGGTAATTATTGAAGAAATCGATAAGTTGTTGATCCAATAAACTTACTTTTCTCTTCTTCTTATTTGCTGCCTGCTTAGCACTCTGCATCGTTTGCATAAATGCAAAGTAACGAATATGATAGGTTTCTATTTGTTGTCCCTCATAAAATGTTTCCTTATGGATAAGTGTAATAGTACTTAAGAGTTTATTATTTCTTCTAAGGTTAAGAAAATATGCCTTCTTAGTATCTACTAAACTTTTTCTTGTTTCTGTATGGACATAGCGTAAACCACCCTCAGTACCCCAAAGAGTTCCTTTGAGTATGTCTACAACATCATCTTCGATAATATCTGTTAGTTCTAAAGTAATTGACCCTAATTGGGTAATTATATCTTTCATTTGACTTCCTAAAAATTTCGTATTAAAAACAAAGTAACACTTACTTCTATCCTAATGACATTAGGAGGTTACGATCTTATTCAAATTTAAACCTTTCATCACTGATAATAAAAACCCTTGTAGTGTATTAGATTACTATTAACATTGTTGTGATTAAGCTTCTCACTTCAAATTGAAACAAAAATATTGTTATTTTTTTCATTTCTAAATGAAACCATGAAAACATATCAAAAAAAGACAAATATTCTTTACTTATTGATGTAACATCATAGAAAACATGTTGTATTAAAAAAGACATTATTCATTTATAAAGAACTTCAAGTGATATAAAAGTATAAATCCTTCGTACAGAATAACATACATTAAGAAAATAAATCTTCGATTATGTTAATTTCAATCGGTTGCACTAGTGCTCTAGCATTTATTTACTTACATTTGCATTATATAATAATAACCTAAACCTACCATTAAATATGTTCAACTCGTACTCCATCAGCGAGAACACCCTAAAGTGGGGTTCTGAAACTCTTTTCAATTCTGATAAGAGAAAAGACAATCGCGAAAACAAAAACCAAAAAGGTAAACAACAGAAGCTACAGAAAGGAAAAAACCTTTAACCTTATCCGTAGACTGCATAACCAGAACTAGATATTACTATTACGAAGAGAGGCATTTGTCTCTCTTTTTTTGTTCTTTAACTTTTGTAATAAACGTTTAATGTTGTTTACACTCCAAAAAATGCTGTTGGTCGAAAAGAAATTGTGAAGTAAGGTCTATTCTACACTTTTGTAATGTAATCGTTACAAAATGATTCAGATTATGAGAAAAGGCTCAATTTACATATTACTATTACTGTCAATATTTAGCTGTATTGAAGTAGACCAACAACCCAATATTCAGGGTACATGGGAGCTTATTTCAGCAGTTACCATAAAAGAAGATACAGTAGAGCATCTTGAAATGGATGGTATCAGAATGATTAAGATAATTAATCAGAACCATTTTGCCTTTCTTAATCATGACGAGCACAAAGGAATTGACTCAACCAAAGCAAAGTTTATTGCTGGTGGAGGTGCTTATACTTTAAAAGGAAATCAGTACAAAGAAAACCTAGAATACTGTACTCACAGAGCATTTGAAGGTTATGATTTCGATTTCACTGTAACGATAAAAGGAGACACTCTGACACAAGAAGGATATGAGATTGTAGAAGAGAAAGATATCCATCAAAAAATCATTGAGAAATACGTTAAAGTTCAGGGAGGAAAGGCAAAAAATATTTATGCATTTCCACTGATGTAACGAAAGATATATTATTAGTAGTTTTTCATTTCATTTCATACGATTCTATTTGGACGATAGAAGAGAATATTGAGAAAGCCATTCTATATTTATAGGGTGGCTTTTTAGTTTGTAGACAGGCAATTAGTAACATTTTTCGAATCTATTACTTAATAATTATTGTGTTTTAAAAATAAAGTATCATTGTTACTTTTGAAGAAACAACATTATGGTTAATAAACTTTTGTATCAATGAAAAATACATTAACAACGGAGATTCTTTCCACAATTATCACAACAAGTATTATCTTATTTACAGTTATCGGTTCTATCATTATTGAATTAATCAAATGAGAACCTATTCTGTAGAAAACAGAAAAGTATGAATGACATGTGTACCAACTGATTCTGAGACTAATATTTGAATAAAGAAATATTATATATGCCATCTTACCACAAAGGATGGCTTTTTTGGCTATTTACTTTAATTTTGTTGAAAATTATAATTATGAGTCAAAGAAGAGAAGTGAGACAGGAGGAAATAACTCTTGTACAACACCTAATCACTTTAGGAGGATTAAAACCTGAGAGTTTTGAATTACCAACCATGGTAGATGATTATGAAAATGCTGTTATGGGAAGTATAAACTTTACACCACCTGAAAAGGCGGCCTATGCAGGGGATATTGTCCAAGTGGTTTATAGAGATAGTGATGAAGTTCCTGTAGTGATTACACTCACGAAAAATGTCAATAATGAGATCCTTGACATGGATTTTTGGAAGAAAGATTTCTCAAAATTACAGACTTACCCTATTCCAGAAAAAGTAGCCCTCTTTAATAATAATGGGATGATATAGGGCATTTCGACGATAAAAAAATATAAAAAAAGGAGGTGAAATCTTAATTGATTCTACCTCCTTTATTTTCTATTTAAAGACCTTATTTACTCGCTTTACCGTAGTATACGTTTTCTATAAGTGCTGTATTTACATCAACATTCATATTTTCATCGTACGATTCAAAACGGATAGATAATTTATTGGCTCCTTTCTTTAATTGTACAGGAATATGGTTTGTCATACCAATACTTGACCATTCTTCAGTACCTCGCTGTGCCATAACTAAAGCACCTTGATCCGTTCCATTTACAAATAAATTACGTATTGCACATTTATTATCTGTATTCCATGGACCGCTACCATTTGTGTAAGAGAACCAAACCATATATTCTCCAGATTCTGGAACAGTGATTTTAAAATCTACTTTCTTATTTCTTTTCTTAGAAACTTCTACCATTCCTGACGGAGCTGCTTTAATATCGATTTTCTTACTTGCACTCGCAATTCTCGAAACATTCTTGATTTTGATATCCCCTACTGAAATTGGTTCAGAAATATATGATGGGAAATTATCACTATCTATTGCTCTAACAGCATACTCATCTACCTCTTTCTCTTTCTTGATTGTAAATGACGTTTCATTCTGAGTGGCGATTACCTTACCATTCTTGATGATTTCGTAATTAACTGCTCCCTTCACTGCTTTCCATGTTAATTGATCACCTTTATATGTAACATTTGGGTTTTCAAGGTGGAATTTATTAGCTACTTTGTTTGATGTCGTTCCTTCAGTAATATCATTATCAGCTAAGACTATATCAATTTTATGATTTCCTCCTTTTTTCAAGTTAAAGGTAAATTCATCAGATGCTTTTCCATCTATTGTAAATGATTTGATCTTACTACCGTAACCTTTTAGAGTGATATCAAAGTTATTTTTCCAAAGCTTTACGTTTTTCAATTCTTTGCTACCTCCATATACTTTTGGTACTACAGGATTAAAGCTTAAGATGCCTTTTTCATCAATAGAAATACCAAAATATACTTTGTAAATCATCGCCATGTTACCAGACAAACTCCATAACATCTCATCAGAGTTAACCTCAGTATCCATATAATCACCATCTTCTGCTACAAAATTCTCTTTGTTGGTTAAGAATAAGGCCGCAGGTCTGTAAATCGATGCCAAACCTTGCTCTAAAGCAGTACCATTCCCTGCCTTTGCTGTTGCAATGTTCCAATAAGCCTGTACAAATGGCCAAATACCATTGTTATGATAAGGTCTAATACCAGGAATCTGAGGATAAACACAAGCAGCACCATATGGAGTGATTGGTGAATTTTCTACAATGCTTTTCGCTCTATTTTCATCAGCAACATCAAAAATTACAGCCAATGCCTCACCTAATGCTTCATATTTTGGAGAAAGGATCATATGATCTCTACCGTATAGATATTGTGCGTAGTATCCCTCTTTTTCTAACCAAAGGTGATTATTAATGGCATTTTTAAGGTTAACAGCATACTCATTATATTTTTGGTAGTCTTTTTCTTTTCCTAATAATCGAGCCATTCTAGCAGCGATATTCATGGCCTCAAAATGATCCACATTTGTTCCTAAGTTCAATGATCTGTAGATATCAACGTTATCCATCCATCTAGGGTAAGTCTGCTTTCTCCAATCCAAGAAAGATGACTCTCCTCTCATTAAACCTGTTGCTGGATCATAAACAACATGCATATCATCGTCTATGGTATTTGCAATAACTTTGTATGCTTCTTTTAACCACCCCTGATCACCAGTTGTAGTATAAACATTCCATGCTGCTAAAGCCCAAGTTACTCTATCAGAAGAGACAGGCCATGCTCCACCAGAACCTGTATCTTGAATAATTCTATCTCTTTTTACCTTTCTTCTTAAAGAAGTAATAGCTCTTTGAGGGTCTAAAATTGATAAGCTTAAAACAATAGAATAAGAAATATCTCTTGTCCAAACTCCACCCCATTCTTTACCAGTTCTAAAAGTACCATCTGCTTCAGAATCGGCCACAAGTTCGTTCAATGCTAAATTATAAAGAGCATCTACTAAAGGAATATCAGAAGTAAAGGTTGGATACTTAGATAGATTTTTAGTTGATTTCCACACTGGTGAAGTGATTTTTTCAGGATCTGGCTGATTCATCACTAAAGTGATTTCATAAATACCATCACCATCCTTATCCGTCAGTTGTTCTACATCTCCTAAATTGTCGAAGTCCCAGCGCATTGGAGCACTTCCTCCTGCTACATAAACCCCTTTAAAGTCATTTTGGTAAATCTTCTCACCATGAATATCTTCATAATACCCTTTTGTTTTGAAGGCATTTAATACAGGCGACATATCTAATTTGATAGTTACTTCTGTATTCTTTTCCAACCAATCCATTTTGTCGACCTTCTCATCGTCCAAATGATGTTCTCCAAAAACAATTGTTGGTGAAGTATAGTTTCCATCTTCCGGATGAATAACTAGGCGGTGGTTTTTACCATAGGCTAGTTCATCATCTTTTCCATTTATACTGAATTTAAATTCGATTGCTCTGCTGTATGCATCTTGAAGTGGACTCTTATAGTTAGATGTCATTTCTTTTGGCGATACTACTGTGGCAGTAAAATCTCCTTGGGTAACATGATCTTTATACACATTGTATGTTTCGGATTCATATAAAGTATTTTCATTTCCAGAATCACATGCAGTAAAAGCCATTAGACAGCCTGCTGCCAACAATCGTAGGGTTCTATTCATTTGGTTTAAATTTGATTTTCCTCGATGAATTTAATCTTCAGTAATTTACAACAAGTTTCTATTTAGTAAAATTCTATTCTCTTTTGAAATCGGTTTCGAAATAAAAATTTATCAACCATTAAGAGTTTGTAACATCAAATATTTTGTCAAATTCTCAGTCAGGTTCTCTTAAGCCTACTTTTACTCAACTCCTATTCAAATTATGGGAATCGTCTTTTCTTATCATACCTCAATTTCATTGATATTTTTTGTGATCATATTTGTATTATTAGTTTAACATTAAACAATGAAGAGATATGAAAAAGATACGTTATTACTCCATTTTCAACCTATTCATATTATTACTTACTTTTCATCAAATAGAGGCAAAATCAAAAAGACCCAATATCCTTGTGGTTTGGGGTGATGACATTGGCTTTAGTAACGTTTCTGCTTACAATTTAGGAATGATGGGGTACCAAACACCTAATATAGATAGAGTTGCTCATGAAGGTGGACTATTTACCCATTATTATTCTCAACAAAGCTGTACTGCTGGTCGAGCATCATTTATCCTAGGAGAAGAGCCATTTAGAACAGGTTTACTTACCATTGGTCTTCCTGGTTCTCCTCATGGTATTCCCGAATGGGCACCTACCATCGCAGACCTTTTAAAAAACCAAGGATATACCACAGGGCAATTTGGTAAAAACCATTTAGGAGATAGAGATGAACACTTACCTACAGAACATGGTTTTGATGAGTTCTTCGGTAACCTTTACCACTTAAATGCGGAAGAAGAACCTGAATCTTATTACTATCCAAAAGACGAAGAGTTCAAAAAGAAATATGGACCTAGGGGTGTTATTCATTCTTATACAGATGGTAGAGTCTCTGATACGGGACCACTGACTAAAAAAAGAATGGAAACTATAGATGATGAGTTACTGCAAGGTGCTACTGATTTTATTGAAAGAGCCCATAAAGCGGATAAACCTTTTTTCTTATGGTTTAATTCTACAAGAATGCACATCTGGACACACTTGAAAAATGAATCTGAAGGAAAAACAGGTGTCGGTGAGTATGCTGATGGTATGATTGAACATGATAGACATTTAGGAGTCTTACTAAATAAACTGGAAGAGCTAGGGATCGATGATAACACCATTGTCATTTGGTCGACTGATAATGGTACTCAAAAATTTACTTGGCCTGACGGTGGAGTATCACCATTTAAAGGAGATAAAGGAACCACTTGGGAAGGTGGGTTTAGAGCTCCTTGTGTAATTAAATGGCCAGGAGTAATTAAACCGGGTACCAAATATGATGGAATGGCGTCGCACATGGATTGGATGCCTACATTATTGAGTGCAGCGGGTGTTCCTGATGTCAAAGAACGATTAAAGAAAGGATATAAGGCTAACGGAAAAACATTTAGAGTACATTTAGATGGTTATGATTTAACAGATTATCTAGCAGGAAATGCCAAAGAATCACCTAGAGAAACGTTCTACTATTTCTCATCTACAGGAGATCTAAATGCAGTAAGATGGAAAGAATGGAAAGTAAGTTTTGCTGTGCAAGAAGGTGATATGTCAGAAGCGTATAGAGCGGTACCCGCCTTTCCTAAGGTCGTCAATTTAAAATTGGATCCTTTTGAAACAGCACAAGATCAATCAAAAACTGCATTTAAATGGTATGTTGAAAATATGTGGTTATTTGGTTCAATAGGCGAACAAATTACAAAATTTGTCACCACAGTACCTGCATATCCTTTCCAACCTGCAGCTCCAAGAGCAGACAATATCAATTACGAATATTTCAAGAAAATGGAGAGCATGCAACAGTTAAAAGCACTTGACGATGAAGTTCAGAAATTAAACAGTAAATAAGAGTTGATAAAAAAGGTTTCCTTATCAGTAAAGTACAACTTTAAGTGATAAGGAAACCTTTCATAGTATTAGTGAACTATATAGAAATATCTAGCTTTCTGAGTAAACATTTTCTTCTACCTCTGCTTGATTTCTTTCTCTCCAATACGATAATGAACATTTGATCATTAGATATTCAACAAAGATGACATAGCCCATCAATTCCACATCAAAAATATTTTCAGATGATATAGAATCAGAATAATAGAGGTAAAGTAAAAAAACCGGATATAGTATAGCTGAAAGTCCAAAAATATAGACATTGGCCTTTTCAAAAAGAGCAGATAATACTAAAGCGATAAAAATGATTACAGCAGTAGATATGAGTAGTTCGCCTAGGTAAAAATTATCATCAAAGTAAACTACAAATCCTGCAATTAATGAAATAAAGAATAAACAGGCCAAGACTATGACACCGTTTAATTTTAATTCGTCTTCTGTATTGTTCATAGTAATTGTAATTAAGTTATTCTATACTAAGTGAAGACATAAGGTCTTCATACAACATCAATTCTTTATCAGATACATTATTTTGGTCAGAAGAAATTTCCTTTTCTGCATTTTTCTTTCTCTCATGAATATCAGGGTGCGTCGAAAGAAAAGTCACTTTACTTGCATACTTAAGCACCTCATTATTTTCATATTCATCAATAAGAATATCAAATAAGTGCACCAAACCTTCTTCGGAAGCATGTACATCCTTTAGGAAATAAAGAGCATATTCGTCAGCTTCACTTTCCATACTTCTACTGTAAGAAAGTTTATTTAAATTATGTAGCTGATCTGTAATTACAGCTGTTAAACCATTAATGTCACTCAGCATTAATGATAAAATAGCATACCCAGCAGCAGCTTCAACCAAGGATTTACTAGAATGTCGTTGCTCTACATGGCCTATTTCATGACCTATCAACGCATAAAGCTCATTAATATCTTCCATCTTTTCCAAGAGGCCTGTATACAATACAATCTTACCTCCCGGTAGCGCATAAGCATTGACGATATCACTGTTAACAACGTAGAATTCGATTGGAAACTCTGAGGTAAACCCCGTCTGATGAAACAGCTCATTAGCAAGTAAAGATGCTTCTTTATTGATTTCCTCCTCATCCAAAATGATTTCTGCCGACTTTTCTCCCCATTCAACATCATAGGAAATAGGTAAATTATCTACTAAACGGTGTGATAAAAAAGGAATGGCAAAAAAATAGAAGCTCAATACAGCTGCTAAAAAAGTGACACCCAAGCCCAATGCTTTTAAGGGTGAATTAAAGATATGATAGAAGGATAAATCTCCATCTATTTTTACATCTTTCTCTTTAAGTTCTTTATAAAAATTGATATCATCGACTTCAAGAATAGGATGTGGAAAATCATCAAATATGATTTGTACCAATCCTTTTGTAATCAATTCTATAGTGTCGATTTTTTCGTAGGTAAATGAGTTATTGACGATGACCTCCAGATCTTCTTGTACAGTGATTGTTTCGTAAGTAATCTTTAGTTGGTCTCTGTAATCCCAGGTTACAGTAGCAGTATGAGATTTAGAACTTTTACCGTTATATAGTTTACCTTTGTACATCATATTATGTAAAAAAGCCTTGAAGAGCTTTGATACTCTCCAAGGCTTGTTATTATTGAATTCTTCCTAAAGTTCGATTTCAAGTGCATCTAGCATATCTTCGCCAGTAGCATCCTTGTAATCTTCTTCAGTTTGCTGTACAATATCAAGATCTAACTCTCCAATAATTGTAATTCTCTCAGCAATGAATTTCATTGTTCTAATAGTAACAAATGGAGCACCTAAACCAAATGTAAACATCACGATAAGTAAGTTAACTAAGATTAAACCAAATAGCTCCCCACCAGTTACATCTAGGTCCATATCAAGCTCTTTTCCATTTTGTACTACTTTCATATGTTCATATTCGTAGCGTAAAACTGCTGCTTGGAACCAGAAACCATAGATACCAAATGTGATCATTGTCAAGATTAAACCTTTAAGGTAAATTTTAAATAGCTCCTCACCTTTACCTGTAAACTTCATCTCTACATCTCCATATCGGATATTTCCAATGATGTACTTTCTCAGCTCAACGATAAACCAAGGTGCATAGAAGTTCAATGTAATTAAAGACAAGAACAACCCTTTAAAATACTTTTTAATAAGTTCACCTACTTCACCACGGTAACCAAAATGGATACTCTTCAGAGAAGTTCTCGATAAGCGGTACCTTAATGATCCATGAATTGCAATTGGAATTAATAAGAATAAACCAATATAAAAAACACCAATACCGATAGCCAATAATGTGGAATCACCAGTCATTGCAAGACCCACCATACCTACATAAAAAGCGATCATTAAAGCGACTACTTTAATAAAGCCTTTAAACATTTCTTTACCAGTACCATGAAATGTAAAGCGTTCATTTTGTAAAGAGGTCGAACCATAAAGATATTTAAGTTTCTTAGCCTTTGCCCACGGGTAATACATACCCAAAGTAATACCAGTTAGGAAATAGTTGACGATTTCAATACCAAAGTATTCACTCCCACTCCCACGAAACTGAAGTCTAGTTTTTGTATTCTGCATGATATAAAAAAGTTGAGTTAAGTTTACTTTTTGTTTATATAAAAATTTAAAATGTCTTTCTGATTTATAAATAGTCTGCTTAGCAAATTTAAACACATAATTGAGGAAAAAAAACATTATTACATATTTCAAAGTTAGGTTTAAAAAAATTGGCACTCTCAAGTAGTAGAATTACTTTTGCTGCTTAACATCAGAGTATTTCACAAACAATCTGTACGATGCATCTTAATATCACCAACACTTTTACTTCATTACCAGCAGATCCGGATAAAGAAAATACAAGGCGTCAAGTAATTAACGCTTGCTATTCTACTGTTACGCCTAAAAAAACTGCTCAACCTCAAATTCTTCATCTTTCTGATGAAATGAGAGAAAATCTAGGAATTAGTGAAGAGGAAAGTAAGAGTGAAGAGTTTAGAGATGTCTTTACTGGAAATAAAATTTACTCAGGAACCCAACCTTACGCTATGTGTTATGGTGGCCATCAATTTGGTCATTGGGCAGGTCAACTTGGTGATGGAAGAGCTACCAATCTATTTGAAGTAACACATCTAGACAAACTTTGGGCGGTACAATTAAAAGGTGCAGGTGAAACTCCTTATTCTCGTTCTGCAGACGGGTTGGCGGTACTTCGATCTTCCATCAGAGAGTATTTGATGAGTGAAGCAATGTTTCATTTGGGAGTACCTACAACTAGAGCACTTTCATTGGCATTATCTGGCGATCAGGTAATGAGAGATGTAATGTATGATGGCAACTCTGCCTATGAAAAAGGGGCCATTGTTACTAGAGTTTCACCGAGTTTTATAAGGTTTGGTAACTTTGAAATTTTGGCAGCCAATAATGATGTGGTCACACTTCAGAAATTAGCCGACTATACTATCGAAAATTTCTATCCACATTTAGGAACGCCAAATAAAAAAGTCTATCTAGAGTTTTTCAAAGAGGTAGGGGAAAGAAGCTTAGATATGGTTATCGAATGGTTAAGAGTAGGTTTTGTTCATGGTGTGATGAACACTGATAATATGTCTATTCTTGGATTAACAATAGATTACGGTCCCTATGGTTGGTTAGAAGGTTTTGACTTTGGATGGACTCCAAATACTACAGATAGAGAACATAAAAGGTATCGATTTGGTAATCAAGCCGAAATTATAGCATGGAACTTATATAAATTGGCCAATGCTTTGTATCCACTTATTGGGGAAGCAGAAGGTTTACAAAATGCACTTGAATCATTTAGTGCCATCTATCATCAGAAATATGAAAAAATGATGAAGAGTAAGTTAGGTCTTTTTGAAACGGATACTAATGATAAAGAATTAATAGATCAACTAAATAAGACATTACATTTAGTTGAAACGGACATGACCATCTTCTTTAGAAACCTTGCAAATATCGAAAAAGATAAACCCTTCATTCAACAAACTGATATCATCCTTGATGCTTTCTATCATAAAGAGGAATTTGATGGTAAAGTAAAAGAAGAATGGCAAAATTGGTTTGATAAATACTTGGCAAGATTAGAAAAAGAAACGCATAGTGATCAACAAAGAAAAGAGAAGATGAATCAGATCAACCCTAAATATGTTCTGAGAAATTATATGGCACAGCTTGCTATTGATGAAGCAGATAAAGGGAATTATGAATTAATTGATGAGCTTTTCCAATTATTAAAGAAACCATATGATGAACAGGAAGATGCAGAAAAATGGTTTGCAAAAAGGCCAGATTGGGCAAGACACAAAGTAGGTTGTTCGATGCTATCTTGTAGTTCATAAAAAAAGGAGTCCATTGTGACTCCTTTTTTATAGAAAAGCTAAAATCTGATCAATTGGTTCTTCTTCAATACAGAAATCAGCCGCTTCTTTAATAAACGGTTTTCTTGGAAAAACAGCTACAGATTGTGCCGCATTTTTAAACAGTTCAACATCTGCTTCACCATCACCAAAAGCTACAATATCTCCTGTGATAGAAAATTCTTTCACCACTTTATCCAATATCTTGTCTTTATGAAACTCTTCGACATGAATAATACATTTCCCTGTACAAACATTATCTTCAAAGACAATTTCATTACTATATACCTTATCTAAACCTAACTCCTCTGCCGTTATATCATTTAGAAAAGAAAGTCCTGTTGAAATCCCAACACATACATATCCCCTATCTTTATAAAATTGGATCACTTCCTTTGCACCTTTTCTTACAGGGTTATTCACTAAAGGTTTAATCATTTCTTCTTTAGACTTACCCTTCCACAAAGCGGCATCTTGATCACACATTTCTTGATAGGTGATTTTCCCTTCTCTCCAATTTGAATAAATTTTTCCGCCTTCTTCCTCAGTATTAAAGTAGTGATGCAACATCATCCAAGGATCAAAAATTTGGCGTAAGGTACCATCAATATCAAAAACTGCTAATGACTTTTTCATAATTATATGAATCGATTATTTACTTGATTTCAATTGTGCATGATAAAGCTGATTGAAAAAAAAGTAAAGAACAAGCACTCTCATTCAAAACACTTAAAATCAGCATTGTAAAATTGATCAATAGATTTTAATACGTATAATATCAGCTTCTTTTCATTCTTACGTTATATTTCCATATTTTTACTCGATTTTAAGTGATTCAAATTTGGGAGACCAAATACAAATAATGTAACTATATATAGCATCATGACAAAAGAAGAGTTATTTGGAGAGATCAAGAAAAAAGAAAGTTTCCTATGCGTAGGCTTAGATACTGATCCGACAAAAATTCCTGCTCATTTACACAAAGAGGATGACCCTATTTTTGCTTTTAACAAACAAATAATTGATGCTACTGCAGATTACTGTGTGTCTTATAAACCTAATATTGCATTCTATGAATCATTAGGGCCTCAAGGATGGGACTCACTTCAAAAGACGTTGGAGTATATGCCAAAGACTCACTTTTCAATTGCTGATGCAAAAAGAGGTGATATTGGTAATACATCAAAAATGTACGCAAAAGCATTTTTTGAAAACATGGATTTTGACTCTATTACTGTTGCTCCTTATATGGGAGAAGATTCAGTGACTCCGTTCTTAATGGATGGTAAATGGGTGATTGTTCTTGCACATACTTCCAATAAAGGTGGATTAGATTTTCAAAAAATCATCAACAAAGACACCGGCAATTACTTATTCCAAGATGTAATGCTTAAAAATCAAGAATGGGCTACTCCTGAACAATTGATGTTTGTGGTAGGTGCTACAAGAGCAGAAAGCCTTCTTGATGTAAGAAAAGTGGCTCCTGATAATTTCCTTCTTGTACCTGGTGTTGGTGCTCAAGGTGGTGACTTACAAGGAGTGGCAAAATACGGAATGAACAAAGAATGTGGCTTATTAGTCAACTCTTCAAGAGGTATTATATATGCATCTAATGGAGAAGATTTTGCAGAAGTTGCTCAACAAGAAGCAAAAAAGCTTCAGGCAGAAATGTCAGAGCTTTTAGATAAATATTTGTAACATAATAGTCAATGCAACGACTTAATCAGATTTCGTTGCATTGACTCTTTGTTATAAGCTTACTAACATAAACACATAGAAAACCGAGTAAAGTATGAAAAACGCCAAAATTGCAGGCTTAGGGTTTTACGTACCCGAAAAGGTCGTTACCAACGATGATTTATCGAAAATCATTACTACTTCAGACGAGTGGATTCAAGAGCGTTCAGGTATTCAAGAAAGAAGGTATGCAGCTCCTGAAGAAGCCAACTATCACCTTGCTGCCAAAGCAACACAAGAAGCTTTGGATATGGCCGAAATGAAAGCTGAAGATATTGATCTCATTATTTATTGTACACTAAGTGCCGACTATATTTTCCCTGGTTCTGGTGTGCTTTTACAAAGAGAATTAGGTTTCAGAACGGTACCTGCATTAGATATCAGACAACAATGTTCTGGTTTTGTATATGGTATTTCAATTGCTGACCAATACATTAAGACAGGTATGTATAAGAATGTCTTAGTGGTAGGTTCGGAAATTCACTCCCGAGGCTTAGATTTCTCTGATGAAGGAAGAGCCGTAACCGTATTATTTGGTGACGGAGCGGGTGCTGCTATACTTACAGCAACAGATGAAGACAGAGGTATTCTTTCCACACATATGCACTCTGAAGGTGAGCATGCCGAAAAGTTAGCCGTAATTGACCCTGGTTTTACAAAACCTGAAAGAAATAATCCAGACTATTGGAAACCTGGTGGTTCTGCTTTCCCATATATGGATGGTCAGTTTGTCTTTAAAAATGCTGTGGTAAGATTCCAAGAGGTAATTGCCGAAGCACTAAAGGCTAATAATTTACAACCTGGCGATATTGACTTATTGGTACCTCACCAAGCTAACTTAAGAATTTCAAACTTTGTGCAAGCAAAGATGAAATTGCCTGACGAGAAAGTAGTCAATACTATTCAGAAATATGGTAATACTACCGCTGCTTCTATTCCGATCAGTTTAACTACTGCCTTTAAAGAGGGTAGAATAAAAGACGGTGACATTATTTGTTTGGCTGCATTTGGTTCAGGTTTCACTTGGGCTAGTGCTATCATCAAATGGTAAAAATATATCAGGCTACTTCAAATATTTTGAGGTAGCCATTTTTTATACTTAATTATTTACCTCTTCAACAACTTCTACTTCTTTTCAAGTTCCTTTTTTTTAGATAAATTGTCATACAAATAAATTCACTATTTAATTCATTGCTATAGTGATATAATCTTAAAAGCTACTCTCAATCTACATGAAAAGAAGTGACATCAATCCTGATGATTTAAAACATAACCTCAACGACTTAAAACATCCTGAAAATCCGGTAACTACACAAGCTCCTGATCTTGCTGGATATTCTCTAGAAAAGAAAATTGGAGGGATATTAGGTCCATTATTATTTATACTCATAAAACTATTACCATTATTTCCAGATGGTATCACAAATAATGGAATAACCGTTATTGCTCTTGCTGCTTGGATGCTTGTTTGGTGGGTGACTGAAACAGTTCCTTTGGCCGTGACAGCCTTACTCCCACTAGTAGTTTTTCCATTTTTTGATGTGCTTTCTATTAAGGCAACAGCGGCTCCTTATGCCAATCCAATAATTTTTCTATTTATGGGTGGTTTTATTGTAGCACTTGCCATGGAAAAATGGAAACTACATCTAAGAATTGCATTGAGTATTGTGAAGGTTACAGGAACAAGTGCTAATCAGATTATTTTAGGGTTTATGCTCGCTACTGCTTTTTTAAGTATGTGGATTTCTAACACAGCGACTACAGTGATGATGCTTCCTATTGCTACGTCAATCATTCTTTTATTGTCATCAAATAATGAAAAAACACCCGAGAAGAATAAAAAGAACTTTGCCATTTCAATGATGCTAGGTATTGCATATGCTGCAAGTATTGGAGGAATTGCCACATTAATAGGTACACCTCCTAATGCCATCTTTGGTGGATTTATGAAAGAAACTTACAATATTGAAATAGATTTTTTTCGTTGGATGCTGATCGGTATTCCGTTTTCATCAGTAATGATGGTTATTCTGTATTTTGTCTTAACGAAACTCATATATCCTAATCACCTAAAAGAACTTAAAGGTGGTAAAGAACTCATTGAGGAAAAATACAATGAACTTGGTCCGATGGGTTGGGAAGAAAAGTCTGTCGCCATAGTTTTTGTATTGTCCGCTTTTCTTTGGACTTTCAGGTCATTAATCAATCAGTATGCTCCTATTCAATTAAATGATTCCAGTATAGCTATCTTTGTTTCTGTATTACTTTTTATTATTCCCACAAACCAATCTGATGGTACTTTTATTTTAGCATGGAAAGACACTGAGAAATTACCATGGGGAGTGCTAGTTTTATTTGGTGGGGGTTTAAGTATGGCTTCTGCTTTAGGAAACGCTGGTGTAATAGAATTTTTAGGTGAAGCCATATCAAATAGTACTTCGATACAAGGTGTATTCATGATGTTGCTATTAATTACAATTATGTTATTCGCCACTGAAGTGATGAGCAATACAGCATTAGCGACAATATTTCTTCCAGTTGTAGGCGGTGTTGCCGTTGCATTAGGTCATGATGTACTTACTTTTGCAGCTCCTGTAGCAATGGCCGCAAGTTGTGCTTTTATGTTACCAATGGCTACACCTCCAAATGCTATCGTTTTTGCAAGTGGACATATTACAGTAAAACAAATGGTCCGAATAGGTATTATTCTTAACATTATTAGCGTACTATTGCTTACCTTATTATCGCAAACACTTGTACCTATCGTTTTTAATGGGTAATCGAATTGACAATCTTTTTTATTTTTTAATTAATGACTCAACAAGAAAATACTAAAAAATATATTTCCCCTGATGAACTCGTATATATTGGGAAGCATAGAAATACTGAAGTAGATGTTCACTTAATGGACTTTGGACCCGACCATTTTGAAGAATTTTCTATCAATAATATTTCAGAAGCAAGAGGATACCTAGAGAAGAAATCTCTAACATGGATCACTTTTAATGGTTTGCATGATGTTGATCTCGTTGAACAATTAAAGAATAACCGTATCAATTCCCATATATTATCAGATATTTTAGATACTTCCTTACGTCCAACCTTCCAGGAATACGAAAATGCATTCTTTATATCATTGAAGATGTTTGATTATGATAAAGAGAAAAAAACGATATCTACAGATCATTTCAGTCTTGTGATTCATAAAAATGCAATTCTCTCTTTCACAGAAAAACCTACAACTATTTTTGATCCATTAATTGAGATTATCAAGAAAGGCAAAAAACGTATTGTTGAGAATTCAATGGACTATTTAGTTTTCAGAATCTTAGACATTGTTGTAGATCACTATATACTGTTGCTAAGAGAGTTAGGAGATGATATTGATGCATTTGAAGAGATCCTTCTTACTGAGCAGAATATGGAAATCTTAGATCAGATTATCACCTACAAGAAACTTGTCAATAGAATAAGAAGAAATATTAAGCCTGCATTAGAAACGATTACAATGCTTACAAAATACGATGTAGAATATATCAACGATAGTTCTAGTGTCTATTTCAATGAGCTTTTGAATGATTTAAAACAATCGAATGAGATTGCTGACGGATATAGGGAAATTCTTTCTGATCAGTTAAATATTTATCACACTACGATCTCCTCAAAACTCAACAGTGTGATGATGACCTTAACCATCTTTTCAGTCATCTTTATTCCACTCACTTTTATTGCCGGGATCTACGGTACCAACTTCGAAAATATTCCAGAATTGAGGTTCAAATATTCTTATTATTTCATGTGGGTATTTATGATAATCATTACTCTGTTTATGCTCAATTATTTTAGAAAAAAGAAATGGATAAAGTGGTAATTAATTTTTATCATACAAAATAGTTATAAAAAAATAAGGGGTGATTGTATAATGCAATCACCCCTTTCAAGTTATGAAAAGTCAATATTATTTTAATTCTAACTTAGAAGTTTTCTTATAATTAGTTCCTCTTTTAGCTTCAAAGTCTTTCAATAAAGATGCTGTAAGCTCAGGGTTAGCTTTGGCAATATTGTTTTTCTGAGCAGGATCTTCTTTTAAGTTGTAAAGGGCAATTTCATTGCTATTTCCTAATTCGATGTCCACTTTAGTATTTAATTTTGGTCCCTTATATGAAGGAATCAAAACGAAATCACCTTTTCTATATGAAGTTCTTGTAGTTGCCTCTAAAATCAGAGATTCTCTACCTTCTTTAGACTTACCTACTAATGCATCCAATACATTTTCAGAATCTTGCGATTTCATATCACTACCTACTAATGCTGCTAACGAAGCAAATAAATCCATTTGACAAACAAGTGCCTCAGATTTCGCGGGTTGAATCTGACCTTTCCAATAAGTAATAAAAGGAACATGTGCACCCGCATCATATAAAGAATATTTTCCTCCTCTTAATCCTCCGCTTGGATCATGATCTCCAAGTTTTTCAACGGCATCATCATAATAACCATCATTCAATACTGGACCATTGTCTGAAGAGATGACAATTAGTGTATTTTCTTCGATACCCGCTTCTCTTATCGTTTTCATTAATTCGCCTATACACCAATCTGCCTCAACGATAACATCACCTCTTGGTCCCATTCCTGATTTACCAACAAATCTTGGATGTGGCGTTCTAGGTACATGTGGTTGCTGCATTGTATACGTTAAGAAGAATGGCTTTTCTTCTTTCGATTTTTCTTTGATGTATGTTTTTACTTTACCTAAGAAGTGATCCGCCATATCAACATCACTCCATAATGCAGCTTGACCACCTTTCATAAAACCAATTCTAGGAATACCATTAACAATAGAACTATTATGACCATGGTGCCATTTCATTGTCAATAATTCAGGATTATCTTTACCTGTTGGTTGACCTTTGAAGTTCTTTTTATAATTGATTTCAATTGGATCATTTGGATCTAAATTAACTACATCTCCATTTTCAATATAAACAGTTGGAACTCTATCTTGAGTAGCAGCCATAATATAAGATTGATCAAATCCTACCTCGTTTGGACCAGGTGAAATATGTTGATTCCAATCTTTATCGTGTGTACCTAAACCTAAATGCCATTTACCTATAATTGCTGTATTATACCCTGCCGCTTGTAGCATTTTTGGTAAGGTTACTTGAGCAGTATCGATTAACATCGGTGCGGAACCTGGAAGAATTTTAGCATTTTTTCTCCAAGGATATTGACCAGTAAAAGCAGCGTATCTTGAAGGTGTACATGTTGCCGAAGACGCATAACCATTGGAGAAGTTTATACCACCATTCGCTAATGCATCAAAGTTTGGAGTGTTTAAGTTTTTAGCCCCATTTGCACCAATATCTCCGTATCCCAAATCGTCTAAATAGACAAAAATAATATTGGGTTTACTCGTTACCTCTTTGGTTGCTGTTGAAGTATTTTTTTGACATGATAATCCGATTAAAGATATACATGCCAGTAAATAATAGTTTATTCGTTTCATTTCAAAGTGACTTTAAAAAAATATATTTCTTGTATAAATCTATTAATATAATGCCGTCACGCATCACTTTACTTGATAGTTATAAATGTCACAATTATAAATAAAAAGTGTTTACCTCTGCGTACAAAAAATGTAAAAAGTCAATTTTATATTACTATTTGGTACAAATGTGTAAATTTTATGTACTATCAGAGACATAATACCCCCCTCACCTTTAGTTTCTAGTCATAAAGAAAGGTTTGGCAAATTTGCCAAACCCTGTAGCAGAAAATCAATTTAATTAAGATTTCGAACAATATATATATGAACCTATTGAGGTTCTTCCGTTAAAGCTTTAAAGAGAGAAGTTTTTTTTTCTCCACTTAGTATTTTGAAAGAGAAGACATCCAAGGTTATATATCAAACTTGATATACTATGTATGGCCCCATTTAGACAATTGTGTATTTGGGGTTATTTTTTTGAATTGAACAATTCTTAGATATAAAGGGTTCATTAAAACTATCAAGAATAGAAGAATAGTTTTGTACATTTCTAACAATCACAAAATGACTATTGTCTAAAATAAAATCACATTGTTTATTTGTGCTCGCTATAATTTATTCTACCACAATGTTACTCGAAAAATTAACGCTTTCTGCACCCAAATGGGAATTAATTAACTGGAAATTATACCCTACACTTGTTACTGATATCACTACTATATTTCCCCCCAATAAAAATGATAAGTATCTCATAGAAATATGGGATTTAGGGAATCTTAAACAATTTTTCTCAGAATTTTCTGAGGGAGAGACAATTTTAGATACATCAAAATGGGTAAAAGGCACCTATAGAATTGATATTACTTTTAAAGAACAAAGGCATAGTTATAAAGTATTAAAGACAACTTAAAATGATTTCACTTTTTTATATTTCTAATCGCATAGTCAAAATTTAAATTTCTCTTTTCAAGAAACGGGCATAATAAAATTTGTACTTTTTTAATTTTAAATTTCTTAAAATATTTTGATTTACATTTATTCAATAATATACTTGCAGTATAAATATTATAACAAACGAACACTTTTTTAACTCATAAATCACCTAACTTATGAAGAATTTATTATTAATCACTACTACTTGTATTATTGCCACCGCTACTGCAAATGCACAAGGTTTAAACATTAAAACTGTGCAAGCTGAAAAGGAAAATAAAACGATCCATCAACTTGTAGAAGACAGGGCACAAGTAAGAAAAGAAAAAAGAGCAGCAAAAAAGAAGGAAAAAGAATCGATCTCTTTCCATGAAGCTGTAAAAAACATCGTTAGGAAAGAAGATTTATCGTAAGTAAATCCTTATTTCTGCAAAAGATAAATCCTCCTGCCTTATAAGAAGACAGGAGGATTTTTTTATACTTTATACTTTTTCCAAAGCTTGTTGGATATCCCAAATAATATCGTCTGCATGTTCGACTCCGATGGATAAACGAATAAGACTCGAGGTGATTCCAAATGCCTTTTTATCCTCATCGGATACTCCAATATGAGTCATTGAAGCAGGATGTTGAGCTAAACTTTCCGTTGAACCTAAACTAACAGCCAACTTAATTAGGCTAAGAGCATTTAGGAATTTAAAACTTGCCTTTTCTCCTCCTTTAATTTCGAATGAAACCATTGCTCCTGGTGAAGAATATTGCTTTTTATATAATTTATACTCCTTTGTCCCTTGAGGAATACAGCCTAAATAATGTACTCTTTTTACCTTAGGATGGTATTTAATAAAGTTGGCAACAGCTTGAGCATTTTTCATTTGTGCCTCCATTCTCACCTTTAACGTTTCCAGAGAACGTAAGAGTAGCCAAGCCGTATGTGGTCCTACCATATTTCCTAAGAAAGTTCGTAAGACTTTAATTCTACCAATCACTTCTTTACTACCTAATACAGCACCTGCAATTAAGTCTGAATGACCTCCTATGTACTTTGTTGCTGAATATAACACGATATCAGCCCCCAAAGTAAGAGGATGAGACCATAATGGCCCCATATAGGTATTATCTACAGCAACATGAACTTTCTTGTCTTTGTATTTTTTATTGAAGTGCTTCGCTACTTTTGCACATCTTCCAATATCGAAAAGGTCATTGGTAGGGTTAGCTGGAGTTTCCAGATATATCAATGCCAATCGATCTGCTTTTCCACTCTTCTCAATCATTTTGATCATGTCTTTTTTGGTATGATCAGGTCTGATTGGCAAAGCTGTAACATTAATTTTCACTAGTAGGTCATGGATAAAATGATCCGTACCACCATAAGTAGGTGTACTATATAGCATCAAATCTCCTGGCTTTAAGAACTCAAGAAGTACTGAACTAATAGCACTCATACCGCTTTCAAATACGGCACAGTCTTCTGATTTATCCCACAAGCAAAGTCGGTCCTCTAATATTTCAAGGTTTGGATTATTAAGGCGTGAGTAGATAAGGCCTAAATTTTCATCCTGTCCTTTCTCTCTTAATCCATAGGCTACTTCAAAAAATGCTTTACCTTCTTCTGCTGTTTGAAAAACAAAAGTAGAAGTCTGAAAAATAGGAGGTTTAACAGCTCCCTCTGATAGTTCTGGTTTGTAGCCATGAGTCATCATTAACGACTCTGGTCTCAACTTATGTGACATATGTGTAAAGGTTGTATGTGTTTATTAACCTACAATATTAAATGTTTATTTTACAATTACTAATTCAAGATTGTTCTATTTCTAGCCCAATCGATCTTTTTTTATTGTCAATCAACAAACTTGTCTCCCTTATATTATGCTTTAAACACTACTAATTACCTTCCCTCTTACATTAAGTTTTAATTACTCAGTACTTTTAAGTCTTTGTTCAATTGAATTATTTCACCTTTCATCAAATCCAAAGAAATAAGTTGATCATAATATATTACATCGACCTTTCGACTTGTATTCGCTTTTATAGTCACAGTATCTAATTCATTATTACTCCACCTTAAACTCACCTCAAAGTTACCTCTTGCTTTCAGCCCTTTTACTTTACCTGTGCTCCATTCTTTTGGTAAAGCAGGAAGCAGTTGTAAGGTATTCATATCACTCTGAAGTAACATTTCTGCCATTCCTGCAATACCGCCTAAATTTCCATCAATTTGAAATGGTGGATGAGCACAAAATAAATTTGGATAAGTACCTCCCTGAAGTGTCATTCCTCCATGATTATGATAGTGGCATTCTTTCAATAGATTTCTAAAACACAAGTATGCATGATTTGCGTCTTGTAACCTTGCCCAGAAGTTTACCTTCCAAGCAATTGACCAACCTGTGCCTCCGTCTCCTCTAAACTCCAAACTTTTTCGGGCTGCTTTAGCTAATTCTGGAGTATCTTTCAACGAAATCTGCTTTCCGGGGTATAAAGCAAAAAGATGAGAAACATGTCTGTGTTTATTATTTGGATCATCTCTGTCTTCTTTCCATTCTTGTAATTGACCGTATTGGCCTATTTTAGGCCCTAATAATTTTGACCTACTCAGCTTTATTTTTTGTAGAAACTCTTCATCGTTATGAAGTACATCTTGTGCAGAGATAATATTGGTAAACAAGTCCCACACAATTTCTTGATCCATCATTGCTCCTATTGAGATACCACCATGTTCTGGTGAAAATGATGGCATTGATACTAACTCTCCATTTTCATCTTCTACTAAATAATCTAACCAAAACTCAGCTGCTCCTTTCATAACTGGATAAGCTTGTTCATGTAAGAAAGGTATATCTTGTGTAAATAGATAGTGTTCCCACAAATGTTGACTTAACCATGCCGCTCCGGCGGGAAAGTATCCCCAACTACCCCAATTATTTGCCGTGTACCCAAAGATATTGTTCATCGTATTTACAATCCATCCATTTGCATTGTAAAAATCGTTGGCAGATTGTTCACCAGGCTTTTGAAGTGAAGAAACATAGTTCAATAACGCCTGATGAGATTCTGAGAGGTTTGCCACCTCCGCTGGCCAATAATTCATCTGAACATTAATGTCTGTATGATAATCACAAGCCCATTGAGGATTCATTTCTACATTCCATTTACCTTGAAGATTCGCAGGTAAAGAGTTTTCTCTTGAACTACTAATCAACAAATAGCGTCCATATTGAAAATACAAACTTTCAAAACCTGGATCTGTTTCTCCTTTAGAATACTTTTCTAATCGCTTATCAGTTGGCATCTGATCTAACTTCGAAGAAGATTTTCCTAACTTAAAGCTCACCCTATCAAATAGATTTTGATAGTCTATTTTATGATCCTTGTAAATTTGCTCTAGACTTTTCTTATCAATTCTTGATAGCCGTTCTCTATTCACCTTTCGAAAGTCAGTTCCTTTATAAGTAGGATATTCATTTTTATAATCAGAACTCAGAGTCACCAAAATAGTCAACTTATTCGTATTAGTGATTTCCACTCTTTTTTGATGAAATCTTATATTTTCTGAGTCTTCAGCAACAATTTTAGCTACTGCTTGAAATTCCATTCCATTATTTTTCAATTGGCAGTCCAAGTAATAAACCCCATCTTTAAAAGATGCATTTTTTACTTGATGAAACGTCTCAAACCAAACATTATACGTTATCCCTTCTTTTTTATTATTCTCAAAATCAAAGACAAGGAAGTGGTCGGGATAGCTTGCAAATGACCTTCTTGAATGTGAAGTATTACCCACAGAATAATCAAGTGTTGAGACACTATTCTTAATGTCAAGAGACCTATTGTAATTTTCGACTTCCCCAAAGTCCTCTACTTGTACGAGTAAATCTACTGCTGTCTGATAAGTTCCAAAACCCTTAAAAGAGATATCCTGATGTTTAGGGTTTCTTGTCACAGGACGGTTGGCACTTACAGGAATATCCGTTTTTGGACCTTTTTGGACCACTCCAAATAGTTCGTCTTTCGTCAGTTGATACGCTTCCTTTTTCTTCCCTTCTTTAAGTAATTTTCTGACAGGTTCTAAATGTTTGTATGCTCCTGGTTTATTCCCAAAATTATACTCTTCTAATTCGCCAGGTCCCCCTGCCCAAATCGTTTCTTCATTTATTGGAATGCGCTCAATATCCACTTTACCTCTGATTAAGGCACCCATATATCCATTACCGATTGGTAAGGCTTCTTGATACCAATACTCTGCAGGTTGTTCATACCGCAATTGAAGTTGTTGTATATCTATTTGAGTTTTCTCTTGGCAAGAAAGCACCATGAATATACTTATTACCTTAATGAAGTATTTAATAAAGTTATTGTTCGATTTTTTCAATTCCAGATCATTAATTAGTTAATAAGAATTACATGATTTCAATTGCACCGATACTTGGTATCTCTGAAATTGGATTACCTAAAATATCCTCAGATACTTCAAGGCCATAAATTAGCCCTATACTATCTTGTTGTATAGTCTGAATTTGGATGCCTTTTTGTTTAATTTCTTTGCTATTATGAGGAATAAAATCTTCAATCGATGATCCTTTTACATTTGCAAAATGTACATCTGCATACTTTGATTGATTCGGTTGAATGAGTACCTCTTTTGGCCAATTTGATCGAGAATAAAAGATATTATTTTTGAAAGTTATATTCTCTACTTCAGAGTCACCACCTTTATCAGGTGTATATTGGTCTCCTAATACCAGCTTGGCATCTCCTTCGAAGTGAAAAATATTATTGGCAATAAATACTCCTTTTGTTGCCTTATCAACAGCAATTTTTGCAGTGATTTTGTTATCCAAGTAGATTGTATTGTTATAAATATATGTATTAAAAGGTCCTTTTCGTTTTTTATTTCCTTGGTATCCCGAAAGCCAAAAGACTTTTCCCTCTTGAAAAGCACCATCTTCACCTTTTGTTCTGTACCCATCATTTACACTTACATTATAGCGATAACTACAATTATAATTATTGCCTAATACCTCAATAAAACCTCCTGCATTATTCTGACTGTAATTGTATTGTAAAACAATGTTGCTGCAATTATAGTCAATATGTGCTCCTGCGGAATCTCCCGGACCATTGGCATTTGTAAACCTGTTCTTTTCTATTATAATACTATCAGAACCCCAAGTCCATAATCCACTTCCTCTACCCCATTTTCTAGAGTCGTTATCACTCCCAGAGTGGTCAACAGTATTATTATAAACATGTCCTTTTTTAACTCGAGACATTTGTATTCCAGGCCCACCAGTATATTCTACTACACAGTTTTTAATCACAAAATTTTCGATTCCAACATTTGCATTCCCTGTTAACTTAATACCCGTATGGGCTACATTCCTAACATGGCAATCTTCAATCAAAAGGTTGTGAAGTGTTGAATTTTTATTTTTAAGAATTGCTCTGATACCCCATCCATACTTTTGCGTTCCATTGGCTGTATTCACTTCTTTAGCACCACGTTCAATCCCTGGTTGGTTGTAGAAAATATCTTCGACTTCTAGGTCTTTAAAAGTAATATTTTCAAAATCACCCTCTTTAGTTGTAGTATAAAGTACTCCACAACGCATTGCTTCTTCCTCATCTACTTTACCAGCATTACCCACTAACCTAAGGTTTGTAGCCTTTATATTCGAGCAACTATTGATATATAATGCATGTGTTCCACCCTTTGCATCAATTGTTGCCTTCTCTTTTTCCGTTGAAGTAATAACTAATGGAATTTGCCAGCCTTTACCTAAAAATTCCAAAACCACACCACCATCAAACGTTTGTCCACTTTTGAAAAGTATACTATCTCCTGCCTCCAGCTGAAGCGATTTTATCTTTTCCAACGATTTAAAAGGTGATGCCTTTGTTCCATCATTTAGGTCATCTCCAACAATAGTATCAAAATAATAGGCTGCTGAAGTTTGCTCTTTTTGAGTGGTGCAATTCATTAAAAGTAAACCCACACAAAATAAAATTAGTTTATATATTTTCATTGCTTTAAACTTTGATGATTCATTTCATTTTTTCTAAAGCAATTTCTTAAATCAAAACCTGTAATAAGGGGACAAATCCATCAAAGATGAGTCTAAATTAGGATTTTTACTTTGTGTTAAAGTTCATTAGGGTTAATGAACGATTCTTAATTGAGTTGAGCATGACAAAATCAACTCTTGGGAATTAAAGCATCCATCTAATAGACCCTAAAACCTGTCTTCCTCTAAGCTGAAAATAAGTATTTGTTGTTTGATAAAACATCATTTCATTGGTAGCAAATGATTTCTCATCTAAGAGGTTTTGAATTTCGATGCCTATCCTTACTTTTTTTGATGTAAACGTATAGTCATAATTCATATTCATCATGATAATACCATCAGCTAAAGCAGAGTTTTCCAAGTAGTTATTTTCCCAATTAAAATGATGCTTTGGTGTAGTATATTCCAAGGTAGCCCCAACACTGCTCTCAGTTATTGAAGCCAATTGGTTGAATTGAAAGGAGTTTCTTTGTGTAAAATATTGATAGTTGGCTATGAGGTTCAACCTGTCACTCATGGATAAATTAATTGAAGCATTCGCCCTTTGGTATTCTCCTAAGTTATTACTCAAAACCTTTGTCACCATAATATCTTCAGAAAGTTGTCCAAAGGTATAACTACCATTAATTTTAGTATGAAGAGAAGAGATATCCCAACCCAAAATAGCTTGAATTGATTGGTTATCTTTTAGGTTTTCATCAAATACAATGTACGATACTCCATTCAATCCATCTTCTTGCACTTCAATGCTCGATATCCAATTTCTTTTGACTGTTTCATAGTTATAGTTGACAGTAAGATCTAACATCAACAATTCCAAAAAGGTATTTATTTGTGCATGATAATTATTCACAGTATTGGAAAGCAAGGGTAAATTCTTTTGGAGGAAAGTTCTATAATCCGTCAATATATAACCGCTGTAAATATCAGGTAATGAATTAAATTCCACATCTCTCCTGTGATAAAGCTCAACAAAGAAGCGATCTGATTTATAATGAAATTTAGTTGCAGGTTCGAAGGTGAGCTTTGCAACATGATCACTCTCGGTGGTAATACTATTATTCAACTCTTGAAACTGATAAGCAAATTGAGGTGTCGCCGTTAATAAAAACCTTCCTTTCTTAAAACTAAACTCTGGTCGAATAGAAGGTATAAAAGAGTTTGATTCTATATCATTTACATAGGTATCACTTCTTGAAACCTGTTCTCTGAGACCCAAGGATGAGGAAAGTTTTTGGTGACTATAGGATAAATCCATTTTGGTTTCCAGAGCGATATTATTCCATTGCTTTTTATAAGCACTACTAACATAGGCTTTTGAAGTGGTCGTCTCTACCTTTTGATCATATTGCTGATCATCCCAAAATAATCTAACATCTTGTAGTGGTCCTCCATTAACAAATAAATCCTCAGGCTGATGTTGGTATTCTATAAATGAGTTAAAGCTTAACCAACTATCTTCTTTTAATGAATACAATACATCCAATTGATTGCCTACAGTATAAAAGTGGCTATTATGATCTTGCTGTACTTCCTGATTATTCCAATCTATGATTGATTGTTCCTGATGATCTAGATATTTGAAGTAAATCTTATTATTAATTTTTTTAATATCATCGACAAATTGATAGCCTAATTGTGCTGCAACGTAATTATTCTTAAAGTTGGATTGACATTTATCAGAAAAGTGGATTGTATCACTATGTGCAAAGTACATGTCCTCATTTTGAATAGCTTGTGATCGTTGATCCGTATATCCACTCAAATTAACTTGAAAGGTAGAATTTCCTTTTTCAAAAAGAGAGTTCGATTGGAAGGAGTGTGTTTCTTGTGTATTTATAAAATCATTAGACAACATTTTACTATTCACTTCATCTTGGCCAGAGATAAATAAAGGTACACTTTCTATAGAACCATATTTAAATAAATTCCTTAAATCAACTTTCTGGAGTTTCTTGATATCATTTTTCCCACTATTAGAGGAATGAAAAGTATTGGTGCTTCTAAAGTTTTCTTTTTGAATTGTAGGTTGCAACATAATATCCCAAAGAAAAGGTACTCCTCCACTCATGATCATTTCTGTGGTGAATTCTTTCGTTGATTTATCTTTTGCATCTATACTATTGCTCTTATTGGTTTCAATACTTGAAAAAGAATCTGTAATCGATAACAGAGAATCATTTTCCAATGATAACACTGGCTCTAAAGTAATTGTATAATTAGTTAATTCTTGTCCATAATAGTGTAAAGTACCCTTTGGAGAAATACTTACACCTGGATAATTATAGCCTAAATCAGTATTAATTCTAGGAATCTCTTGTTGTGGAATATTTTGTTCTAATACTTCCTGAAACTTTGTAAGTTTCTTCTCCTGAATTATTTCTTTATCAAAATCAGTCCCAGATTTTGAAAGGGTAAATTCTGAAGAATGATCAATGTTAGGTAACAATAAAGTTTGAGACTTAAAACCTATCATTTGAAGTAAAACTCGGACACTATCTACCTTAGTACTCACATCAAGTGTGAAACCACCTGCTGTATCAGTAATATCATTGCTCAATAAATAATCGTCTTGCATTTTATAAGCAAGCACTGTCACTCCTTCTAAAGGTTTTCCATTTGAATCTCTAACATTTCCTGAGATAATAGTTTGCGAAAAAGAAAGAGTAGAAGTAAAAAGTAATAAGAAGTTAGCTAAAAAAAATCCTTTCATACTTTATAAGTTACAAAAAAATGCAATCAATAAAATAGTATGAAAGGATTTGAATTTATTTTTATAAAGAAATATATTCTATCAATTTTGTATTTGAAGAAAAATTAATCTGACTTCAAATCCATCATTAGGTTATCAAAACTTACGATATCGATTAATTCACTAGAACTTTCATCATAGAAAATCCTAACACTATCATTTACATTTGTAATCGGTAACTCATTGGAGATCATTGAAGAACCTACAAATAATTTAGAATTTTGATCTTTTAGTAATAGGTAATAATTTGTATTCCCATTTCTAATATCTTTAGATATTCTTTCTACAACAGAAGAGATAGATTTTGAATCAGCATATCCATTAGTATGAATAGAGTTGCCTTTACTATTGATACTGTTTTTATAAGATCGTAGCGCTTCTTTGATATTATTGCCTACCCCAACGATAGTATAATCCTCAACAGAGACCATCGCAATCATTTTTATCAACCCTGCATTATCTTTTAATGACATCACATAAGTCGGGATACCAGTAATATTATATGTTATGGGAAAAGAAGCTACATATCTCTTCTCTTGTACCTTACCCATTGCTGACTGTCTTGCTGCTTGTTCTGTAGCACCTACTTGTTTGTACCAAATTGTTTCTTTTGTTCTAGTATCTACCAAAACAAATCCAACTGTACCTTCATCTCCACCGACAGATGTTAACCCAGTATACCAATACGATCTATTATCAACTCCATACACTAAAGACATTCCCTTTGTTGTGGTTAGCTTATTCTCGTTAGAAAAATTAAAATAACCATGAACATATTCACCCCAATCATCTAATTGAGTCACTATAAATGATTCCGGCTGAATTCTATCTATCCATTTTGGAGCATCTTCAATACTGTACTCATGGAGTGCTCCTGTTTCTACATCAACAACTAAAACTCCTTTCGCATTTTCTCCGGAGAAGCCTACTTTTCGGTCATATAAAGTAATAATCCAATGAGGATTACCTTCATCATCTACCTCAAACGAATAGTCATCGTAACCTTGAGTGACATAACCATTGAAATAGATATGCCTTGAGAGGTCAGTTGTAAAAAATGCTTCCGGTTGATATTTTATTCTTACTGGCTTATTATTCACTTCTTGTACAAGCTTTACATCTCTTTCATTTGTAGCAGAAACCATTACGTATCCTGGTGTTCCTTCTTTATTATTGTTCCACTTGAAAAACCCCGAGTGTAATAGTGGAGCCACCCAATATAATTGTCCTTTTACATTCTGAATACTGAATGAACCAAGGTAGGCTTGAGACCCTAAACTTGGTATTGAACCTAGTACTTTATCACCTAATCGGGAAGCTGTATATTCATCAACAATTCTGATTTCATCTGTAGAAATTGGAGCTACCTGACTAGAAAAGTCTTCTCCCATTTTCACAGTACCTATCATATTTCTATAGGCCTTACTTCTTAAGATGGGTGTGGTCGTAACAAATGGTAAAACGAAAGTATAAAAAAGTAAACCGGTGATTAAGCCTATATTTATCTTTTTAAAAGTAGTGATGTCATTTCCTGTAAACGAAGTTTCGAAAATAAATAGTACTCCTAGAATACAGGTAAGTGCCATCGACCAGCCATTGAAACCATAGGCAATAGTTGGCATCATGAAGTAAAGAACAATCGATGAAAGTATTAAAAATGTAATACTTAAAATAAGAGATTTCTTCATTGTTAGTTTTTAATGATTATTGATAGAAGCAATATACTAACTACTAAAATAAGAACATAAAAAAAGCAGATACCATAAATATTATCGTATCTGCCCGTTTAATACTACTTATTTCTTCATTAAATTTTATAGTAGAATAAATTGCTATCTGTAAATAAGACATAGCCACATCATTTTTGTAATCACTTTTATTGAAAAAAATATTTTTTCTTTTTCATCTTTCTTCAAAAACAGCCCTATCTTTACCAAAAACCAACATTTTGATGGAAAAAGAAATTGAAAAATTTATTCTTCAGGAAACGAAAGCTGAAAGAATTAATGATAAAATAATGATCCAAAGCTTATGGAGTGGTTACGGATCTATCGTTAGGTACTCACTTGATGGGTATAAACAAAAGAGCATAATTGTAAAACATGTCCAACTAGGAGCACAAGGAGATCACCCTAGAGGATGGAATACTGATATCTCACATCAACGAAAATTAAAGTCTTATCAAGTCGAGACCTACTTTTATAAAAATTATAGTCATCTCACTAACGACAATTGTAGAATCCCAGATTGCTTAGGTATTACTTTTATTAATGATGATGTTGTGATCCTCTTAGAAGATTTAGATGAAGTAGGTTTTGATCGAAGAGTATCTGAAATCACATGGGAAGAAATTAATGCTTGTTTATCTTGGTTAGCTAATTTTCATGCCGTCTATCTCCAAAAAGAGCCTAAGGGTTTATGGGAAATTGGTACGTATTGGCACTTAGCAACTAGACCAGATGAATTAGAGGTATTAGATGATATTCCTTTAAAAAATTTAGCACAAGTTATCGATCAGCGTCTTAATAATGCTAAGTACAAAACTTTTGTTCATGGTGATGCCAAAGTGGCTAATTTTTGTTTCGATAAAGAAGGTAATAAAGTGGCTGCTGTAGATTTCCAATATATAGGAGGAGGTTGTGGAATGAAAGACCTTGCTTATTTTATTGGTAGTTGCCTCCATGAGGAAGATTGTGAGAAGTATGAGGATATTATTCTAGAAACTTATTTTAATTATCTAAAAGACGCTATTCAAGAAAACCATATTGATATTAACCCTGAAGAAGTAGAGGAAGAATGGAGAACTTTATTCCCTATTGCCTGGACTGATTTTCATCGTTTTTTAAAAGGGTGGAGCCCCGGACATTGGAAAATTAATTCTTACAGTGAAAAGATGTCAAAATTAGTAATTGAAGCCCTATCATGATAGCACTAAAACCATTATTACAATCTACAGAGGAAGTTGCTAGAAAAGCCGGAGCATTAATTATGACGTATTTTGATAAGGACATTGAAGTCTTAATCAAAGAAGGTGGGCACAGTTTAGCTTCTCAAGTTGTGACTAAAGTTGACAAAGAGGCACAAGACCTTATTCTTGATTTACTTTCGCCATACACAAAGGAATATAATTTTGGTATTCTCACAGAAGAAAGTGAAGATAATAATAGCCGATTCGAAAAAGACTATTTTTGGTGTATCGATCCTTTAGATGGTACCCTTCCTTTTACAGAAAAAAAAGAAGGCTTTGCTGTAAGCATCGCCCTAGTAAATAAAAATGGACAGGCTGTTTTAGGGGTAATTTACAATCCTATCACAGAAGATATATATAGTGCAGCTTTAGACCTTGGTGCATACAAAAATCACCAATCGTTTAGTATTACCTACAACAATTTCTATACATTAGTTTGTGATAGAAGTTCAAAATCTACTGAATGGTTTAAAGAAGCAATTCATAAATATCAACCTAAAGATATTATTGATTTTGGTGGTGCATGTATGAATGCAATATGGGTTCTTGAAAATGCTCCTGCATTATATTTTAAACCAACAAAACAAAAATTAGGTGGAGGTAGCATTTGGGACTATGCCTCCTCTTCTATCCTATTCAAAGAGTTAGGATTGCACGCGACCACTTTCGATGGTCAGGAATTACCACTAAATAAGAGAAACCACACTTTTATGAATGATTGTGGCATCTATTATAGTAGTGAAAAGCCGTCTATTTCATAATTAAGACGGCTTTTCAATTTCTTTATTTATATAGCATTATTGGTGAATCATTAAACTCTTCGGGAACGACAAACGGGGTTTTGTTTCCTACAATATATATAAGTTCCAATGATTCCAACTCAGTCAGTCGAGCCGGTAATGTTCCTGTAAAAGAATTAAAAGGGATGACCATTTTTCTTAAATATTGAAGATCTGCTAATTCTTCTACAAAATCACCATTTACATTTAGATCAATCAGCTCAATAACATTTACCCTTCCCTCTTCATTAGTACCGATACCATACCATTCACTAAGTGGTTTATCAGTTCCCCAATTGGTATTGTGTCTCCAATTATCTCCCCCTGTAGAATTGTAGAATAACATAAGGATTTCTCTATCTGAGAGAGCTTCTTTTACTATTGGTTTTTCATAAGTAGCAACAAAGTTAACATCAAAACCATCGCCTGAAGTAGAGCCATTATCTACGATTTTCACCCAAGAAATCTCAGTTCCTTCAGGCAAATCAGTATTACTTGACAAGTGGAATTCATTATTGGCGATATATGCATCTCCAATTTTCACCCACTCACTATCTTCTTCTAAACCATCATAGTAGTATCTTCCTGTATATGATCTATGGACATAAACTGCTGCTTTTTCTTCATAAGCAGACCACGCATCTTCCCATACTTCATAATAGGGTTGCTTGCCCCAAGTCGTTTCTACTACTTGTAAAGTTGTTTCGTCTGTAACTGTTACTTTGTTTGGAAGTTGTAATAGAGTATACCCACCATTACCTCCTAAAGCCACAAATTTATTGGCATTCTTTCTAAAATCAGCGATGTCAGCATTTGCTGAATTTCTTCTGGACTCTTTTGAAACATTATAATTATCATGAGAAAGGTCTTTCACCGCATAATTAAAATCTTTCGGTCTATATAGCTTCATTTCTGCTAACTGATACCCTTCTAGGTTACCTCTAAACCAATCTCCAAAATATTCCCCTTCTATAGATCTATTATCTAATATGATATCTTGTGTATTCTGAGAGTTCTTATCAAATGATTGAGTTGATGCCATATCACCCCAGTTGTGGTATAATGCTCCTTTTTCATTACCATTTCGGTCTAATAGAATCATACGAACATCATCTTTAATGATCTGACCATTTAATGTTCTTAGTTGTAAATATTCCGAATAGTGATGTGAAGTAAAGACCATATTATCTCCGGTTAAAGCAGCTCCAGTTACTCTTCCACCACTCTTTTCTGTGATTTTATTGTTCAACCCTGTATATAAAGTTCCTGCATTGAATGTAACTTTTTGATCGTCCCAATTCCAATCTAAGTTATTGAGATAAATAGCAGAACCTCCATTCCATTGAGAAAAAGAAATTAATCTTTGCTCTTCAAACCCGTCTGTTTCTAATGAATTTTGGGTAAAAAGAATATCTCCCCCTAAAAACTTTACCGTATTTAATGTTGAAATAGTATTTTCTTCAAAGTAAGTTTCTTGCTCAAAAAACACCTCATCTTCGGCTCCTTCTACAGCAAGGTTTCCAGAAAATTCAAACTTTACAGCATGAGCCCAAGTCTGTCCCGCAAATCGAGTTCCATCCAACTCAGGATCTTCATCATTCCAAATATCTCCATTACTATTTTCAACATTACCCCAATCTGTAATCACTTTATAAAACCCAGATTTTCCTGCTAAGAATAGGTATCCATCCTGATCTACATCTACTTGGGTAATTTTACCTCTAAACTTAAATTTTTTAAGGTTTCTTCTCATATCTGCACACTTTTTATTCGGAAAGTACCCAAATAGATGAATCACCTTAACTTCTAAAGAAGTGATATTTACTAGATATATTTTCTTTAATCTACTTACAACAACAGTAATAAAATCGTTATTTGGACTAATACACATATGTCCCCCTCTAGGTATTCTAAATGGACGGCCATTTTTTGTTAATCGTAATTTTGTAAGGTATGCATCATCTTCTAGCCCTTGAAAATCGTAATCGATTTTATAAATTTCAGAACCTTTCTGACTTGAATTAAGGATAAATAATTTTTGATTAAATGGCATTCTAACAGATGAAGGAGTCGGATCATTATTAGGCATAGTATCTACATCTCTTTGGCAAGAGGTATTTATGAGTAGTATTGAAAGCATCAATACGAGAGATCTATAGGGTAATATTTTCATGATTAGTTTTAATTAGGATTGAAAAAAGGAAAATCTTTAAGGGGGTGTTCAATCGTAATTCTCAGACTTCTAAAACTAATCGACAAAAAATGATATGAACCAAATAAAGGCAATTTCAAATGAAAATCAAATTATTTACTTTTTTTGAATTCTAAGATTTGATTTGCAGATGAACAGAATAAGCAACTTATTATCAATTTTTTAAACCAAGTATCAAATGTGATGAAATTAATAAATAATCAAAATTTTGTATTGCTAATAAGGCTTCTTCTATCCTGCAGTAATCATCATTGATTGGAATCTTCATGTTATTTCTTTTATAAGAAAATATATTTATGGCTAAACTTTCAGATTCTGATTTAAATACCACTCCACCTAGAAATTATTAAGTATTCTATTTTTTTATTATTCATCATAATTAAGAATTTTAGAATTGAACTTTTAAAAGAGGCATATATCATTTTGTTTAGAAAATTGCAGAATACTTAAAAAAAATAAGATGTAAGAATTTTCTTATTACTTAAAAAAATTGTCTGCGTTCAGACTGATATGGCTTATCAGACTCTAAAAACATGCATTTTTAAAGAGTACTAAAAAGAAGAAAAGTATAAATATTTTTACTTTTTTCACCTTACCTCAATAAAAATAAAACTTCAACAAATATCTATTCGGCAACAGAATTTATCATTCACCGTTCATCACATTACGATTCTCAAAGACTTCTAAATCAAACGATAATAAAAAGATGAATAGCCCTTAAAAACAAAAATCATGAAAACTATTACGCTTTGTATACTATTAATTTATTGTCTTCCTCAATATCTGTTATCACAAAACTTAGTTGGAGGATTTACTCCAGCTAACTCAATTACTTATGATACTGACCCCGATACTGAAGCAGATGAAATATCTTCAAATTATAATTTAAAAACAGATATAGATGTTAGCAGTGATACAGAAGATAATATTGTACTCAAAGGAAATAGTCCAGTTAATACAATCACGGTGGAAAATGGCGAAGATGTTACACTTACAGCAACAACAGTTCTCCTATCACAACTTACCATCGCTGTTAATGCTGGTGGTAGGTTAACAATAGATGGAAATTTAAATGTTGCCAACCTAACTACCCTTACTATCAATGGGACTTTTATTGTCAATGGAGATATCTCTACCTCAAAAAGTGCAATAAATGGAGGAAGTGCAGATCAAGGTGAAGGATCTCTAATATTTTTCAATGGAAGTGGAAGTATTACTGTTGGAGAAGCATTTAATGCGGGAACTATTTCTGATGGGAATGTAAGTAGTTCACTATCCTGGACAATTGATTGTGGTAAATTTAATTCTGGTGGAGGTTCATTATCATGTGCAGATGACCTACCTGTAGAGTTACTATCTTTTGATGTTTCTTCTGAAGATGATAATGTATTGATAAAATGGATTACGGCACAAGAAATCAATAACGCATACTTTGAAATAAGAAGATCAAAAGATCAGAAAAATTGGGAGCAACTAGGAATAATAAAAGCGAAAGGTGTTAATAGTAATACCACTATTCACTATAAGTTTATCGACCAACAACCTCTAGCTAAAAGCTATTACCAATTAATTCAATACGACTTAGATGGTACTCAAGAGAACTTATCTATTGTAGAATACCAATTAGAAGATAGTAATAATCTAACTTTTAATGTTGATATACTACCAAATATTATTGATTCAAATCAAGAATTTACATTAAATTTCAATAGCAATTACAGTACTTTAATATGGGTAAATATAATAAATATTAAAGGAATTTTAGTTGATCAATTTAGTATTAAAAATGAAAATAAATTAGCAGTTAGACTATCAAAAAAATATCCGAAAGGTACATATATTCTTCATGCAAGATCAGGTATACATGAAGCAAATAGTAAATTTATTGTTAAATAAATAGGTAAGAAAAGGGCTAGAGTGATCTAGCCCTAATTTATTTTTTTAGAAAGTAGTAGGTAACTCAGAGCAACCTTTTATACTTCCGCCTGATTCTTGCCAAATTTTTGGATATACTGCATTTCCTGGATTTCCAAAATCAAAATCTGGAATAAGTAATCCAATGATATCTTCTGAATCGATATAGTATTTTCCTGCTGAATCATCCCATTGAATAAAGTCTTCCAATACAAAAGAAGAAGCTACAACACCATTACTAAAACCTGGGTCTAAGTCTGGTACATCAACACATCCAGAAGCAAATTTTAAAGATTGGCTATAAGTTGCCCCTTCATCTACATTAATAGTGTAATCATAATCATCAGATCTTGAGTTACTTGTAGCATTTAGAGTAAAATCAAGAACAACATCTAACGAAATCGTCTGACTTGATCTTGATGAAGTAGGGAGGTTATCTATGTTACTTGGATCTAACTTTCCAACAACTCTCACTTCGTTTGTTTGATGATCGAAATTCAACTGAAGATATACTTCACCTAAATCACCAATTTCCACTTCTCCATCAGAGGCGAAATAAATAGGGTTAGCATCTTTAGGGTTAGTGTCGTCATCATCATCACATGAGAAAAAGAATAAAGATAAACCGAGAAGCAATGACCATTTTAAGAGTTTCATAATTAATTGATTAGGTTCAAATTTTTAAGTATCTGAATTTATGTAATCAAAAAATGATGTGAAAACTTTTCAGTAAAATATTCAATAATTTCGTATAATATTAAAAATAAATAATCAATAATATAAAATATAACAGCTAATAACGAAAGATAAATAAACGGAAATTAAATTAAAATTATATACATCAATTTGTATTAAATAAAAGCAGAATGTGATTATTCCTTTTTAGTCATTTTCTACTTTTAATAAGAAATCTATTTTTTCAAATCCCATCAGGTATTGCATTATTGCCACAGCCCCTGCTCTACTTAAGTCATCTACTAATTCTATATGAATATCAGCCGTTTCGCCGTCTACTTCTATATAGGTATGGTCAAAAAATTCTCTTGGAAATGCTGAATGCGTCATTTTAAATATGTTGTTTTGGAATATTTGCTCTACGATATATGCTATTCCTAAAAATACAAACTCTGACTCATCGACATCTGCATTACGCATCAATGCATCTATTTGTCTCTGTAAAGCATCTGCTTCATCTCTGTCGTGATTGAGAATATGAAAAACCTCCCAACAATCGTTTAAATCGAAAGTCAAGATTAAACCTTTATGCTTATGTGTAAGTTGTTCCATTTGATGGGAATAAATTTGATATGATTGATTGACCGAATATATCAGTTTTATTTCACACTGAAAGATTTTTATTTTTGAAGTTCAACAATATTGAATATCTTCAATACAGACTAAATTAAAGAGAATGATTTTTTCAAGATATATTATTGTATCAATTTTATTAAGCATTAGTTTACTTACAAATGCTCAAGACGCTCAGTGGAACACAGAAACTACTGAAGAAGGAAGTATCACAGTAACAAGTAGAGTATTTACAACAAAAGTAGATGGAAAAAATAGACAAATTGTAGAATATAAAGCCTCAACAATCACTGATATTGAATCTGAGAAAATTTTAGCTCTTCTAAAAGATGCTAGTACTCACAAAAATTTTAGTAAAGACACGGAAGAAAGTAAAAAACTTAAAGACCTTCCCAATGGCGAATGGCTCGTTTATTACTTTATTGATGCTCCATTCCCGATTCCAAATAATGATCTCATTGTGACAATGAAAGAGGTGCAAAGAGAAGACTCCACTGAATTAATTGGATGGTCAACACCAAACGCACATGAGAAAGGTGATGTTAAAAGAATGGTGCATTACAACTTAAAATATATCATTACAAAATTAGAAAATGGTCAGTCAGAACTAATCATGGATGTAAGCATGACACCTGTTACAAAAGCTCCTGATTTCCTTGTGAAAACTTGGTTACCAGCAGGCCCTTCTGACATGATTGTCAACATACTAAAAGAAGCAGAGGATTATAAATAAGATTAACGTTCAATTTTATCAATCACCTTGCTCATTAGTAAATAATTAAGTTCCTGTACATCATTTCTATCAATATTTTTTAATGATATTTCAAACTCTTCTTTACTTTTTAAGGTAATCGTTAAGATGTCTTTTTTAAGTGAAGAAGATAGAATATCCTTAAATCGAAAGCGTATACCTTTCTTTGTATTCACTTTAATATAAATACCCGTTTTCGTAATATCTACTACATGTTTCCACCAAAATACCTTACTTTGAAAAATAATTAATACGGCAAACCCAGTACCCATAATTATATTTCTCTCCGATGCTGAAAGAACTGATTCTATTGTACCACTACCATAAACAACCAATACTATAGCAAATGCATGCATTAGTAATTCTGCCCATTGTGGCACTTTTATAAACTTGATTTTTTCCATAAACTTAATTCTTATTACAAAGGTAAATAGTAATTGACCTATATCAAGAATTGTTAGGCTTATACTTATAAATATCGACGTTTACCCATGATTTTATGTTATTAAGGTAAGATGAAAACTATTGCTTATGAAGAATTTTGTAACTGATTTTGATTACCCGGAAAAACTATCATTTCTTAAAGTGATAGAAGACATGATCCACGCTGACTGCAAAGTAGATCAAGCTGAATTACTATACCTTGAAGATTTTAAACAACAACTAAGTTTAGATGAAAATTGTATTGAGTTGGCACAGTCATTAAACAAAAAAGAATGTATTAAGATTCTAAAAAATATGCCTACAAATAAAAAAGAAGTGGTATATGAAAAGTTAATTGAAATAGCGAATATCGATAATGAATTCCATCCTTCTGAGGAAGTATTGATATTAAATCTTTGTCAGTTAATTGATTTCAAGCCAGTGGCTTTATTATAAAAAAGGTGGATAAAAATTAATCTAACCACCTCTTATTATTTATTTCTTTATTCCAACTTTTAAAAAGACTGGAAATACGACTTCATGCTTACTTTTTTCTCCCCATACAGGTTTAAGATGTTTAAAAAGATCATCAACAGGATCATGGGTTGGATTTTCTTCCATGTACTTTTTTACACTTGACCAAGTATGTAAATACCCATAAAGTTGGTCTAAATCCCAATTTACAACCATATCAACAACCTCATTTTGTGGAATTTCTTCAAAATCAAAAGGTATATTTTTGTATTCCTCTTCTAGAATTTTTCTTTCGTCATCCCAATAAGGGCCAATCACATCGTAATAAAAGTAACTGATCATTTCATCTATTTCAGGATTCACTTTAAATAGATTATATCCGAAAAGTGCAATTACTCCTCCAGGTCGAAGTAAACGAATTGCTTCTTGATTAAAAGCCTCTAAATCAAACCAATGTAATGACTGTGCAGCCGTAATTAGATCAAAAGATTCATCCTTAAATCGAGTGGCATTAGCATTTCCTTCCAAATACCAAATATTCCTTTCACTTTCAGCATTATTGATTTGATTTTTACTAATATCAATTCCTATTACACTCTTAAAATTTTTCGAAAGGTATCTTGTAGCCTGCCCATTTCCTGTACCACAATCTAAGACATCATTAGTATCTTTTACATGCTCCATAATCTTTTCAAAAAGACTATCAGGGTATCTAGGACGAAATTTTTTATATGATGAAGATGAAGAAGAAAACTTATCCAAAACCTGTTTCATGGTTATATTTTTATAACAATAGTTGTATTGAGTTCTAATTATACAAGTAAAATTTATTCGAAATTAATTCTAGCAATAAAGACTTCCAAGCGATTCCATATATTTTGGTAGTGACTAGTTCGTAATAAAGGTTACTATACTTTCATTCTTATAAAAAATAGTAAATAATTCTGACCTGTACTCTGTTGACGGTACATTTATTAATATTTTACTATCAATTTCTTCGATTTCTACATCTAGTGCATATTTATCACCAGAAAAGCCGAATAACATTTGTGATACATCTGTTCCTTTTTCAAAAACTAATTGTCCTCCTTTTTTATCGGAGAATACCTTACTTTTTGGAGAGATCAGTTTGATATTATTTTCGAAGTATGATAAATAGTAAATTGGAAAATCTAAAAACTGTTGTTTAGTAATATCACATAACGTCCATTTCTGATCAGAAGGGTAATGATTTAGCACAAATTGTTCTGGATCCATCATAAAGTAAATGTCTGTATACTTTTTATAGAATTTTAAATTCTCGTCTATCCCTCCAGAAGCCCACGTTACATCTATTAAATGCCATTGATCATCAATTTTTATCACATTCCAAGCATGATCATTTGTTATTTGTTTTGGGTTTGATTTTTTCAAATCAGAAATAAAAGCTTTTGAAGTCCCCTCAATAGTTTGACATTCCACCCCTACCTTTACACACAAAACTTCAAATAATTTAGAGTAACCATCACAAACTCCTTTTGCCTCTCTTAACGTTTTTTCTGCTGTGTTGTATTTATATTCTTCTAATATTTTCTGTTTTTCTGCTTCATTTGAATAGGTATAGCTGAAAGGTTGACTTGGACGTTGCCATGCCTCAACATCATAAGCGATAGTGTTTCCTATATAACAATATATTGCTCTTACTTTTTCTAAATCTGACGTAAAAGTATGATTAATCTTTTCTGACAGATGCTCAATGTTTTTGATTTTCAGTAATTTATCAATAACTATTTCATCTACTTTTGATAAATCTTGAGCTACAGTAAAAAAAGGAAAAATGAAAAATAAGTAGAAAAAATGTAAGTTCTTCATATTTAGGATTTTCAAGTAAAATAAGTTCGTTTTTATTTAAGATGAATGGAACGGAAAGTCAGGTTTATCCTTGGATAAATTACCTTTTTAGATTTTGGTAATGCATGTTTCCAATATTTTTGTGTTTCGCCTTTCATTAATAATAAGGATCCATGCTCAAGAAGAATATCGATTCTCTCTTTTGATTCTTTATGTTTAAAAGAAAATTTTCGTTCCGCTCCAAGCGATAAAGAGGCAATGGTTCCAAATTCTTTCATGTCTTTTTCATCATCACTATGATAACCCATCCCTTCTGAACCATCATGGTAGAGGTTCAATAAACAAGAATTATAATTTTCTTTACTCACCTCCTCTACTTTACCTAATAATTCTTGAAGTTCTTTTGTTAACAACAAAGACCTTCTTGTAATATTTGAATAAGTATAATCGTAAACAGAAGTGCCATACCAAGCCATTTTCCGTTTGGTAATAATTTCCTTTCCAAAAATATTTACTATATCATTTTGCCATTCAATAGTTTTCATCAAGTGTTGAAAAGTATGTGTTGCATCGGCTTGAGAAAGAATTTTACCATAATAAAGAACTTCTCCATCATATGGTAATAAGTTTTTTTCTTGGTTGAAGTTTTGGTCAAAAAGGCTCAACATAATTATTTATTTTAATATTAATCCGTTTTAACGACCCATTGTTTAAATTTCGAAACTTTCTCCTTTGGAATAATAATTTCCTCTTGCTCGAACCCTTTTATCCTCAAAACCCATTTTCCGTTATAATAAGGTTCTATTGATTTTACAGCATTAATCTGAACAATAAACTGCCTATTCACCCTAAAAAAGTCTTTTGGATCTAACTGATCTTCCAATTTATCCAATGATAGATCTAATGTAGCATTTAGGTCACTATTGGAAAGAACATGAACAACTTTATTTTTAGAGTAAAAACAATTGATCTCATCTACTTTTAAAACCGAAAGGTTAATTGGTAAGTTGACCCATATTCTTTTTCGATAAACCTCTTTCTGATTTTGAATAGTATCTGAAATGCTACTTATCAACTCTTTTGATACTGGTGCAGACTTTCTAGTCTGAAATTTATCGATAGCATTTTGGATATTCTCTTCATCAAAGGGTTTTAGTATATAATCAATACTGTTTACCTCAAAAGCTTTTAGGGCATATTGATTGTATGCTGTCACAAAAATGATAGGAACATCTATTTCTACTTCTTTAAAAATATCAAAACTCTCACCATCTGTTAGTTGAATATCAGAAAATATGAGGTCGATCTTTGTATTTTCTTCTTTAAAAAACTCTAATCCCTCTTCTACCGATTGTATAGGAAATAAAAACTCCGCTTCTGGTAATAAGGTTTGCACTGTTTTTTTAAGATAACGTTGTGCAGGAATTTCGTCTTCAATAATTAAGATCTTCATTATTTATCTATTGTTAGTAAAGGTATTTCTACTATAAATTCGTTTTCATTTTGTTCAATCTTGACTGTAGCATTTGAGTCAATATGATGAAAACTATCATTTAAATATTTAAGGCCTATGTTATACGATTCAGGTTTCTGTGATTTTAATTGAACATTATTCTTTACAATCACTTTATTTGTATCTGAAATGATACTTAAATGTAATGGTTTTCTTAATGTAGCTTGATTGTGTTTAAAACAATTTTCAAGAAGGAGTTGTAAACTAAGTGGAGGGATTTTCTTATCCAATGAATCTTTATGTATTTCACTTTCAAATATTAAACCTTCACCTAATCTCACTTGATGCAAATGTATATACCCCTGCATTACTTCCCATTCTTCTTTAAAAGAAACTAATTCTTTGTCCTTACTATTTAAAACATATCTGTAGATCGTTGATAAATCCAATGCAAATCTTTTCGCACTCTTAGGATCATAATCTATTTCAGATATCAACACATTAAGACTGTTAAATAAAAAGTGCGGATTAAGATGAGCTTGTAATGCTCTATTCTCTGCCCTCAGTTTTTGTTTTTGCAATTCTGAAATTTCAATGGAACTCTGACGCCATTTGTTCAAGAAATCTTGTGTGATCGTTAATGAAGAATATAGTAATAATACCAATCCTTGAAATACTCCTATAATAGTATTATTCTTAGTAAAGATAATCGCATCTCCCCTACCGCTCATCACACTGGAAGTGATTAAAGTAACATAAAAAAAGATGAAACTCATTGCGAATAAAGACATCAACTCAACAAATAACCTTGTATTTGTATGTATCTGAAAGTATTTAATATTATAGAAAAACTTAGATAACTTAATACTTAAGTAGACAGTCCCATTAAAATAAATGAAATATAAATAAGTGATGGGATACCCCAACATCTCCCGGATCATAAATTCTTTCGACGCCGCCCAATACGTAAATACAAATAGTATTAAGGAGATGACAAAAGAAAGAATTGGAGGAAGCCATTTATAGTTCCGTTCTAATAAAATCATATAACAATTGATGTTAGACTAATTTATACTAATCTATAATAATTCCTCCAAAAAACAGTGTTAAGCAATGTTTATCTTATAAATCTCTTTCCTCTGATTCTGTAAGCAACACCTATTTGGAATGTAGCATATAAGTCAGTTGGTGATTGTTGTGTTCTGTTTAAATCCAATGTATTTGATGAAGTCACTCTACCCATTGCTTCGGCTGTTAAAAACCAATTGTCTTTGATTCTATGTCTCATACCGATACCAAAATTTAAAGTTCCCCCTGCTTTATTGGCCTTAGTATTCAATAAATGATGGTTTACTTCTGCTAAAAATACACCTGTACCTCCCATTAAATACCATTGTGTATTTCTATTATTTAATCTCTCAATATTACCTAAATCGAAAATAAAAATAGGTGCGACTTCTAAAATTGTAGTATTAAAAGCATTTTGGCCATAGGTTTCGCTATTTGCCCTTAAATCTCTAGATGATAAACCAGATAGAGAGGTTTGGTATCTTAAATGAAACCTTCTTGATAATCTTGTTTGATAATACAGCTGAAAAGATGGCTGATGACTTTTCCCATCGAAGATGCGTTGGTTTTGATTAACATAACCACCTGAATATAAAGAAGTACCAATACTACCACCTACCATATGATAATTAGTGAAATCAGCAGTGGATTGCGCTCTCACAGCAAATGATAAAAGAATTGAGAAAATGAATAAAAAGTTATTTTTCATGTCGATTGTTTTATGTTTCAATTACTTAAGCGACAATTCCTCGAAAAAACCCTATAAGTAGCATATAAGTCATCTATATTTTTCTGATTCTTAAATTTTCTAAACCCAAATTCCATTATATTAGTAATATCAAAAATGTTTACTAGATTTACCTATAGACTGACTAGAGTATTCATTTCTAGTAAAAGTTGTAATCAAAAATTAATCTAACCTTTTGAACTATGAGCGAATATAAATTCGAGACCCTCCAACTACATGCAGGACAAGAAGTAGACCCGACAACCAACTCAAGAGCAGTGCCTATTTATCAAACCACTTCCTATGTTTTTGATAATGCAGAACATGCCGCAAATTTATTTGGTTTAAAAGAATTTGGTAATATTTATACCAGAATCATGAACCCAACTACAGATGTTTTTGAAAAAAGGATTGCAGCCTTAGAAGGTGGTGTAGCCGCTTTAGCTACAGCCTCTGGTCAATCGGCACAATTCCTTGCATTAACAAACATCTTAGAAGCAGGAGATAACTTTGTATCTTCTTCATTTTTGTATGGAGGAACTTACAACCAATTTAAAGTACAGTTTAAAAGATTAGGTATTCAGGCCAAGTTTGCAAATGGTAATGATCCAGAATCATTTGCTGCACAAATCGATGATAAAACAAAAGCCATCTATTTAGAAACAATTGGCAACCCTGAGCTATGTATTCCTGACTTTGAAAGAATTGCAGAAATAGCAAAGGCCAACAAAATTCCTTTAGTAGTAGATAACACATTTGGTGCTGGTGGATATGTATTCCAACCGTTAAAACATGGTGCTAATATTGTTACTGCCTCTGCTACCAAGTGGATTGGTGGTCATGGTACTTCAATTGGAGGTGTAATTGTAGATGGTGGTAATTTCGATTGGTCAAATGGCAAATTCCCTATGTTTACTGAACCTTCTGAAGGATATCATGGACTAAAATTCTGGGAAGTATTTGGTGAAGGTAACCCATTAGGATTACCAAATGTTGCATTTACAATTAGAGCAAGAGTAGAAGGACTTAGAGATTATGGTCCAGCCATTTCTCCATTCAATTCTTTCCAACTACTGCAAGGTTTAGAAACACTTTCTTTAAGAATGGAAAGAATCTGCCAGAATGCTCAAACTTTAGCAGAAAAATTAGAAGCACATGATTTAGTGGATAGTGTAAATTACCCTGGATTAGCTTCTAGTAAATATAACGACTTGGCCAAAAAATACTTCAAGAGAGGTTCTGGTGGAGTGTTTACTTTTGAGGTAAAAGGTGGATTTGATGCTGCGAAAAAATTTGTTTCTGAACTAGATTTAGTTTCACATTTAGCTAACGTAGGTGATGCTAAAACATTAGCAATTCATCCATCATCAACAACACATGAGCAATTAAGTGAAGAGGAACAAATTGCAAGTGGTGTAACCCCAGGTATGGTAAGAATTTCTACTGGTTATGAGCATATCGATGATATCATTTCAGATATTGAACAAGCTTTAGAGAAGACTACAGTCACAGTTTAGGATATATATATAATTCTATAATACAAAAAAAAGCCACTAAATAATTGAATTTAGTGGCTTTTCCTATTTGTGGTAATTAATCTCTTCTCACTCCAAAAAGGGAATCTAAAAACGTTAGCACTGTTGAATAAAACAAACTAAATACAAACGATGTACCTAATCCTCCTGTTGAAAAACCATCTACCCAACTACCTGCCCAATAAAACATTAGTGCATTGATCACTAGTAGAAAAAGCCCCAAAGTAAAGACAGTAATTGGTAATGTCAATAAAGTTAAAATGGGTTTAACAAAGGCATTTAGAACACCTATAGCTAAAGCTGCCCATATTGCAGTTCCATAATTGGTGACACTTACTTCAGTTGTAAACTGTCCTAGCACACCAGCACAAGCCCAAACTGCTATAGCCGAGACTAATATTCTTACGATAAATTCTTTCATTACTGTATTCTTTTTGCTTTTATTTCATTAAAATAGAAATCGTTATTCGGAACATCAAATGAAAGCCCAATTATCTTATTTTGGTTATCAGTATCAAATTTTACAGTACCAAGAGTAAACCAAGGACTTTGTCTATACCATTCCATCTTAAAAGTATCATAATTCCAATGTGTCAACTTTGCATTTAACATGTTTTGGTGTTCAAACTCTATAGTAAGATTTCCATCCTTTAGTCTAACTGTAATATCCCCATTCAAGTCAGAATGATACACCCCTTCATAAGAAGTCAAGTCAAGTGTTGGTTTTGTGCCCTCAACTTTACTATTTTCTATATCTTTTATTCTATGATCATTTTTATATCGATCATTAGAATATTGTAAATATTTTGAACTATAATCAGGAATTTCATCCAAACCCATAAATAAATCTACAGCATAGTTTGATGCTGCACTGATTGGTGACTTTAGACCATTCGTCAAAACAATTACACCAAGATTTTCATCAGGTATCATAGTCACCATAGTAATCATACCATCATATCCACCTGAGTGACTTACCCTCATTTTACCATGATAATCCTTAATCCCCCATCCAAGACCATAACCTGAAAAATGTGTATTTACCTTTGCTTTTGTTAAGTCAGAGGTATAAACATTCTGTAACTTCCAAATTGTATTTCTTGTTGAAGCTGTCATTAAAGTATCTTCACCAATTATTCCATTATTCATGTTAAAGGTAAGCCACTTTGAAAGGTCTTCTACAGATGAAATTAAACCTCCTGTCGCTGCTATTTCCTCCCAGCTTGTCCATTCAATAGGTTTGTTTACAGTATTATCAATAAGCATATGAGGTGTAGCATAATTTCCCTTTTTATCTAGTTCTTTTAAAGAATAGATTGTTCGGTCCATACCCAATGGATCTAGAATTCTTTCTTGAACGTTTTCTCCCCAAGATTTACCAGTCACTGTCTTTATTAATTCACCAGCGGTGATAAACATAAGATTCGAATACCCGAAGCCATCTCTTAGTTCGAAACTCTGATCGACGTATTTAATTCTTTCAATAATTTCCTTTGATGTATAATCTGATTGATACCACATAATGTCACCAGAAAACGTACCTAGACCTACTCTATGTGATAAAATATCTTTAACAGTAATCATCTGAGAAATATATGGATCATACACTGCGAAATAAGGAATATAATCAACAATCTTATCGTCCCAATGTAGTTTTCCTTCATCTACTAATTGGCCTATTATTGTAGCTGTAAACCCTTTTGAAATACTAGCGATAGCATATAATGTGTTTTTATTGGGAACTTCTTTTCCCCCTTCTTCTTTTGTTCCATAGCCTTTAGAGAAAATTAATTCTCCGTCTTTTACAATCCCAACAGTCATACTTGGAACTTCCCAAGAAGCAATAATCGATTGACAATATTTGTCAAGTTGTTTTATTTCAGACTTATAATTTGCTTTTTTCTGTCCAAAAGAAAGATTTGAAAGCAAAAAAAAAACTAAAAAATATAATGTAAAGTGTTTCATATAATGGTTTTATAATCAATCTTTTTTATGATTTGACCTAAAAATACCTAAAAAGGGGGATACCCAAGAACCGATATGAAATTTAATTTTACCCTTGTTAATATAAATTAACATATAACAATAACTAATTTTTAATGAAGACGAAATTACTCTTGCTATCTGCCTTGCTATTTTCTAGCATGGTTAGCTTTGCCCAAGACATGCCTTACGATCACTATGGAGAAAAGTTTGCGATTGGAGTTAGCGGTGGCTCCCACGGTATTGGTATTGATGTGTCCAAAAATCTACACAAACATTTTAATGGATCTTTAGGATTCAATTACTTCAAAATCAACGACTTTTCTAGATCAATTACAGTTGATGGTAAACAATTGAAATCAACTGTTGATGTAGAAATGGTAAACGTTGATCTAAGAATCGAGTATCTACCTTTCAAAGGTAGTAGCTTTAAAGTAGTTGCAGGTCTTGCTTACATGATGAGCAGTGGCGTCAAATTACTTGGTGTTTATGAAAATTCTGTAACGTTTGGTGAGTTAACGATCGATCCAGAAGACATTGGTGAGTTAAAGTTTGACGCTGAATGGAAACAAGTTTCACCTTACTTCGGAATTGGTATTGGTAGAGCAGTACCTAAGAAAAGAGTTGGTTTTGGTTTAGATATCGGGACTTACTACTTAGGAAAACCAAATGTTCAATTAACAGGAACTGAATTGTTGAGTGCAATGGGTACTCAAGAAGCTCAACTTCAGTCGAACATGGAAGAATACACTTGGTTCCCACAATTAAAATTAAGATTAGCAGTTAGATTAAACTAAACATGAAAAAATTATATATTCTCTTATTCTGTATTGCAGCAACATTCTATCAGTGTACAAACCCATTGGAAGGTGTTGATATTACTGTAAATTCATCTACATCTACCCATTTTGGTATGATTGAGATTTCTGATACTACTCAGCAAGATCTTTCTCAGGAACAAATTTCTGTAGAAATCATTGGAGAAGGTGCTGAATACTTATATAACGAAGCAGGCGATAAGAACTTTACTCCTTCGAACGGTATGTTATCATTTGTAGTAGATCCAGACTACACTTTTGCCGCACCTTTAGAATTTACTGTAATGGTACGTGGTGATAACTATATCGAACAACAAATCCCTGTTACTTTAACTGAAAGCGATACACTAAGCTATACTCGTATTGAGTTAGATCGTTTAGATAACGTAACTCAAGGAGAAGAGGTTGACGAAGATAATTTTGATTTAAGCTCAGGAAGATTTTCATCTACAGCGACATTTAGTACACAAAGAACTTACTGGAATAACAGTAGCTTAAGTGCTGAAGTGTCAATTCCTGCAAGTTCAGGTTTCACTGATTTCTATGGAAACAACATCGATGCAAGTGGACTAAGAATGGGTCTTGGTGCATTCGATTATGAATCGTATTCATGGAATGGTTATTCATATAGAATGTATATTCCTGCGTTAATCAGAAATACACAAGGAAACTTACAAAATGATAGAGGTATTTACATGTGCCAATTCTTATATTTCTACATGTATGCTTATACTTCTTCATACCAAAGAGTATATCAAACTTCAAGTTCTTTTACTGTTAGAACTGATATTAACCCTAATACTGTCAATCAATTAACTGGTAACAGAATTCAAGCAGGAGATCAAATCTTTGTTTACAGAATGTCAAATAATAATAACTATTATGATTGGTACGTTCGTGAAACTGAAGAAGCTGCTACTGTACAAGAAGATGGAGATGGAAGCCTTTATATCTCTTTTGAAACTAAAAATGCTTCATACTTCTGGATTGGTTATGATATGCAAGTTTGTAGATCATACCAAGCACAAACTACACCTAAAACATACACTAGTAGCTATTCGAACTACACTTATGTTTACTATCCATGGGTAAGAAATGAGGACTTTGGTTCAATCAAATTCTCAATCGATAAAACATATAATGATGCTGTTCTTGCTGGTGTTAGAGTTTTAATTACTTTCCCTGATGGTACTAAGCAAAGAGTATATGATTACTATGGTATGCGATTGTACGATGGTTTAAATATTCGACCATGGTATAGTTTAGGAAATAGTAGTATGACAGTTGAAATCTATGACAGATTTGATGCATCTAAAGTTTATTATACTTCAAATGCTTTCGACTTATGTAATGGTGACGTTACATTAAATGTCGATGAAATCTTAAGTAAATTACCAGATTATAAAACGGTGACGATTGATTACACAGGCCGTTGTGGCGATACTGTAATCCGTCCAACTGTACCTCTTTACGTTGAATACGATGTTTCAAACAGCTTCTATTGGTGGTCTAGATACCAATATTACTATGTTCGTAATGGTAAAGTAACATTATACTATATGGAAATCGGTAAAACATATAAATTCCACACTGTTTACAATGGTAAGTGGTATACTGAAGATGTTACGATTACTAGCGAATTAATGAAAGATGATGATTACGAAATTCCACAAAGACTTTGTGATTTACTGTAACATCCACTAACATTAAGCCTCAAAACTTAATGAAAACAAAAAGCACCATAAGAGATTATCTTATGGTGCTTTTATTCTTTATAAGTCTTTTTAAAAAGGTAATTCTTCCTCCAAAAAGAACTGAGGAAAATCGTTTTTATTCTCCAAAACCTTAATGGTACATTTAAACGTCTTATTATTTACGTCCTTAGCCTTACAATAACTTATCATACCATCTTTACCTTTTTCTATTAAAAGTCGATTACCGGCGTTTTTAGGGTGGTTTAAAGTATTATTCACTGGTAAGATAACCCCCAGTATTCTTTCCATTCTAGAGAAGTAACTCAATACAAATCTTGTGTCATCAGTAGGTGCATCCTGTACTAGTACTAACCTATTTGACAATGAAGCAACCACTTTACAAGCTTCAATATATCTGTATTCATCATAAGTAACAGTAGGGGGAAAAGGAGATACTACACATTTCATTGTAGCACTATGTATATCATGGTCTGGTGTATAAAGTTGGTCGAGACTTGAAGCTGCAACACCAACAAACGTTCCATCAAACTCTTTTAGTACTTCTATGGTAACACCTTTCTGTTGATTTAAAATGAGATTCACTTCTTCTTCTGTACAATACTCTCCAATTCTATTTGAAATTTTCATACCTACCTGATCTGGAGTTCTTGTACCAATAATTCCAACAGAGTATCTATTTAATAACTTATGATTACCTACTGCGTAAAGTAAAGGCCATAACTCGGTTACTTCAGCAACTTGTTGAGGGTAATCCTGAGATAAAAAATTCAATACTTCAATATTATATGATGAACAATCTTCAAGTATCTTATTTGCTACATTAATACCTTCATTGATTTCTTCTAAAGCCACCTTTTGAATTCTATTGGTTTTCTCAAAAACAAAAGAAATTGCCTCTAAAACAGTTTCACATGAATTCTCTGCCTCAATTAAGTAATCTTTATATCTGAATAAGAATTTTGGACCAAAACCCTTGATATTCAATATGGAAAGTAAGAGTCTATCTAGCATTTCATTAAAGTTAAAACATTGGTGCAATGTAACATTTTTCACAAATACTTACATTTTTTTGTGATTTTAATTTTTTTGGTTTTATATTGCGTTTGGGTAAAGAATCATAGGTTAGTCACCTATATAAAAAAATCAACTAGTTAAGCATTCGTGCTTAGCTAAAAGCATCTTGCATTGCAGGATGCTTTTATTTTTTCCCAAACTCAAGAATTATACCCGTTTCATTAAATTTGAATTTCTTGAATATGCCCAATGAATCTTCAGATGCCTGAGTTACTACTTGCTCCACATTCATATTTTTAGCAAAATACAATGCCGCTTCTACTAGCTTTGTTCCTATTCCATTTTTTCTTTGATCACTAAATACAGATAGATTATAAATACCTGCAACCTTAGGATTTTCTGGATCAAGAAATAATTCTATCACTCCAACTGTACTTGTTCCATCAGAGTAATTTAAAAGAATCGATTTATCCTGCTTTAAGATGAATTCAACATTCCTATTATAATGATGTAAAACCTCGGTATCAAATGGATCCCAATTGTTTGCTATAACAAAGGCATGATCAATGATATCTTGTTTTTCTTTTGCCTGAAAAATATTTTTATCGACTTCATATGGTTCTACAAGTGATAATGTTGGTAATTCTAACATGACACTTGATCCCGTTTCTTCTAAGTCCAAATTTTGGAAAATATCACTTAATGTATCATTTAAGTCACTCTTATCAAGCCAAACACATGGTTTTCTCAATCTATTCTCACAAAAGTCAATTGCCTCAGAAACTTCATTTATTACAATTTTGTCTGTATCATGAATATGAATGATATTATATGTATCAGACTTAAAACCACTATCTATATAGGTTAATGAATATGTATTTAGAACCCTCATTAAAGCATTATTTGAGGGAAAGTAATTTGCATGATTTTTAAAATTTCTATTTGATAAATTCATTATCCTCACTTTATTTTTGAATAAAAAGCTAAATATAGTACAAAAAATAACATTCTGTATAAAGACATATACTTCATTATTCTACAGCAACTGTCCTCTAATACATCATAATTTGGGTATAAAGTGATTAAAAATCTCGATTTTATGAAGGTAAAAAAGAAAAATAGTCCTAAAGTGCTCAAGGTAGGATTGCTTGAAAATCATGCTACACATTTTCCTAAAAAAATTACAACTGAAATTATTTCACTAAATAGATTTAATACTTGGTGAACCATATTCCTATTAGATAAACTTATTATCAAAAAGTTTTCATCTTCTGAACTAACTTTAAAATATATCTCAAATGCTACATGATAATTTTTAGGCTTTGGCAAATTTGCCAAACGTATCATTCTAATATCGTATTCATAAATAACGTAAAGCTCATATGTAGCATATAAGTCACTTTTTGCTTACTAAATTTATAAGTAGCATTTAAGATACTTTTTATTATTAATACTTATCTGTAACAATTTATTATTGAACACTTACTTAGAAAAGTATCTTATTTGATACTTTCAAATACTCATCATTTCTATAGTCTTTTATTAATCAACTGTATTTTCATTTCTGAATATATTGGAAATAGCCTTTGGTAAATTTGCCAACCCTAATATAGAACTGAGACTATTTATCTAATCGAATAATAATGTTTAAATAAAATCTGATTGTAGTGTCCTTTTCAAGCAAGTAATACTTATATATCTTTAGTGCTAAGTATTATTTTGTGTTGGAGTAATATTATGAGATCGTTTTTCTTATACAATAGATGATATAAATCGTTCTTGATTTAGTAAGCTTAATATACTAAGTAGGTATAGTTTTTTTCAAAGTTCAATAATTCATATTTCTAGGATATTCAAAAGTTGTCAGGTAATTTCATTTATCATTTTGCATAGAGTTATTATCTGGATAAACTATCTAAATGAACTAAAATCTTCAAAAGTAAAATTACAGTTTATCAATATCTAAACTTGTAGTACCTAATTTGATTTTCCTAATTCAAATAATAGAAGTAGATATAATATTGAATTAACGCTAACACTGAGAAACATCGGTAGAGTAATAAAAATATCATTTTCAAATAGAGTTCTATTGAAGAGAACATTTATATAATCTATTTATGATAAATATCAGAAAGTGAGTAATAATACCTTTGTAGCTTTTAAGATACTTTTCTAAGTGTGTCAGAATTCATGAGCCTTAATATTTAACCATTGGCAAATTTGCCAAACCTAACATCAAATGGAAAATATAAGATGTAATAAATCAAAACTGATATAAAGATAAACTCATAATAATAGTTTTTCAACCTCATAAATAGGATAGATGATATGTTATGACTTTCCTCACAATTGATAGAGTTTAGTTATTAATTAAAGCAATCTTCTTTATAGATCGTCAGTGTAATGTTTATTTCTTTTTTGTTTAGAAAACTTATTCTGATTATACTCTTTTGATTTTCCTTTTGGTATTGAAAGAGATTTCCAACTGTCATTCTGTATAACTTTCCCAATAAAAACAATTTGTCCTATATGATATGGATAGTGTGCTAATTGTCTATTTATTGCTTCTGATACTGAATGTCCCATATTACGAATGTATACTATTTTATCAAGGTCTTTTTCAGTCAAAGAATTTATAGCATTAAATAAACATTCCCATCCCTCGTTCCATTTCAATAATAATTCTTCTTTAGATTTTATATCATTATCAAATTCTTCATCTCGATTTCTCCATTCTTTTTCTCCATCAGATGTTAGAAAGTTAGTCCAACGAGAAATCATATTTCCATGAAGATGTTTAACGATTATAGATATACTGTTACTTTCTTTATTCAGTTGCCAAAATAATTTCTCCTCAGGTACTTGCTCAAATGTTTTTTCTCCAAGGAGTTTATAATAATCAAACTGTTTTTTTATACTCTCTAGGTATGTATTCATAGATGTTACTTTTATAATAATTAGTTTCGACTTACACTAATAAAAAACTTTCTCAAAGTTGCTTTATAATACTAATGGAATCCTATTAATTTACTGTAAGCAAAAAAATATACTTGTGAAATTTGAAGGAGTAATTACAACAGAATTTAGATATACAATTCAAACTCTACAATGTTTCTATTCATTATTTTAAATAATTCAGACAAGTTGAAATTAATATATCCCCATAACCTTTGGCAAATTTGCCAAACCATAAAGGGAAAGTATCTTAAATGCTACTTCTATACCAAGAGATTGATTTGAAGTATTAAGAATTCATGAAACAAAAAATAGATTTTAAAGTTTTTGATACATTAAAATAATGGTGATCAAAAGAAATTTAGGAACTTATATACTAACATAATTAACACGGACTAATAGTAATTTTACTTGGTGAACTACTCCAATGATACCAATAGATATTATGGCTGGTCGATTATTAATAATTCATCTTATTCAGAATTTATGTGAATTATCACAAAACAGTTTTTCCAGGTAGTCTAAGTTTCACAAATGAAAAATAGATCTTCAATTAATTTTCTGTAGAAGATTCAACTATGATAAATAATGTGTATCTATATATCGATCAAATAAGAATTCAAATAATCAAAGCTAGGTTAACTTTATAATCTCTAGTATAACTTACACCAAGAACAATTTAAAAAGACAACATAAAGCCTTTGGTAAATTTGCCAAACCCATTCACAAAGTAATAATATCAATCACAGTACTTATAATAAATGTAGCTTTTAAGATACCAAGATTCGATAATAAACTTCTTATAAATCAACCTTTGGTAAAGCCTTAAAAGGAAGAATCATAATAAGTAATCACTTTAACTATATCATCACTAATTTGATTCAAATTTTGAATAGCTACATATCTAATTAAAATAGCAATTTATATCAGATGTAGCATATAAGATACTTTTATGCTACCATAAATAAATTAGGAATTTAACCTTTGGTAAATTTGCCAAACCTGTTGAGAAATAAAATATCTAATAACTAAATACAGTACTTTGTAGCATTTAAGATACTATACATATGAATAAATTCTGAAATCATTAATATACCAACCTTAATTATATAACCAACTTGAAAATAATGAACTAGAAGCTTAATGAAGGTATTTGAATAATATAAATAAAGTATCTTAAAAGCTACCTTTGGCAAATTTGCCAAACCATGTTCTGGGACATATATCTTATATGCTACAAATCAATTCACTTTAGAATAGTCTAGTTACGACTTATTAGAACTAATATTTCCCGAAGTACAAATGTGATCAAAAAGAAATATAGCTTTGGATTGAAAATTTTTTAATAGTCTAGTTCTTTACGATAATGAATAAAACCTTAGTAGTAGTATAATTGTTTGAAGATGTTCATTGCAATGACTCTAATAATCATTTTTAGGTAAAATAAATATTTCACCCGAACATCTTTCAATGTTAAGTCCCTATTGATTGTTCATTTTATAGAAAATTACCTAAATCAAAAGATACTAGTTTCAATTGATGATTCTATTAGTAGAGGCTAATTTCTTATGATATTATAAAGTCGCCATTACCCATATACAAATACTTTAAATAAAACTGTAAATGATAAATTGATTTGATGAAGGAAAAATAACGCTTGATTGATCGAGTAGGATATAATAGTAGAGTATAAAAAAAGTAAGCCCCAATAACTAACTATTGAGGCTTACTTTTTTTATTGAAAAACTTTAATGAACTAAATTAAGCTGCTATAATCTTAACCATAGCTTTAACTCTTTTCACCGTTGTAGTACTGACATTGTGTTTCTCAGAAAGTTTAGAGATAGACAAGTGATCTAATTCAATATCTCTAACCAACAACGGGTACCTTTCGAGGTAGTTCCCATTTTGAGTCGCTTGAGGTTTTGAAAAACTAAAACCAATATTACTTTCTTGAGTAGGTGTATTCAAATTGATTTCGTTCAATGGAACCCTCTCTTTAAACTCCGGTTGAAAATAATTGCTCTGTGAAACATTAGATGTTTGTGGATATGTTTTCATAGTGGATCCTTCTAATGTAGACCAACTAGCCAAAGCTGACAATAAAAACAATGCAATAGTTAAACCTTGTAGGTGATTTGTTTGGCCTGATATTGCCTTCATTTCTGCAGCCTTCTCATTGACTTTCGTAGACAATTGTTCCTCTAACTTTACAATCTGTTTTTCTATTCTTGATGCATTACTGTGAGACTTCCAAGAGTTCTTCTTTGATGAATTCTCTAACAACATATTTTGAGCATCTAATAATGATTTCTCAAGAACTGAAATTTCCTGGTCGAACTTTGAATTGATTTTTTCATTGGCTTGAACATGGATTCCTAAAAAATCAGATGATACAATCACACCACCAAGAACAATCGCTACAAAAAGAGAGGGAGATAATCTCTTTCGTTTTAGAGCAGTCATACCTTCTACAAGGTAGGCATGTGCTAACAAAGAGAGAGTAGAGGAGCCTAAATAAGCGATCCATAAGTTTACATGTTGAGCTAAAAAAGCGCCACTCACATAAGCACTGTAAGACACCGATAGTGTAATTAACACAAAATGGTGTAACTTTGAGATGTTCATTTTACTTGAAGATTTAAATTGGACAAAATAGAAGGATACACAAACTTTGGTCGGGGAGTGTATCCTTTTTTGTATTAAGAATTTTGAATATTACTGATTGTAATAACTCGATAGAATTTTTACAATTGTTTCTTCTATTGATTGCCCATATTGAGAGGCATCATTTGCAATTGCTGTTTGAATAGAATTTGGTAATTCTAATGCTACATTAATGGTATTAATATCTGAGCTAATCACCTTTTTCTGATCATTAGATACAGTTGGAGGTGTTTGGGTTACTGTTTTTTTCTTTGGCTCTACTACTTGTGTATAGGCCTTGTGAATGGACTTTTCTCCAGCAAGAACTTCGTTGACTAATTCATCATCACCTAGCTCTTTAATTTTTTTATACTTTCCTACATTTCTTGCAGAAGTATTAGATAGTTTGGCTACCTCTTCTCTAGTATCAATTTTTGGTAAATTACTCTCACCTTTACCTCCTGCTACTAGATTAGCTTTTGCTTGCTCTTGAATCTGTCCTTCTAATGCTAAAGCAATCTCAATACGTTCAGCATCTAGTAAGTTTCTACGTCCTAATTGGTTTCTCAACATCCACTGTACAGCATCAGACTGAGATTCAAACTCAAGACGTTTAATAGGGACCCTATCAATCCCAAGGTCTTTCGCCGCTTGCAAACGGTGGTGTCCATCCACAATGAATGTCCCTAAGTTATTATCATAAACAACTAGAGCATCACGAATACCTTCATCATTAATTAATTTCCTAAATTGTTCTGCCTCCTCTTTTCTTTGGGGACGGATAGTTCTTTGATAAACTGGGTCAATTTGTAGTAAAGAAGTCGGTACTTTTTCTACCTGTTCAGAATTTCTTTCAGCTTCTAATTTAATATCTAATCTCTGCTTCTCTTTTGTAGTATTATCTTTAATACTTTTCGCAGTGAGTAGATTCGCTATTGAGCTTCTTCCTTTTGCCATAATATTACAGGCCTAAATGTGTTATTAATTCGTTATAAAGGTCATTGTATTCATCTTTTGCTTTCGCCTTTACAATCTCATGTTCTAAACTAAGATCGCGATGATATCTTACCTTTTGCTTTAAAGTAGTATTTAATAGCTTGATGTTATCGAAGCTTTTTAAAGCCTTAAGATCTTTACTTTCTAATGTATTGCTGTCTTTATTTATAATTCCTAGAGCAATGAAACTTCTACCTTCTTCTTTTCTTTTTTCTTCAATATCTGGTAAAACAGAAATCGTTGCAAACGAAGATGATAAGGCTACTGTTGTTGCTTCTAATGGTAAAATAGCTACATCAGAATAAGCTAAAGTGGTAATGATAAAGTCAGATTGTTGTAATGAACCTGCTGTATCAATAGCAATAATATCGTAATTATGTTTCTCCTTTTCTAAGATTTTAATAAAGTCTAAAACGGGTGAGTTAGATCTATTTAAATCGAAAGTAAGTAAAGAAATATTGTCATCAATACCAGCTGTTTCTACTATCGTAGATATTGTTTGCTGATAATCACAATCGATAACAAGAATTTTAAGATTTTCTCTTTTAGCTATTGATGTCATAAATAAAGTCAACATGGTTGATTTACCTACTCCTCCTTTTTGATTGGCAAAAGTGATAATCTTTGCTTCTTTCTTTTTCATCAATTCCTCAAAAGAAACACCTAAAACTCCAGCTATATCTTCAATCTTTTTGATCGATAAGTCTGTATCACCACGTTCAATTTTGGTATATCCAGACATAGACATACCTAATGCCTCAGCCATTTTACTCTGACTAATTCCTTTTGTGGAGCGTACTCGTTTAATATTTTCAACTATATTACTCATAAGGATAGAATGTTTATTATTTGATGCAAATATATATCACTTTTAAGGAAATCAAAATTAATTTTGAAAAAAATTATATTACTTTCAGTGATAATATTATTTGATAACATGACATACTTATCAGGTAGTTAGTATAAAACTATCACTTTCAAGGCATATTTATTAAATTTTCACAGAAAATATGACTTAAGTGCTACAATAAATCAATAAAATTGTTGTTTTTAAGTATCTAACATGCTACATTAGGACATTGAAATTAATGTAGCATTTAGGATACATCGTGTAGTCCTAAATTTTTTTAGGTATAAGTATCTAACTTGCTACATTAAAATAGACTGAGCAATAACGATTGTTTACTCGTATTTCTATAGAATGTATCATTTAAGTCATATTAATTAATCTACTCCTATATTTTTAAAGTAGCATTTAAGATATCTAAGGTAAACTATTTTAATTTTTATGTAGCAAATGAGATACTTTCAAAAAATAAATTGAATTATTGATTAAATGAATCCTCATTGTATCTCAAATGATACTATAACTATTCATAAAATACTCAAACACATAATAAATTAAGTATCTTAAATGATACATAAATTTAAGTATGAAGTGATTATTTAATTATTAATAGTTATTACCTTATATATTATAGCATTCATAACTAACTGATATACAGTTATTAAGAGGTCGTTTCTGTAGCATATAAGTCATTTTCAAACAGCATTTTAGATACATTGAGTAGCATTTAAGTCATATTAGCGTAGCATTTCAGACATCACAAGTAGCAAATAAGATACTTGGGTAGCATATAAGTCATATATGAAAGATTTAATAGTTAATATTAGTAGTGGTAAACAGAAAGTCAGGAGATCTAACCACTTTATTAATGCAGAAGATAGAAAAACTCTTACTCCATTGGCCCAAAAAGTATTACTATACTTTTTTACAGTAGTTGACCGATCGAAACCAGAAGATATGGTAACGTTCGATATCAAAGACCTATATGGTATAAAGAAACTAAACAGATCGCATTATGTGAATGTAGATAAGGCGTGTAGATTGTTATCTGAGTCGTCTCTAAAGTTTACAACAGGTGAGCCCGGTAAACACTTCAAAGGAAAATATATTCCTATCTTCAGTGAAGTGAATATCGATGGTTGTATGGTATCATTTGAGTTTAATCAGAAATTCTCAAAGTTATTGACACCTTCTGATAACTACACTGATTATATGTTTCAGAATATTAATGAAATGCGTTCTACATTCTCTATGAGGGTATATGAGCTCTTGAAACAGGGTGTAGGTAGATATAAGACAAGGGAGTTTACTGTTGTAGAGTTAAAGAAACTATTGGCCATAGATGGAAAACCAACTTACAATAGGTTTGCTATGTTGAAAAATAGAGTCCTTGATGTAGCTTGTAGAGAGATTACAGAAAAAAGTGACCTAAATGCTACATGGGAGATCAGTAAGAAAGTAAAAAGAACTGTAGTAGCAGTTAAGTTCCACATGGAACTCAAAGACCAGACACTTGAACTCGATACAGTTAGACAAGATATCACATCGAATGTATCATTTGAGTCACAAGCTGAAATAGAAGAAGAACCTAAAACAACTCAAGCATCAATAAACTTTGGAGGAAGTAACTTAAATGCTACAATAGTACCCCCACAAAATGATTTTGATGATAAAGTTGAGAAGTTAAAGTTACGTTTAGAAGAAATAGGTGTCTCAAAAGCTACAATAGCTGCAGCAGTAAAAAAATACAGAACTTTCCCTACTTGGAAAATATGGCCAGAAGTAAATGCGGTAAGAATGGCCGTAAAAGATGGCAACAAATTTCCAAACAAACATACATTGCGAAAATTTATACTAGGAGAGGAATAACAATATGACTTATATGCTACATTAAGTATTTACTTTTCTAGAATTATAAATGTTGGAATACAAAAAGGGTTGACATAATTATAAATAATGTCAACCCTTTTTCAATATCCTTGTAATAATATCTATTTCTTTTTCATATCCTCTTCAATCAGAGTTCTAATATAATCCGATACCTTCTGATTTTTCTTATTCGCCTGTGTCTCTAAATCATTATATTCTTCCTTAGACATACGGAAAGTGACAATCTTATTCGATCCACCTTTCTTTCTTGGCTTTCTACCTCGGTGTTGGATGGCAATACGATATTCCTCTAAAAAATCCTTTGTAGATAAAGCATACGGTTTAACACCATCTACGAAAATCATAGATGTTGCTTCGTCACCTTTCCAGGCGGCTTTTCTTTTAGACGTAAAACTTTGGAAGAAGGCCTTTCTAGTTTCAAAGTTTTTTATATCTGAAGATGGAAGACCCTTAATATAATCTTTCAAAGATTTCTTATCGTTCTTCGCTAACTTTTCAACCTCTTCAAAAGGTTTTTTATAGTAAATATACTTTGCCATTTGAGATATATTCGTATTACGTTATATACAAATAATTAATTTTCACAGACAATTGCAACTTATTCGTAATGAAAATTTTATATTTAATATTTTTTTTTAGATACATTATTTGAGTGATGAATATTTCTAATTAATGTACAATTCATTAGTTTCGTAAAAGTCATTACTTTTTGCATGTAATGTTAATGGAGAAGAAAGCTATACTTTTTAATAATGAACCCGACATCATTCTTTTTTTATGATTATGAGACTTTTGGGAGAGACCCAAGAAAAGATAAAATTGCACAATTTGCCGGAATCAGAACTGATATTGATCTAAATCCGATTGGAGATCCTATCACTTTATTCTGTAAGCCATCAAAAGACTTTCTTCCAGATCCGGAAGCTTGTTTAATAACAGGTATTACACCACAAATAGCAGATGCTCAAGGGATAAAGGAATTCCAGTTTATGGGACAAATTAAAAATCTGTTGGGAGCCAAAGGAACTTGTCATATCGGCTATAATAATATCAAGTTTGATGACGAATTCACTCGTTTCGGATTCTATAAGAATTTTATCAATCCATATTCTCATGAATGGGCAGACAATAATTCAAGGCTAGATGCATTAGATATCTTAAGATTTACTTATGCCTTAAGACCGGAAGGAATTGTATGGCCTGAAAATGATGAAGGAAAGAAAAGTTTTAAGCTTGAACATCTCTCTGTAGCAAATAAGATACTTCATGAAAATGCACATGATGCTACTGCAGACGTTTTAGCAACTGTTGAAGTATTGAGACTGGTAAAAACTCATCAACCTAAGTTGTTTAATTATGCAATGAAGATGAGAAATAAGGCCGAAGTAAAAAACATGATCAATAATGCAATGTCGAATCAACAATGTTTATTGACAGTTTCTCCTTTTGTACCGGTAGAAAATGGTCATCTCGCATTTATGTATCCTATATGCTACGATACTAAAAATAGCAATGCAGTAATAGCATACGATTTAAGAACTAATCCAGAACTCTTAAAAGATATTTCAATTGAAGATTTGAAGGCACTAATCTTTAAGAAGAAAGAAGATATGAAGGAAGGAGATGTAAGGCCTGGATTACAACAGTTATATATCAATCGCTCGAGTATTTTTGCAGAAACTAGAACTTTATCAAAAGCAAGAGCATTGGAATTGAATATTTCATTGGATACCATTGAGGAAAACAGAAAGAAAATGACAAGTATCTTAAATGATACATCTATAATGGAAAAAGTCAAAGAAGTTTTTAACTCACAATATGATATTGACCCAGATGTAGATACTCAGTTATACAATGGTTTTATTTCTAATAATGATCAAAACCTTGCTAATAGAATTGATAACATTGCTTCTAATGCACCTCAAAATTTAAATGCTAACTATTTTCCATTTTCTGATGAACGTTTAAAAGAAATGTTATTCAGGTTCAAAGGACGTAACTTCTTTGAGATTTTAGACCATCAAGAAAAGGAAGAGTTCAAATCTTTCTGTAGATCAAAAGTGATGGATGTGACTAATGATAGTATTGGTATCACAGTCTATAAAGAACAAATAAAGTCTATGATCGAAGAGGATACTAAAGATGGTAGGGCCAAAGGTATTTTGACTTCCTTATTGGTTTATGCAGATAGATTAGAATCAGAGCTTCAATAGAAAAACTAAAAAGCAATATTCATGAATCGCTTATTTTTTAAATATATATTTTTGACTTTTATTATTTCATTGAGTTTTCAAATAGCAAATGCACAGGTATTTAAATTTGAGACTCCTAAGAAGAATGAAGGAATTCAAGTAAGAACATTACCTAACGGAAATAAGATTTCAAATTGGAAAAAGGTAATAGAGAAAAAATCTAAAAAACCTTCTTCAAATGATCTTATTGCTGATGCATTGTTTGTAGATTTTGGTAAAATTAATCTCAATTCCTCGAAAAGTATCACTATAAAGTGTATAGCTGGAATTGAAAGCGAGGATATTGAGTTATTTTATATTGGAGACACTGATTTGTTCTCTATAGACATCGGTGATGACCAAAACTTTTGGCAGACAAATGATAGTACTGTATTTCATCAATCACCACTTGAGGATATCAGTATAAAAATAAGGCCGAAACCAATTAAGAAAGGTACAAACCAGGCCTACATGGCTTTTCGTATTGATAAACGATTGGTAAGAATTGCGATGAAATCAAACGTTACTGAAGAAGTAACCTTTCATCAGGATACAGTCAGTATCAATTTAGGTTTAGTGGAAGCAGATTCTATTGGGTTTACAGATTATACATTTTTTGATTTGCAAGAACTCCCACTAAACTTTGAATACTCAGGAGATGCTAATGCCTTTCAGTTTATGGTAGATGGAGATTCCATTTTAGCAGACAGTATATCTCAAGTGATACCGAATTCAGATACACTGACTTTATCCATTGCACCTATCGCAGATAAACTCGGAGATCATTATGGTGCAGTTAAATTAGAGAATAACTATTTACAGCAAGAAATAACGATAACCTCAAGAGTTGAAAAAGTGCGAGGAGAAATCTTCTGGGCAGATACAAATCATCTTGAAAGAAATATTGAATATTTAGAAACCACTTTATATTCTCCTCAAGACACACTTTATGCACAATTGTCATTATATAATGATAGTGATTATGACACTCTATTTGATATCTCACATTATATAAATATAAATACTGATGATTGGTTGGATTATAGTTTGCCTGTGACTCAAATGCTACCAAGAAGTATCACTATGATCCAAGTTCCATTTTATCCGAACAAGAAATCAAATTTGGATAATGACTTAAATGCTACGATAGATATTTTAATTTTAAAGGATTCTTCTACAAATACTCAAAAAGTAAATTACAAGCCAGTAGAGAAATTAAGAGAAGAATTGAAAACTAACTTTCCTTCTTCATTAACCTTTACTTCTAAAAAAGATACACTTGAAATAAGAATTCCTTATTTGAATACGGGTAAGAATGCTGTTTATCCAACAGTTAAAACTTTTATGGATGAGATAGAATTACCATCAGCAATTCAAGTATATTATGGAACACCTAGAATCAAGTCTTGGAGAAAGGGATACATATCTATTTATATGACACCTTATGATTCCATCAACTTTCACAAAGAAAAAACGCAAACATTAAAATATAAGGTTTATGATGAAGTGGTTGAAGCAGATATTCATATAAAGCAAAAACCATTATCTGCGATTATTAAAGATTATACCCAAGAAATTATATTAGGTATCATTTCAGTCACTTTATTAATTTTATTGATTTTTTCACCTAAGATCTATAAGTATGGTAAGAGAGAATATGCAAACTATCTTATCAAGGCGAACCTTAAGAAAGATATTTTCTCAATAAACAGAACAATAGGTATCATTCAAGATACTTCCATACAATCTGCCTTAGAGCAGGACCTAAATAAGAAGAAAGAAGAGTTAAGTAATATAACTTAAATGCTACATTGAAACTCTAAATTCGTAAAGAGTATATTAAAATGTGTATTTGAATTTATTTTGAATAAAAAGGTAATGGGACTATTGTTTTTTAAAAATGACTCATTACCTTTGTCATCCCTTCAAACGGAAGGCGATATGAAAACAACATTTTTAATAAAATGCTAATTCATTTCAACATTTTGCAAAGAAGACAGTGATGTAAATTAAAATTTCAAATGAAATCAAATAAGCATTG